>NZ_CAUTOG010000001.1:0-142669 GCF_963540075.1 uncultured Bifidobacterium sp.
ATGATCCTTCTGCGGCATTCCGCCGAAGCCCATCTGCAGCATGATCCGGTCGATGCCGTAGAGACGGCGGTAGGTCATGATCTTGTCGATGACCTCCTGGGGGCCTCCGGCCACGATCATCCCGGCGGGCCCCGTCTGCAGGTCGAAGGCCTTGCGGGGCAGAGGGAAGGGCTCGCCGCGCCGGTGGCCGTTCTGGCTCATTCCTGCGACGAAACGCGGGTACATGGCGTCCCGGGCGTGACGCATATCGGACGCCACGAATCCGTGGACGCTGGCGCCGATGCGCAGGCCTTCCGGGCTCGTGTCCGTTCTCGAGGCCGCCGCGTGATAGAAGTCCACGAGTCCCGTATGCGCGTTGATGGGGCCGGCGAGGAAGGCGATCATCAGGGGAATCCCGCGTCGCCCCGCCTCGACGGCGGAGGCGGCCGTGCCTCCCACGGCCTGCCAGATGGGCAGACGGTTCTGCAGGGAGCGCGGGGTGATGTCGACGTCGGTGAGGGGCGCGTGAAAGCGTCCCGACCAGGTCACGGGGTTGTGGTCGCGTATGCGCAGCAGCAGGTCGAGCTTCTCGGCGAAAAGAGCGTCGTAGTCCTGCAGCGAGTATCCGAAAAGCGGGAAGGATTCGGTGTACGAGCCTCGTCCGGCCATGATCTCCGCGCGTCCGCCGCTGATCTGGTCGATGGTGGCGTATTGCTCCCAGACCCGCACGGGGTCGTCGCTGGAGAGCACGGTGACCGTGCTGGCGAGGCGGATGCGTTTCGTGACCGAGGCGATGGCCGACAGGATGACGGGGGTGGAGGAGGCGATGAAGTCGCCGCGATGATGTTCGCCGACGCCGAAGACGTCGAGGCCGACCTCATCGGCCAGTCGGGCCTGCTCGAGGGTGTCCAGTAGCCTTTGCCGTGGCGATGGCGTCCGACCCGTGTCCGGGTCTCGGGTCACTTCGCCGAAGGTGAGGATCCCTATCTCCATGCTCATGCGACATGCCTCCGGCGCGCCGGAGGCGTCACGTTCCCGTGGCGGACATAGTGTTCGCCCCAGTCGGTGAGCGAGTTGAGAACGGGCGCCAGCGCCTTGCCGGCCTCGGTGAGCGTGTAGCGCACCCGGGTGGGACGGTCCTGGGTGACGGTGCGCACCAGCAGTCCCTCGGCTTCAAGCTGCTTGAGTCGACGGGACAGGGAGGCGTCGCTGAGCTTCTCGGCGAAATGCGAGATCTCGGTGAAGCTGGAGCATCCTTTGGCGAGAGCCTGGATGATCAGTCCGCTCCAGCGCTGACCGATGATGGTCATGGCCGCCACGAAGGACGGGCAGGCCTCGAGGGGTGTCTCGCCTTCCGCGAACGCCTCGGTGATGGCGATGTCCTCAGGTGCCGTCTCGCTGACGTTCCCGGCTGCTGGTGCCTGTGTGCTCATATTCCGTCGATTCCGCTCGGGCGGGCGTCCGCCGCCTCGCATGTGCTTTCATATACAAAGTAGCTATCTTTTTGATAGTTTTCCAGGGCTTCGCCGACGATGAAGTGTGAGGCGTGTCACGGCAGGTCGCATCGCGACGTCATGGTCTCGACGCGACCTCCGGCCGTCTCAGAGCAGGGCAATCGTCTCCGGTGTGGTCATCCACACGGCCTCGGCCCGGCCATCCATGAACGACGCCGGATAGGCGATGTCGTCATGTCGGGTGAAGGCGGCGGCGAAGGCCCGCGTCTTGGCCGTGCCGGCCGTGAGCATCCATGTGCGTTCGCTTGCGGCGAGAAGCGGGGACGTCATGGACAGCCGCAGCGCCGGGGGCTTGGGGGAGTGGTCCACGCCAACGACAAGGCGGTCGGTGATGCCGATCTGCGGGTGGCCGGGGAACAGCGAGGCGAAGTGCCCGTCGGGGCCCATGCCGAGGATGAGAAGATCCATGCGGGGCCGCGGTCCCAACTGGGCGCGCAGTTCGCGTTCATGGATGCGTGCCGCTCCGTCCAGAACGGCCTCGTTCTCCTCGTCGTCGGCTGCGGCGACGACGGAGGCGGGTCTGTCGTCGGCGGGCATCTCGTGGATTCGGTCCTTGGGAAGCCGGCCGGTGGCGACCAGGCGGTTCAGCAGAAGGCGACGGGCCTGCAGTGCGTTGCGGTCCGGGTCGTCGTTGGCGACGAAGCGCTCGTCCCCCCACCACAGGTGCACCCGCGTCCAGTCGACGGCATCCGTCAGCGGATCCTCGGACAGACGCTCCAGCATCCTCAGCGCATCGGAGCCGCCGGTGAGGGCCAGGTCGAAGCGCGGGCGGGAGGGGCGCGCGCATTGGGCGTCGAGCAGCACGAGAAGAAGACGATGGGCAGCCGCCCGTGCAAGAACCTGGGTGTCGGGATAGATAAGAAGTCGACGTTCGCTCATGGTCCTGATTGTCCTCCGATCGCCGCGTCGCCGCACGGCGTCCATTGTCCTCCGCATCTCTCCGAGGAGGGATCCGTGCGGGCTCCGTACGAACGGATCCGGAGCCGGCACTCGGGACCCATCGGAGCGCCCGCTATGACGCCTGGGACGACTGCGTCTCAGGCGTGGGTGAGGTCCCAGCCGGCGTTGATGACGTCGGCGTAGACCTCGTCGGGGTCGATCCGGCGCAGTTCCTCGGTCAGGCAGTCCTCAAGCGTTCTGATGGGCACGGAGATTGGCTGCGCGGGCTGTCCCGGCTGCTCGATGACGGCCTGGTCCTCATGAGGGCGTTCCAGCGACACGACGCCGTCGGAGCGGGTGAGGTATACGCCGGTGATGGCCTGCGCGTCCTCCTCGACGTCGCTGGTGACGGGCACGTCCAGCTTCAGACGCAACCAGGAGCACAGCAGCTCGGTGGGCAGGAAGTCGCGCGGCCCCGTGACGCGCACCGCGGTGATGGGCAGATGCGGCGGCTGGTCGAGCATGGAGGCGAGCATCGCGCGCCAGACGGTGATGCGCGTCCAGGACAGGTCGATGTCCTCCGGGGACCAGTTGCGGCGCAGCCGCTCCATGGTGGCCTCGGGGTTGCTCGAGCGCATGGCGTCGGTGATATGGCTGCGGGCCATGGCGCCGATCGGATCCTTGGAGGGGTTCGACGGCGGGTTGGTCGGCCACCAGGCGACGACGGGGGCGTCCGGCACGAGCAGCGGGATGACGAGGGTGTCGGGATGCCGCACGAGTCCGTTGCGCGGGCGCAGGATGATGATCTCCCCGGCGCCGGCGTCGGCTCCGAAGCGCACCTGGGCGTTGAGGTTGGAGTCGTCGTCGTCCGCGGCCTCGTCGGGGTGGAGATCCGGCACGAGCGCGATGACGCGGCAGGGATGCTCACGGCTGGCGGCGTTGGCCACCTCGAGGGCGTTCTCGAGCTCCTCGTCCTCGGTGGAGATGAGCAGGGTGAGGACGCGTCCCGTGGCCGCCTCCCCGCGCTCCTTGTGCAGCTCGTCGATCTTCCCCGCGATCTCGCGCGTGCGGGTGTTCGGCATGTCGATGATCATGGCATCCTCCAGTGGCGTCCGTCACGCGCCAGCATTGCGTCGGACTCGGCGGGGCCCCACGTCCCCGAACGGTAGGGCTGGGGCTGTCCGAGCGTGGACCAGAACTCCTCGATGGGGTCGAGGATCCGCCAGCTGAGGTTGACCTCCTCGGTGGTGGGGAACAGCGGCGGATCGCCGAGCAGCACGTCGAGGATAAGACGTTCGTAGGCCTCCGGCGAGCTTTCGGTGAAGGAGCGGCCATAGCTGAAGTCCATGGACACGTCGCGCACCTCCATGGCCGTGCCCCCCGGGACCTTCGCTCCGAAACGCATGGTGACGCCCTCGTCGGGCTGCACGCGGATGACGATGGCGTTGTTGCCCAGCTCGCGCACGGCGGTCTGTTCGAAGGGCAGATGCGGGGCTCGCTTGAAGACCACGGCGATTTCAGTGACGCGCTTGCCCAGGCGCTTGCCGGTGCGCAGATAGAAGGGGACGCCGGCCCAGCGTCGGGTGTCCACGTCAAGGCGGATGGCCGCGTAGGTCTCGGTGGTGCTGGCGGGGTCGATGCCCTTCTCGCCGAGATAGCCGACGACCTTGTGCGAGCCCTGCCATCCCTCCGCGTACTGCCCGCGGGCGGTGTTCAGGGACAGGTCCCTCGGCAGGCGAACGGCGGAGAGCACCTTGGTCTTCTCCGCGGTGAGGTCGGCGGCGGAGAAGCTCACCGGCTCCTCCATCGCCGTCAGGGCCATGAGCTGGAGCAGATGGTTCTGGATGACGTCGCGGGCGGCGCCGATGCCGTCGTAGTAGCCCGCGCGTCCGCCGATGCCGATGTCCTCGGCCATGGTGATCTGGACGTGGTCCACGTAGTTCGAGTTCCAGATGGGCTCGTACATGGAGTTTGCGAAGCGGAGGGCGAGGATGTTCTGCACCGTCTCCTTGCCCAGGTAGTGGTCGATGCGGAACACCGAGCTGGGGTCGAAGACCTCGGAGACCACGCGGTCCAGATCCTTGGCGCTGGCCAGGTCGCGGCCGAAGGGCTTCTCGATGATGACCCGCCTCCAGGCGCCCTCGCCGGAATGCGACAGGCCCGAGGCCGCCAGCTGGCGGGAGACGACGGGAAAGGCGCTCGGAGGCACGGACATGTAGAAGGCATGGTTGCCGCGCGTGCCGCGATCGCGGTCGAGTTCGGCGACGGTGTCGCTGAGCCGCTCGAAGGCGGCGGGGTCGTCGAACGTGCCCTGGACGAAGCGGATGCCCTGGGCGAGGTTGGTCCAGGTGGATTCGCGGAAGGGGGTGCGGCACCTCTGCCGGACGGCCTCCTTGACGACGTCGATGAAATGCTCGGTGGTCCAGTCGCGTCGGGCGAAGCCGATGAGGCCGAAGCTCGGAGGGAGAAGGCCTCGGTTGGCAAGGTCATAGACGGCCGGAAGAAGCTTCTTGCGCGACAGGTCGCCGGTGACGCCGAAGATGACGAGGCTGCAGGGGCCGGCGATGCGCGGCAGGCGCAGGTCACGCGGGTCGCGCAGGGGATTGGTCCACGGGGAGGGTTGATGCATACCCCTCATCCTAGCGACGGGTGCTCTGACGTCCTCGGGGAGGGTCGGCATATCGCCCCCGGCGTATCACGGCGTTCCGTGGAAGGACATCGCGGTACGGGCCGAAGCCGCTCCGCACCGCGATGTCGGGATTCGACCGCCGTCGTCAGAGGTCCGGCGAGACGAGGATCTTGACCTGCGCCTTGTCGGCGGACAGGGTCTCGATGCCGTCGGACAACGCCTGGTCGAGTCCCACGACCTTGGTGACGAGCGGGGCGAACTGGTCGCGGTGCGCGTCGATGATGCCGAGGACCGACGGGAAGCTGTTGTTGTAGCACAGCGTGGTGATGATGTCGATGCCCTGCATGATGACGTCGTCGGTGAGGTTGAGCGTGACGGGCCTCCCGAACAGGGCGACGATCTGCACGATGCCGGTGCGCCGGGTGACCTTGAGCGCGGTGTCGAGCGTGGCCTGGACGCCAGCGGCCTCGAAGGCCACGTCCACGCCGGTGGGGGCGTCGACGCGGATCGCCGCGACGACGTCCTGCCGCATGGGGTTGAGGACGTCGGTGAAGCCCAGCTCGCGGGCCTTGGCGAGGCGGACCTCGGAGACGTCGGAGATGAACACGCGGGTGGCCCCGGCGATGCGAGCGAGAACGGCCGTGAGCAGTCCGATGGGGCCGGCGCCCATCACGGCCACGGTCTGCCCGGCGCGCAGCCGGCTCTTCTTGAGGGCCTCGTAGACGACGGCCGTGGGTTCGGCGAGAGCCCCGAGCTCGTAGGAGAGCCCCTTGGGGAGTCGATGCGCGAACACGGCCTTGACGACGGCGTACTCGGCCATGCCGCCGTCCTGCGAGAAGCCGAGGAAGTTGCCGGCGCCATCGTCGGCCTTGGCTCGATCGCAGAAGTTGTAGTTCCCGGCCCGGCAGTTGGCGCATGTGCCGCAGGCGATCAGGGGCTCGATGGCCACGGGGTCGCCCGCTGCGAGGTCCGTGACGTCGGATCCGACCTTCGTGACCTCGCCGGAGAACTCGTGGCCGAGCGTGATCGGCAGCGTCCGTCGGGTGAGGGGATGCGGATGCGTCGGCAGGCCCCAGCCCTCGAGATAGGCATGCAGATCGCTTCCGCAGATGCCGCAGTACCTCACGCGGACCTGGACCTCGTCGGTGCCGGGCTCGGGCGTGGGGACGTCCTCGATGCGAATGTCATGCCGTCCATGGATGCGTACGGATTTCATGGTTTCGGCTCCTTCCATGCGGCAGCCTCCATTGGCTGCCTGACGTGGATATTGTACGGCATAACGGCCGGATTTTTGGCATTCCCGCGCGTGAGGGGCGGCCATCCGGGTCCTTCCGCATCAGGATCGGATGAGGGTCATCCCGTCAGAAGCATCGCTGTGAGACCTCCCTGTGTCGGCGATCGCCGTACATGCGGCCGTTCAGAGCATCAGGGCCAGACCGATGCCCGTGGCGGCCATGCTCAGCGCCAGCATCCCGCCGGTGTGGACGAGGGCGTGCCAGGGGCGTCCGGCCCGAAGCAGGCGAGCTCCTTCGACGCTGGCCGTGCTGAAGGTCGAGTAGCCGCCGAGGAAGCCGGATCCCAGCAGCGTCCGCATCTGCGGCGTCAGGGATTCGCCGACATGGGCCAGCGCCCATCCCGTCAGCAGTCCCATGAGCAGGCAGGCGGTGACGTTGACGATGATGGTTCCCAAAGGAATGGCCGCGATGCCCTTCGTTCGCCTCGTCACCGCGTTGTCCACGAGGAAGCGGCAGACCGCTCCGAAACCGCCGAGAAGCGCGGCGAGGATGATGACGCTCATCGTCCGTCCCCTCTCCCGTGTCCGGGTCGGTTCGGTCTGTCGTCGATCGTGACCGGCGTCCGCGGACCAGTTTCCGATGCACCCGACGCCGTCCTGACCGTCCGCTCATGGATTCGCTCGCCGAAGCGCGCTCCTGCGACGATGCCGACCCCCGCCAGAGCAAGTCCCAGCAGGACGCTGACGACGGCGTAGATGACCCCGACGCCCACGACATGCCCGCCGAGACGAAGGTCAGTCTCCAGCACGAAGGTCCCATAGGTCGTGTATCCGCCGAGGAAACCAGTCCCTCCGCCGAGGCGCGCCAGACGACGCCATCCGACGTCCGGGCCGGTTGTCGCAAGGGATTCCTGGAGGAATCCCAGGGCGAATGCTCCGGTGAGGTTGATGGTCAGGGTCATCCAGGGCCAGACCGCGGATTCGCCCTGCAGGGTCGACAGAAGGATGCGCGCAAGGGTTCCCACGATGCCGCCGAGAAACACGGAGACCGCCCCCGAGACCATGTCGGGGAGCCGTGAGCGTCGTCCTCGTGGCCTGGGCGGTCTCTGCTCCCCGGATTCCTGCGGGATGCCGTGGAATGATGAATCGGCCATGTGGCGGTCTCCTTCCAGTACACGTCCTATGACCGTTGCCGGCGCGCGGCATACGGCCATCGTGTTCTGTAGGAACCATCAGAGGACGACTGCGATTGCGCGGTCGTCCGCGGTTCGCCGCTCGGGCTTCGGCATCCCGGGAGGACAGGCGGGGCCCATCACCTGCCTGCGAATGGTACCACCGGGTCGTGTCGCCGCCGTTCGTGCGCCCCGCCTCTGGGCTTCACGCCGCCGGTGCCTTTCGCGTCTCTCGGCACTCCCGGTCGCTGCCGTCGGTGGATTCGGCGTGGCCCATGACGGAGGAGGATCCCGAGCCCGAGAAGAAGTCGTGGTTCTCGTCGGCCGCGGGTGAGAGCGCGGCTCGGCGCGGAGCGGCAGGAGACGCTGGCGTGTCGGGGCGGGGGGCGTGATATTCCGGCCCTACGCCACGGGAGTCGGAGCGGAGATCTCCGGCGCCGGTGGGAAGAGACGCATATGGCTCGGAAGGCAGGGGAAGCGATGGCTGACGCAGAGGATGCATCGGTGGACGGAGTCGTCATCCCGCCGGCGTCGAAGGGCGGCTGGATCGGAGCCAACCATGGCAAGGAGCAGGATTTCACCGTCACGCCGCATGCCGAGGAGCCCCATGATCTCGGAGGGTCGTCGGACAGGCTCAACTGGCTGAGGGCCGGGGTTCTGGGCGCGAACGACGGCATCGTCTCCGTGGCGGGCACCATCATCGGCGTCGCCGGCGCGGACCCCAGTCCGCGGTCGCTGCTCACCGCCGGCATCGCGGCGCTCGCTGCGGGGGCCTTCTCGATGGCCGGCGGCGAGTACGTCTCCGTCAGCGCCCAGAAGGACACGGAGAAGGCCCTTCTGGCCAAGGAGAGATGGGAGCTGGAGACCATGCCCGCCGACGAGCTCGACGAGCTGGCCCAGATCTACGAGTCCAAGGGCATGACCGCTCCGACGGCCCGTCGCGCCGCCGCGGAGGCCATGGAGCATGACGCGTTGCGCGCCCACGCCGTCGACGAGCTGGGAATCGACCCGGACCAGCTGACGAACCCCTGGAGCGCCGCGTTCTCCTCCTTCGTCGCCTTCGTCAGCGGGGGGATCATTCCACTGCTGTTCTCGCTGATTCCCGTGGCCTTCCCGCTCCGCGTGACGCTCGTCGTGGTCTCCGTGGCGCTGGCCCTGCTGCTGACGGGTGCGGTGTCCGCGCAGCTCGGGGGCGCGGCGCGGCGCCGTGCCATCGCACGCAACGTGCTTATGGGACTTGGCACCATGGTGTTCGCCTGGGCCGTGGGCGCCCTGTTCGGCACCATCGCGTGATTCTTCGGTGTTCGGGAGGCGTGGGCGTATTCGTCGTCGCGGCCCATGGGCGTCACGGGTCCTTCCGCTGCGTTCGTCGCACCCCATGCGGATTTCGTCGAGACGTCTCGGATTCCGTGAGATTTCTCATTCCGCTCGTCCTGATGCACCTTGCCGGTGTAGTCTGCACGGCAGATGACGCGGGGCGTGTTCCGGGTCGGCGCCATCGGGGTGTGAAAGGAGCGCCATGATGTCCGGTTTCCTTTCCGCTGGAGATGGCGGGGACCGTCGAGATGGCTCCGGCGGAGTCTCCGGACGGGTTCGCTGGCCCATCGTGCTTCTGGTCGTCATGCTCTGTCTGGCGTCGGGCGCCGTCGTGGGCCATATGCGCTCATCCTCCTCCGTCGGGTTGCGCATCGTCGAGCGCGTGGTGGCTCCCGCCGCCCTGGAAAGGGCCCGTGGCTACCGTCCCGTCGGCGAGGTGGCCGTTCCGGGCAGGCGACGCCAGGACCATGTGGTGAGGACCGTCCGATCCGGTGGGGCCGACCGCTATGTGTGCTGGACCTCGGCCTCGACGCCTCTGAAGACGATCCTGACGATTCCCGGGGCGGTCGTGGATGGCGTCCGCGGTCCGTCGGTGAGCGTCTCCATAACCCTTCGCTCCCGTCCCGCCGTCATCTGGGGCACTCCCTCCGTCACCGCCGCGGGCGTCGTCCATGCCCTTGCAAACGGTCTTGTCGCCGGCGGCGTCGAGGACAACACGCCGCGGTTCAACCTCATCCTGCGCCTGCTGCCGTCCGCCGTGGCGGTGACGGTGTCGTTCCCGAAGGGGCGGTTCGCGTTCACCGGGGTCGTCCGCATGAGAAGCGACACGACGGTGGTGGGGCGTCGCGACGAGACGGACGTCCAGCTTCCTGCCCATCGACGCGGCGACCTGGTGGTCTGGTATCCGACGGGAGGGGCCCGGGGATACGGCGGCATGCATGACGTGACGTGGCGGAACGTCGTCTTCCGAGGCGACTACTCCTCGGCTCTCCTGCCGACCCAGACCATCTTCGAGTCGATCATCCATGCCAGCCACATCATCTTCGACCATTGCGTGTTCGACATGGTGCAGCGTCCCCATGGGCATCTTCTGGACGTGGACGGCAGCACGGACGTCACGGTCCGCTACAGCACCGTGATCGGATCGCCGAGCCGCGGGCAGACCTTCAAGGAGGCCTTCCAGATGGACGTGGCCGCTCTTGGAGCCCAGGGCTATCGGGACCGCTCCACGGTGTTCGACGACACTCCCACCTCCCATATGACGATCGAGCACTGTCGTTTCCTCCCGCTGCGCGACTCCCATGGCAGGCTTCTTCTTCCCGCGGCGGCTCCCTTCGGCACGCATATGGCCTATGCGCGAACCACGGCTGACGCGAGCTACATCCATGACGGGGTTTTCCGCGACAACTACGTGGAGGACCCCGTCTTCTACGAGGGCGCCGGATCGGAGAACAGTGCCGTCATCCATTTCGATGCCGCGGAGGACATCACCATCACGGGGAACACCTTCGTCTGGACGGCGGGGAGCGGGCAGCCGTCCTGGGCGGTCGCGCTCTATTCGCGTTCGCATCGCATGGTCAAGCCAGGACGCTGGCATGGCGTCGTCATCACCGACAACGTGTTCCGGGGATTCGCCCCGAGGCTCGGCGTCTTCGACCTGTATCGGGAGTCCGACAGCGCCACCGATCCGGGCAGGTCGGTCTCCGGGATCGTCGTGCGCGGAAACCGCTTCGAAGGGACTCCTCTGCGACTGGCGCTGGGATGGCTGCGCCATTATCCGATGACGTTCATCGTCACGCATGACCAGACGATCCGGGGTTCGGACGACGTCGTCGACGGAACCATCCATCTCGACGGGACCTCGTCGAAGGTCGGCAGAAGCTGACCGCGCCGGTCGGTCGCACCGAGCACCGGGATTGCCGGAATCGACGAAGAGGAACCTTGGGAGCGGCTTCATTCCGCCGTTCCCAAGGACTGATGGGTGCCCCCTGTGGGATTCGAACCCACAACCCACGACTTAAAAGGACGCTGCTCTAACCGTTGAGCTAAAGGGGCAGGACAACAAACGCCGATTATACAACGGTCCTCGTGCATGGGGTGCCCCATGCCGGAACGCGCGGGGAGTCCCTGCCGCGTCCTAGTTGAATCCGACCATGCCCTCGGCGATGCGGTAACCCTGCCGGATGAGGAACCTCCCGGTGCTTCCGCGCAGGTTGATCGCCCGTGAGATCACCTTGCGGCGCACGTCCCGCCCGATTCGGGGGGAGACCTCATCCAGCCCCGCCCAGAGCCGGTCCTTGGCGCGGTAGTTGGACGGGTCGTGCGACAGGATGAGGAACACGCTCGTCACGACGCTGTTGATGGCGAGGAAGTGGATCATGTAGCGGTACAGCCCGTCGGGAACCATTCCCGGTTCGGGCGTGGCCTCGGCCATCAGACGGTTCACTCTCTGGAGCTGGTCGACGCGGCGGATCATCACGTCGGTCTGCACGGACTGCCCGTCGCGGCCGATGAAGTAGTGGTAGAACGGCGTGTCCAGGTACATGAGCGTGCGCACCCAGGGGAAGGGCTGATAGGAGTAGAGGAAGTCCACGTAGAAGGTGTGCTCCGGCAGGCGCATTCCCGAGGCGCGCACCACCGCGGTGCGGAACGTCAGCGCGTGCATGATCATGTACTGGGTTATTCCGAAGCGGTGCAGGTCGTTCCATCCGAGAACCCGGCCCGGAGGCATCACGCGGCCGAAGCGCACGACGTGCTTGTTGCGCTTGCCCAGCTTGTCGTAGACGTAGTCGGTGACGAGAAGATCCACCGGGGCCGGCGCGTCGGCCTGTGATTCCAACGTCGTCAGGACGCGGTCCAGACTGTCGGCTCCCACCCAGTCGTCGGCGTCGACGACCTTGACGTACATGCCCCGAGCTTCGTCGATGCCGGTGTTGACGGCTCCTCCGTGACCCTTGTTGGTCTGGTGGATGACGCGCACGACGTCCGGTTTCCTGCTTGCCCAGATGTCTGCGAGGCGACCCGTGTCATCCGTCGAGCCGTCGTCCACGATGATGACCTCGATGGCGTCGCCATGGTCCGCCGCCGTCAGCGATCCCACGCATCGTCCCAGATAGGTCGCCATGTTGTAGGCGGGGATGATGAAGGTGAGCAGTGGAGAGTCCATGTCTCCTCGTCCCCTTGCCGTATTCAGCTCGGCGACCATCGCCGGCGCAGGTCAGCCTAGCACGCTCCCCTCCTGCGGATTCCCGCGGTCCATGGTCTCCATCAACGGCCCGTCGTTCGCCTCGTGCTTCGAAGCCGGCGTTGAACCGGTCGATTCATGACGAGGCTCTGCGCCTTCGGTTCGGCGGGCGTCCGGCTCCTCCGCGGCGGCGTTGGTCGTGTCGTTGGTCGTTCCGCCGGCCGTATCGTCCGGAGAGGCCCCGTCGGCCTCCCCCTTCGGGTCGGGATCGACGCCCGGCGATTCCCTCGTCCTCTGCGCGTCCCGAGCGGCCTTCTCGGCGTTCCGCCGTGCCCTTTCCCCCTCATATCTGAGCTCGGGCCTGCCCTCCAGCCGGGAGAGTCCATGCCAGGCCAGATTGACGATATGCGCGGCGAGCTGCTCCTTGCTGATCTTGCGTCGGTCGGCCCAATACTGGCCCGTGAAGACGGTGAGTCCCACAAGCATCTGCGCGTAGTAGGGGACGCCCTTCGACGGCAGATGCTGCCGACGGAACCATTCGCCGAGGATCTGCTCGACTCTGAGACTGACGTCGCCCAGCAGTGAGCTGAAGGACCCCGCGGGATCGGTGCTCGGCGAATCGCGCACCAGCACCTGGAAGCCTTCGGCGTTCTCCTCTATGTAGGTCAGCAGGGCGAGAGCCGCGCGCTCGACGATCTGCCGTGGATGCGCGGCGGTATCGGACAGGGCTCCGGTGAAGGCACTCGTCAGGGTCCGCATCTCGCGATCCACGACGACGGCGTAGAGCCCCTCCTTGCCGCCGAAATGCTCGTAGACGATGGGTTTGCTCACCTTGGCGTTCGCGGCGATCTCCTCGACGCTGACCGCCTCGAAGCCCTTGGCGGCGAAAAGCGACCGCCCGACGGCGATGAGCTGCTCGCGGCGCTGATACGACGTCATGCGTGAAGAACCGGCCATGACTCCAGTGTGTCACCGGCAGGGACGTCGTGGCGCATGGATTCGCCGGTGGCCGCGACGTCCCCGTTATAGGCTGGATGGCATGGATACCTCTGTGGTCATCGTCATCGTCGTGGCGGCTGTCCTCGTTCTTGCCGTCGTGGCGGGGGTCGTGCTCGGCATGCGCCGCCGGCTTGGAGGAATGCGGGCCTCGGATGATGCGGTCCCGTCACCCGCACATCCTCAGACGTCGCAGGGCGATGCCGTCGCCTCGCCTGCGGCGCCTGCCGTCGTGGCGCGGCCTCGTCCGACGGGTGCGTCCCCGGTCCCTGCGTCCCCGGACAGGACGGTTTCCTCCGCAGCCTCGACCGTGGAGCATCCCGAATCCTCAGGCTCCCGCATCACCCGGCTGCGCGCGCGTCTCGCCTCCAGCGCCAACCCCTTCGGCCGTACGCTGTTCTCCATCCTCACGCGCGATCATCTGTCGGCCCAGGACTGGCAGGACGTGGAGGACACGCTTCTCGTCGCCGACGTCGGGGCCGAGGACAGCGAACGTCTGGTCGACCGGCTTCGCTCCGATGCGCGCGTTGCCGGTGCCACGACGCCCGAGCAGGTGCGCGGCTCCCTGCGCGCCCGTCTGCTCGAGGCGGTCGACGTCGCGGGCGACCGTCGTCTGGTGGCTGAGATCCCCGGGGCGCGCAGGCCCACCGTGATCGTCATGGTGGGTGTCAACGGCACCGGGAAGACCACCACCGCAGGCAAGCTCGCCCGTCTTCTGGTGGCCGAAGGGAAGCATGTGGTGCTTGCGGCCGCGGACACCTTCCGCGCCGCCGCGGCGGATCAGCTTCAGACCTGGGGCGCGAGGGTCGGGGTTCCGGTCGTGCGTGCCGCGAAGGACGGCGCCGATCCGGCCTCCGTGGCCTTCGATGCGGCGGCCCGCGCGAAGGCCGAGAACGCCGACGTGCTCATCGTCGACACCGCCGGACGCCTGCAGAACAAGGCCAATCTCATGGACGAACTCGGGAAGATCCGCCGGGTCGTCGAGAAAAGCGTTCCGGTCGACGAGGTGCTGCTTGTCCTGGACGCCACCACGGGGCAGAACGGTCTGACCCAGGCGAAGGTGTTCGCGGAGGCCATCGGCGTCACCGGCGTCGTGCTCACCAAGCTCGATGGGTCGGCGAAGGGGGGCATCGTCATCGCCGTGCAGCGTGAGCTGGGCGTTCCGGTCAAGCTCGTGGGGCTGGGGGAGGGTCCGGACGACCTGGCCGTCTTCGAACCGGGCGCCTTCATCGACGGTCTTCTGTCCTAGTCCCGGTCGTCGTCATCCCTCGTGATGTCTGGTGGTACGAACCTTCTTCTGCGACGCCGGCAGGATCGCCCGGACGGGTGTCGCCCGAATCGTCCATGTTCGTAACATGTTCGTAACATTCCGTAACGTTTCCAAAACGGTGGGGGCGTTTGATAACGCCTGTTGGCCCCCACAAGGGTTGTTGACGAAGGTGGAGTCACAGACGATTGCCCGGGGTAGGGCCATCGTCATTTATCGAGGTCAGAGAGGGAGGGAATATGGACTCCGGAAATGCCGCATGGATTCTGACATCGGCGTCGTTGGTGTTCCTGATGACGCCTGGTGTGGCGTTCTTCTACGGGGGCATGGTCCGCGCCAAGGCAGTGCTCAACATGCTTATGCTGTCCGTTGGAGCCTTGGCCGTCACGGGCGTCGTCTGGGTCTTCTGGGGCTGGTCGATCGCCTATGCGGGCAAGGACGTCGGGGGGATCTTCGGAGACCCCGCCACCGGTTTCCTGCTGAGGGATTCGGTGGTCGCCAAGGACGGGGTGTTCACGGCTACCGGGCTGAACGCCAACAAGTATCCGGTGAGCATCGACGTGGCCTTCCAGGTGGCCTTCGCGATGATCACCGTCGCGCTGATTTCCGGGGCGCTCGCCGAGCGCATCAAGATGAGCACCTGGATGCTTTTCGTGGCGCTGTGGATCACCTTCGATTACGCTCCGATGGCCCATATGGTCTGGAACGGCGGTCTTCTTTCCGGTGTCGGGGCGATCTCCAAGGCCATCGGCGCCACCGCGCATGATTTCGCAGGCGGCACGGTCGTCCATATCAACGCCGCAGTCGCGGCGCTGGTCATCGTCCTTATCATCGGCAAGCGCAAGGGCTTCGGCACCGAACCGATTCGTCCGCATAACGTGCCCTTCGTCATGCTGGGCGCCTTCCTCCTGTGGTTCGGTTGGTTCGGCTTCAACGCCGGCTCCGCCTTCGGCGCCAACGGCACCGCCGGGTACGCCTGGATCTCCACGACCGCCGCCACCTCGGCCGCGACGCTGTCGTGGATCATCACCGAGAAGATTCGCTCAGGCCACTACACGGCCATGGGCGCGGCCTCCGGAATGGTCGCCGGTCTGGTCGCCATCACCCCGGCCGCCGACGTGGTCTCCCCCCTGTGGTCCATGGTGCTGGGCGCCATCGCCGGCGTGCTCTGCTGCTTCGCCTGCGGTCTGAAGTTCAAGCTGGGCTATGACGATTCTCTGGATGTCGTCGGCGTTCATGGAGTCGGTGGATTCACCGGCACCGTGCTCATCGGCTTCTTCGGCGAGGGAACGGGCCTGTTCGCCGGTGGTGACGGCAAGCAGCTGCTCGTCCAGCTCATCATCGCCCTTATCGCCATCGCCTACTCGGCGGTGATTACCGCGATCATCGCCTTCGCCCTCGAGAAGACCATGGGCTGGCGCGTCACCGAGGCCCAGGAGATTTCGGGCGTCGATCTCGCGGACCAGGGCGAACGTGCCTACGATTTCGCTGGCATGTCCAGCTCGGTTATCAAGGAGGTGAAGTGAGATGAAGCTTGTCACAGCCATCATTCAGCCGCATAAGCTCGATGACGTCAAGCAGGCGCTGTCCGCCGCGGGCGTTCACGGACTGACCGTGTCAGAGGCCAACGGCTACGGTCGTCAGCGTGGTCACACCGAGGTGTATCGCGGCGCGGAGTACACGGTGGATCTCATTCCCAAGATTCGCATCGAGGTTCTCGCCGATGATGCCGACGCGGAGACTCTCGTCGGCACCATCGTCAAGTCCGCGGCGACGGGGACCATCGGCGACGGCAAGGTATGGGTCGCCCCTCTGGATTCCGTCACGCGCGTCCGCACCGGAGAGACCGGTTCGGCGGCCATCTGACGGCGTCGTTTCCGAGACGATGACGGAACCGGATCCCCGCATGGTGCGTCCATGTGGGGATTCGTCATATGTGGGAGCGGGCGGGTTCTCCCCGGAGGTTCGTGTTCCGGGTCGTCCGTCTGATAAGCGACGCGCTGCAGGGGCTTTACGGTGACACGAATGGGGAAAGGCGGGAGGATGTTGCTATGACATTCTCCACTACGGCGAGCCAGACGACACCCGTCGACGGTCTCAAGAAGCGGTTCATGGATATGAGCCGACCCGACGGGGATGGCGTGTATCGAGACGGTCCCGCCAAGCGCAGGGCGCGGACCGAGCTTGCGACGGATTGCATCCGACGGCTGTGGCTGCAGGCCTGCCGATCGGTGTCCTTCGACGTGCCCGACACGGGAATCGCCCTTGCCGCGGTGGGCTCGCTCGCGCGCGGACAGGTGGGCCCCAGTTCGGATCTCGACCTGGTGATTGTCGTGGATTCCCGGGCGCTGAATGACGCCCGCCTCACCGAGCTGTCGAACAGGCTGTGGTACCCGCTGTGGGACTGCGGACTGGATCTTGACCATTCCGTGCGCACCCGTCAGCAGTGCGAATCCGTCACCGACCAGGATCTTCCGGCGGCGATGGGATGGCTGGATGTGCGGCCGGTCGCCGGCGATCTGGACCTTATCGGCCGCACGTCGGCGTCGATCCTTGAGCGATGGCGCAAAGCCGCGCGCCGACGTCTTCCCGAACTTCTCGATTCCGCGGATTCACGTCTCAAGGAGTTCGGCAGGCTGCCGTATCTCAACCAACCGAACGTCAAGGAGGCCCGAGGGGGTCTTCGCGACGCGGTGCTCGTCTCCGCGCTTGCGGCCACCTGGCTTGCGGACCGTCCCCATGGGTCGTATGACCATGCGGTCGAACGGCTTCTGGACGTACGTGACTGCATCCATCTGGTGGCCGGAAAGGAAAGCAATCTTCTGCTCCCGGCCTATCAGGCCCGCGTGGCCGCGATGATGGGCCTGGCGGATCCCACGCTTCCGCATGACGAGCGGGAGGCCAGATCGGTGGAGGAGCTGCAGACGGTCGTCGCCCGGCTGGGCCGGCGTGTCTCCTTCGCCCTGGACGCCACGGCCTCGCATGCCGCGCACACGCTGACCCATGAGCGTCCTCGCTTCGCCTTCTTCCAGGCGCTCCAGCCGCGGGCCGGCGGCCGGCGTGAGGCCCCGCGCTTTGACGTCCTGGCTCCCGGCGTGGTCGCGCATGAGCATGAGATCGTGCTTGCCGAGGGAGTCGAACCCCAGAAGGACGCCGAACTGCCTGTGCGCGTCGCCGTGGCGGCCACCGAGTTCGGCATGCCCATCGGCCCCGTCACCCTGGCGAACCTACGGCGCTGTCCCATCAGGGACCATGACTGGAGCGATTCCTCCAGGGAGCTGTTCATCCGCCTGCTGGCCTCCGGAACCGCGCTTCCCCCGGTCTGGGAGGAGATCGACTATGCCGACATTCCCGGCAGATGGATGCCCGAATGGCTGGGGGTGCGCAATCGGCCTTCGGCCTCTGCCGTGCATCGATTCACGATCGACAGGCATATGGTCGAGGTCGTCTCCCGTCTGCGTCGTCAGGGACCGGACGGGGTCCGCTACGACGACGCGCATTACCAGGCGCTGCTGCTCGCCGGCATCCTGCATGACATCGGGAAGCGTCCCGGCGTGACCGACCATGCCGCCGAGGGGGCGCGGCACGCGCCGGTGATTCTGAGCCGCATGGGCTACGCGCCGCCGGTGGTGGAGATGGCCACGACCCTCGTCCGGGAGCATCTGACGTTGTCGCTGTTCGCCACGGGTCGTGATCCGGATGACCCCACCGTGGTCCGCGAGCTGTCCTCGCGTCTGGGGAACGATCCCGTTCTGCTGGATATGCTTTTCGATCTCACCCGTGCGGACGGATCGTCCCTGGGGGCGACGGCCGGCGAGGTCATCACGCGGCAGTACGGATGGTCGTCATGGCGCGAGGCGATGGTCAGGCAGATGTATGCGGCCGTCAGACATGACATGATGTCGTGCGAGGGCGCCTCCGTCACACAGGCGAAGGGCGGGGCGGAGCCGAGGTCGGACCGCGCGGCGTGAGTGGCCGGGGATCCTGGGCGTCTCTCTGCTCGTACCCACGTTGTCCCAGGTCTTCGCTCGGGTACCACATCATCGCAGGCTCGGCAACCGGGCGGCATGACGTCGGTGAGCAATCCCCACGCTATGCACAGGGTTATCCCCACGATGTGGATAACTGAAAGGATTACCCCCACAAACACGCCCGGAATGTGGATAACTTTTTTCTCTATTCACATTCGCTGGTCGGTGTGTCGACCTGGCGTGCGGCGATCGAATCCACCGGCCCTTTCGCCGGAGCCGCCAGAGGCGGTCCTATACTCGAAAGACGACTGAGAGGTGATCATGGCAGAGGACGAATCCTGGAGCGGCTCCCAGCGGCGCCCGCAGGCGCCGTCCACGAAGGATGCGGCCGTGTCCTTCCCGACGGGGGGCCCCGCCTTCGACCGCGTCCCCCCGCATGACGACGAGGCGGAGATGGCCGTTCTCGGGGGCATGCTGATGAGCAAAGATGCCATCGGCGAGGTGTCGCAGACCCTGACGGCGGCGGACTTCTACCAGCCGTCCAACCAGACGGTGTACCAGGCCGTCATCGACCTCTTCGCGACCTCAAGGCCCGTCGACGTCGTCCTCGTCGCCAACGAGCTGCTCAAGGCCGGCGATCTCGACAAGGTCGGCGGCACCGACTATCTGCACAGCCTCGTGGCCTCCGTCCCGACGGCGGCGAACGCCACCTACTATGCGGACATCGTCCGTCAGCGCTCCATTCTGCGCAACGTCATCACCACGGGGACGAAGATCGTGCAGCTCGGGTACTCGGCCGAGGGCTCGCAGGCCGAGGACGTGGTCAATCTCGCCCAGTCCGAGGTGTACGAGATGAGCGTCGGCCGCGTCCGGCAGGACTACGCCCCCATCGGATCGGTCGTCCATGACACCCTCGACCAGCTGGACAAGCTGCAGAACCATGAGCTTGAACGCGGAGTGCCCACGGGCTTCCGCGACATCGACGACCTGACGCAGGGCCTGCAGCCGGGGCAGATGGTCGTCGTCGCCGGACGCCCCGCCATGGGCAAGTCCACCCTGGGCATCGACTTCGCCCGATCGGCCGCCCTCCACCACCACATGGCCTCCATCGTCTTCTCCCTGGAGATGAGCAAGGTCGAGATCGCCCAGCGCATCATCTCCGCGGAGACGGGCATTCCTCTGTCGGTGCTCCGAAGAGCAGATGACATCACGCCCGAGAGGTGGAGCGCCCTCAACAACTTCTGGACGCGTCTCAAGGACGCCCCTCTGTTCATCGACGACAGTCCGAACATGAGCCTGATGGAGATACGCGCCAAATGCCGCCGTCTCAAGCAGACCAGTGACCTGCGCCTCGTCGTCATCGACTATCTGCAGCTGATGACCTCCGGCAAGAAGGTCGAAAGCCGTCAGCAGGAGGTCTCCGAGTTCTCGCGCGCGCTCAAGCTGCTCGCCAAGGAGCTCGAGGTTCCCGTCGTCGCGCTCAGCCAGCTCAACCGAGGCCCCGAGATGCGCAACGACCGCCGGCCGCAGCTCTCCGACCTGCGCGAGTCCGGATCGATCGAGCAGGACGCCGACGTCGTGCTTCTCGTGCATCGTCCCGACTTCTACGACAAGGAGGACCGTCCCGGCGAGGCCGACGTCATCATGGCCAAGCACCGCAACGGTCCCACCGACACTTTCCATCTGGCGTTCCTGGGATCGACGTCGAAGTTCCAGGACATGCCGCAGGACCGGCAGCAGGGGGTGTGACATGACGCAGTCCCAGACAGGGAGGACCGACGACGGCGAGACGGTCGGACGGAACCCGCCTTCCGGTGGCCCTGCGCGCGATCCGCGTCCCTGGATGTCCCCGGTCACGCCGATCCTGGGACGCCTCGCCCGCCTCGCGTCCCGGCTTCTGCACCACGGAGGCAGCGCCTTCCCGGGCATGGTCGTCGAGCGAATCGACCCGGGTTTCCTTCCCCGGACCCTGGGACGCCTGCCGTACGGCGTGGTCCTGGTCTCGGGGACGAACGGCAAGACCACGACCACCCGTATGGTGGCCTCCATCCTGTCCTCCCTCGGGCTCAAGGTGTTCACCAACCCCACGGGCTCGAACTTCACCCGCGGCGTCGCCTCGGCCCTGCTCACCCGCGTGAGCGTCACCGGACGGCTTGATGCCGACATCGCGGTCCTCGAGCTTGACGAGGCCTACGCCGTGCGCTTCGTGCACGAGGTTCCGCCGCTGGTCACGCTGCTGCTCAACGTGCTGCGCGACCAGCTCGACCGCTTCGGGGAGATCGACAACACGGCGCGGCTTCTCGCACGGTCGGCCGCGTCCACGACGGGCGCGGTCGTCCTCAATCGCGAGGACCCGAGGATCGCGGCGCTTGCCGGTTCCGTCGCACCGGGCGTCGCCGTGCGCTACTTCGGACTGGACCCCTCCCTGAGGTCGGCCTTCCCCTCCGATGACGACATGCATGCGGCGGACCTCGGCGAAACCTCCGATGCCGCTTCCGGACACCCGGAAGGGCAATCGGCGGTGGGAGCGGAGAATGCCTCCGGAGGGACTTCGGCGGCGCAGGGGGGCGAACGTGATCCCGCCGATGTCACGCTTCTCGCCGTGGGCGACCATCGGGCCACGTTCCGCATGGATGGAGCGCAGTCGACGACCGCCATGCATCTCGAAGGCGTCTACAACCTCTACAATGCGGCGGCCGCTCTGGCTACCGTCAGAGCCGTGCAGGGGCTCGTCCGGGCCGATCCCTCCGCCTCCCCGCGGGCGTTCAGGGCTGCGCGCGCCGACGTCCCGGAGCTTATGGCCGCTCTGCGCGAGGTGACGCCGGCCTTCGGGCGTGGCGAGTCCATCGAGGTCGCGGGGACGCCGGTCGAGCTTCTGCTGGTGAAGAACCCGATGGGCTTCCGCCTCTCTCTGTCGTCCTTCGACCATGCATCCCATCGGACGATGATCGCCATCTGCGACGAGTACGCCGATGGTCGCGACATGAGCTGGCTGTGGGACGTCGACTTCACCTGTCTCGGGGCTCGGGGCGTCGATATGGTTTCCGGCACGCGCGCCTGGGACATGGCCCTGCGCCTCGGATACGACCAGGTCCCCGTGGTCGGCGTCGACACGGACGTGGAGCGTGCGGTCGCCGCCTTCGTCGGCTCCGCGCATGGGGAGCCCGGGCACATCTACTGCACCTATACGGCCATGCTGCGCGTCCGCGCGGCCCTGGGCCGTCTTGTCGGCGTCCCCGACGCCGGCGTGGGGCGCTGAAAGGAGTGGCGATGTCCGCGACGATCGACGTCATGTCCCTGTACCCCCGGGACATGAACATCTACGGCGACTGGGGCAACGTCCTCGTCATCCTTCGCAGGCTCGCCCTGTACGGCTATGAGCCGGTCCTCCACCGCTACAACCAGGGTGATGACTGGCCCGGGCACGTCGACCTCATCCTCGGCGGCGGCGGCCAGGACAACGGGCAGAAGCTCATCACCGAGGACCTGTTCCGTCGGGCGGACCTGCTGCGCGGCCTGGCGGCCGGGGGCATGCCCATGCTGATGATCTGCGGTCTGTACCAGCTTTTCGGCTCCTATTTCCAGACGGTCGACGGTACCCGGCTCGAGGGCATCGGGGTGCTCGACGTCTTCACCGAGGGTCGAGGCCACAGGATGATCGGCAATCTCATCGAGCACACCGAGGACTTCGGCGACGTCATCGGCTATGAGAACCATTCGGGGCAGACCTTCCTCGGGAGTCAGGCGACGCCGCTGGGACGGGTGGACGCGGACGGCACCGGGAACAACGGCGAGGACCACACCGAGGGCGCCCGCGTGCACAACGTCATCGGCACCTACATGCATGGATCGGTGCTGCCGAAGAACCCGAGGCTGGCCGACCACCTCATCCGGACCGCGGTCGAGAGACGCTACGGAGAGTTCCGGCCCGACCGGACCGAGGCCATGAGGACCGGGCTGACGCGTCTTGACGAGATGGCCGCCCGGGCTCGCTCCGTGGCCGCATCCCGGCCGCGATAGGACGCTCCTCGTCCCCGGGCCATCGCTCCGGACGCCCTTCGGTGCGGTACAGTGGGCGGTACCGTAAGGAGGCAATCATGGCTGATATCGATTTCGGCGACGGTCTTCGCAAGGTGTTCCTCGCAGGCGTGGGCGCACTGGCCACGACCGTCGAGAAGAGCCAGGAGATCGTCGATGCCCTGGTGGCCAAGGGCGAGCTCACCGTCGAGCAGGGCAAGGCGCTGAACACCGAGCTCAGGCACCGCGCGGCGGAGTCCAGGGATGCTCGTGCCGCCGGAGGCGCCTCCGGGGCGAAGGATGCTGCGGACGACGCGAAGTAGCGCTCCCGTGCCGTCTCCGGCGGGGTCGCGGGAGGCGTCACGAGGATCGGAGACCATCGGTCTTCTCGGAGGGCGGCGGCGATCCTTCTCCGCGCGCTATCATCTGACCCGCCGCGGGGCCGCCCGCCGGCTCGTCGAGATCGCCCGCATAGCCGGTCGCTTCGATGTCGTCCATGGGCTCACCCCTGAGCGGATGAGGCTGATGTTCGAGGCACTGGGCCCGACCTTCGTCAAGGTCGGGCAGATTCTGTCGATGCGCTCGGAGATCCTCCCCCGCTCCTTCCGCGAGGAGCTGTCCAAGCTGAGGGCCGACGCCGACCCCATGCCCTACGAGACGGTTATCGGCGTCCTCGAGAAGGAGTACCGCAGACCCGTCGACGAGGTGTTCGCCGACATCGACCCCAAGCCGCTGGGGTCGGCGTCGCTCGCCCAGGTCCATCGCGCCACGCTTCGCGACGGCCGTGACGTCGCGGTCAAGGTCCAGAGACCCGGCGTGAGGGAGACCATGGCCCAGGACGTCGCGATCATGCGGTCCATCGCGTCCATGGCCGGACATGTCATGCGCAGCGCTCAGGTCGTCGATCTCAAGGGGGTCGTCGAGGAGCTGTGGGACACATTCGAGTCGGAGACGGACTTTCTCGTCGAGGCCCGCAATCTCGCCGAGTTCAAGAGGTTCTGCGCGGACTACGCCTACATGGACTGTCCGAGTCCCTATACGGACCTGTGCACCGAGCACGTCGTCGTCATGGACTACGTCGAGGGCATCTCCGTCTCCAGACCGGATCTGCTCACGAAAGCCGGATACGGCCTCAGGGAGATCGGCATCAAGCTCGTCGACAACTATGCCACGCAGGTGCTTGACGCGGGCTTCTTCCACGCCGATCCGCATCCGGGCAACATCATCATCTCCGGCGGCCATATCGTCCTCATCGATCTGGGCATGACCGGACGTCTCAACACGCGGACGCGCTCCGTGCTGCGCGAGATGATCTTCGCGGTCGCTGCCCGCGACTCGCCGCGGCTCGCCGACGGGCTTCTGCGCTTCGCGGGTCCCGACACCGTCGTCGCCGACTATTCGGGGCTGCTCGGCGATCTTGACGCCATCGTCACCGAATACGGGACCGCGGACCTCTCCGACCTGGACATCGCCTCCTTTCTCGCCGCCCTCACGCAGATGGCGCGTCGCCATGGCATCGAGGTCCCCGGAACGGTGACCACCGTGGGCCGCGCCCTGGTGACCCTGGAGGGTCTGCTGGACCAGTTCATCCCCGACGTGAACATGATTGACATCATCTCGAGGCATATCGCCGCCTCGACGCCAGCGGACAAGGCTCTGGCCGGAGAGCTGAAGCGTCTGGGAGCCGAGGGCCGCGGCGCCGTCCATGGAATGCTGACGGCGCTTGCGGAGAGCCGCGTGGCGGCGAGGATGCTCACCAGGGGGCAGCTGCGCGTCAACGTCGGCCTCGTGGGATCGGAGGAGCCGCTGCGCATCCTATCCGACATGCTCAACCGTCTGACGATGGCCCTAATCGTCGTCGGTCTGTTCGTCGGATCGTCCATCGTCTACTTCGCGGGAATGAAACCGGTGGTGTTCGGCATTCCCGTCATCGGCTTCATGGGCTACGTCGTCGCGTTTCTGCTGTCCGCCTGGATCGTCTTCGACATCTATTTCAAGGGACGTCGGTCACGAAAGCCATAGGAGGGGCCCTGTCTGCGCTGCGGCGGGTCGTGAAGGACGAAAGTCATCGGGCCGGCGGGAATGCGCGGAACCGGTGGGAGCGTCAAAGGCCGGGCCATCGTGAGTGGCCATGCGGCATGATCGTAGAGAAAGGATCGTCATGAGCGGAGCTGGACAGAGGTCACATGGGAGGAACGGGTTCGTTCATCGTCTTCTGGCGGGTGCGGCGATGGCAGGGGGCGCGGCCGTGTGGGCGATCGCACCGCGTCTTCCGGAGAACCGCGGGCGTCAGGGCGTGCCGGAGGTTCCCCAGGCGTGGTACGCGCATCGCGGTCTTCATGACGCGGGATCGGGGCTGACTCCCCGGTACGCGTCCGGCAGCGCCGAATATGTCGCCCTTGCGCGCAGGATGGCCATGCAGGCCGGATATGGCGCGGCTGCGGACGATGACGATGCGCCCATCGCGCCGGAGAACTCCCTGGCCGCCTTCGCCGGCGCCTGCGAGGCAGGATACGGCATCGAACTCGACCTCCAGCTCACCGCCGACGACCAGGTCGTCGTCGTCCATGACCCGGATCTTCGTCGCGTCGCCGCGGATCCGCGCCGGGTGGCCGACCTGACCTATGACGAGCTGTCCGCCATCCCGCTGTTCCCCGGGCCGTCCGTCTTCGGGGACGCCGTCGCCTCGTCGCACGACAGGGCCTTGTCGACGACGGGGAGGGCGGTGGCGACGGGGACCCTCCAGCATGTTCCGCTGTTTTCCGACGTCCTCGCCCTGGTGGCCGGACGGGTTCCGCTGATCGTGGAATACAAGTTCACCGACAACACACGGTGGTCCGATCGCTGCGAACTGCTGATGCAGAAGGGCGACGCCCTGCTGCGCGCCTACGAGGGACCCTACGTCGTGGAGTCCTTCCATCCGAAGGCCATGGGCTGGTATCGCCGTCATCGTCCCGAGGTGAACCGGGGGCAGCTCTCCTGTCGGGGGGACCTGCGGCGTGAGGGGATCTCGGTCTGGGCTGCGGGGCTTCTGGCGTTCGACTGGGTGTCCCGCCCCGACTTCATCGCCTACGACTGGGTGGGCGGCAACGACCCGTCAGTCGTTCTTGCCCGACGCCTCGGCGCCACCACGGTTTCCTGGACGGTGCGCAGCCCCGAGGAGCTGGCGACGTGCGCCTCCTGGTTCGACAGGCACATCATCGAAGCCTTCGTTCCGCCGCAGGAGTAGCGGGCCACAGGCCTCGGGACGATGACGTGGAAGGCGTCGGAGCGATGGACGCCGTCAGTCGATGACGCCGTAGAGGCGGTCGCCGGCGTCTCCGAGTCCCGGGACGATGTAGGCGTGTTCGTTGAGGCTCGCGTCCACGGCGCAGACCACCACCTTGAAATCGATGGAGGGGTCGATGTCCCGCTTCAGCCTTTCCAGGCCTTCGGGCGCCGCGATGATGTTGATCGCCGTGACGTCCTTGGCTCCTCGTTCGGCCAGGTAGTGGGTGGCCGCAACCAGCGTGCCGCCGGTGGCGAGCATGGGGTCGAGCAGGAAGCACTGCCGGCCCGTGAGGTCCTCGGGCAGCCGGTTGGCGTAGGTGATGATGTCGAGGGTGGCCTCGTCCCGGCGCATGCCGAGGAATCCGACCTCGGCGGTGGGCAGCAGCCGCGTCATGCCGTCGAGCATGCCGAGCCCGGCGCGCAGCACCGGGACGACCATGGGCTTGGGCTCGGCGAGCTTCTTGCCGATCATGGGACAGATGGGGGTTTCGATGGGTTTGTCGACCACGTCAAGGTTCCGGGTCGCCTCGTAGGCCTCGAGGGTGACGAGTTCCGACACGAGCTCGCGGAAGATGTTTGAGGGGGTGCTCCTGTCGCGCAGGACGGTGAGCTTGTGCTCCACCAGCGGGTGGTTGAGGACGTGAAGTTCCATGCCTCCAGACTAGGCCTTCCGGATATCGAATCGGACGCGGGGCGTCGCGCGGTCGGTGGCGCGTGGACGGGTGGACCGGAAGAGTGGGACGCCGAGCCACGAAAGCGCCTGTCGGCGCAAACGCCGCTCGCAGCGGCAACAAATGGAGCCCGGGGCTTAAGCATGACCCGACGTCCTCGCCAGTATATCCCGTGGACCCCGCCGCCATGCGCGGCATAGGGCGTGTGGTCGTGAGGTCACTGCCATATGGGGGGGCGGTCCCGGACGAACAGGGGGAATGGGCTTATCGGCGTGCGCGGTGGGGATGGCCGTGGACGCGGGCGTCCTGAGAACGGCTATTCGAGTTGTCTGCTGCGCCAGAGAGAGGCTCCATGCCGGAAGACCGAGGACGTCGAACGGAGGTTCCCGGCGGCATGCAGCAGACGGGCCTTGCCGTCGGGGTCCGATCCCGTGCGGCTGAGCGAGGCCTCCCGTCGCAATCCCGCGGCGATGACCTGGGTGAACGCGGCCGCGCGGTCCAGCGCCACGGCGAAGTCGCCGGTGAACGCGCCGGACAGGATCGAATCGGCCGTCCGGGCGATGTCCGCCGCCGATGGCGCCTGGTCGAGGCCGGCTATCGCCGAGGCCGCCGTCACCCGCGGCTCCACGGCGTTCCACAGGGAGGCGATGCGCTCGCCGTCCCTCCTCATCCAGGAGCGCAGAAGATACAGCCTCCAGAGGATTCCGGGCAGCGAATCGGATTCGCAGTCGCTCCACAGCTGGGCGATGAGGTCGACGCCTTCCGTATCCACCAGGGTGAGCACGCGCCGGACGATGACGGGATCCGTGCTGTGATGCACACGGTCGAGGAGCGCCGCCGCGGAGAGATGACCCATCTCGTGAACCGCCTGAGGATCGGGGCCTCCTGCCAGATGGTCGAGAAGCCCGGACTTCATCTGTCCCGGTCGTGACGGACGCTGCGATCCGAGCCGCGGCGGTGAGAAGGACGCCCCTCCGGTTCCCGCGGAGGCGGAGGAGGGGATGATCGAATCAGTAGACAATCGCGCCTGCTCTCTGGATGTCGATGATGGTGGGATGGTCGGCGTCGTTCGAGAAGCAGAGAACCATTGCCGAACCGGTGGGCATATACGGCGAGGAGCCGGGAAGCTGGGACGCGAGGGTCTTCGATGCGCACATCGGCCGCAGATGGGCGAACATCGCTCCGATGACGGGACGGTGCATGCAGATGACGGTGGCCGAGGAGTCCCGGACGCATTCCGTCACCCGTCCACGCACAACCTGCCAGGCCCGCTCCGGATCCGCGGCGAAGGCCTCCTCGGTGAGTTCCGGCGCGATGTCGATTGGCATGCCCGTCTGCCATGAGAACACCTCGAGGGTTTCCAGGCATCGGGTCCAGGGGGATGAGACGAGGCGCGTGGGGGCGAAGCAGGCGAGCTCGCGGTTAAGGGCGTAGGCCGCCGCCGCCCCCTTCGGGGTGATCGGCCGTCCCGCGTCGGTGCCCTGCCAGAGCTTCCGCGGCTCGGCCTTGGCATGTCGGACGATGATAAGCGTGGCCCCGCCGCCCCCCTCCTCCAGGCGGTCGACGAACTGGTCGAGGATCGCGCGGTCGGTGGGATGTGACAACCTGCGTCTCGCCTGGCGTAGGGGAAGCCATAACCTGCGATCGATCTCCCCTTCATCCGCCGCAAGGATGGGTCCCAGGGCCCTGCTGCGGCGTCGTCTGTCCTCGTCGTCGATAAGGGGGGCCATCCAGTAGCGGATGTGCTTGGTCGAGGAGGAATGTCGGAGTGACTTCGATGTGCGGCCTTCGGAGTCCAGAGGATATTCGATCTCTCCGATGCCGGCGGCCAGTCTCACGTCGCATCCCGTCTCCTCGCCGATCTCGCGGACGGCGGCATGACGGTGGGACTCGTTGGGTTCCAGCTTGCCCTTCGGCCAGCTCCAGTCGTCGTATGCGGGACGATGGACCAGGCAAACCTCGACGTCGTGATCTTCGGGCTTTTCACCCTGGTCTCCGGCCGCACCCCCGCCGTCCCCGTCGGTGGCGGAAATCGTGACCGGTTCGGCAGGGGCCGTCCGATCGGGCATGTCGCCCGCATCCGTCTCCCGCGATCCGTCCACGCCCTGCGCCGAGCGATGACCGCGACGGTAGACGATCCCTCCGGCGGCCTCGACGATATGTCTCATTGCGGTCCTCCTTCCCTCCGGCATGGGGACTGCGGGGCTGCGTCCCTCTCGCCGTTCCTGGGATGCAACGGGGTTCCCGGCGTAGGCCCTATGCGGATGATGACAACCCGCCTGCGGGCCGGCCGTCACTATCCGGACGATTCCGCGTCATCTCGGCTCAGTTCGCCGCATGGGGTCGACGCTGATGCTTGCGCATGAGGTAGTCCTGGCTGTCCACGAGCGGGCGTCCTTCCCCGTCCCTGGAATGGCGCTCGTAGCCGCCGTCGGCGTTCATATGCCAGGACACCGTGGTGTCGGCCATCTGCAGGTCGATGTATTTGATGAGCTCGTCGACCTGCTCTGGTGCGGTGATGCGGACCAGGGCCTCGACGCGTCGGTCGAGGTTGCGGTGCATAAGGTCGGCCGACCCGATCCACACTTCGGGGCCCGAGGCCGGCCCCTCGCCGATTTGCGGGCCGTCGGAGTTGGCGAAGGCGTATATGCGGCTGTGCTCGAGGAAGCGGCCGAGGATGGAGCGCACGCGGATGCTTTCGCTGAGTCCGGGGATGCCGGGCTTGAGCGCGCAGATGCCGCGTTCCACGATGTCCACGCGGACCCCGGCCTGGCTGGCGTGGTACAGGGCGTCGATGGTCTTCTCGTCGACGATGGAATTCGCCTTGAAGCGAATCCAGGCATCCTTGCCGGCCCGTGCTGCGGCCTCCTCGCGGCGGATGCGCTGGATGAGACCGGTGCGCACGGTGCGAGGGGCGACGAGGAGGCGATGGAAGCTCGACTTGGGGGCGTATCCGGACAGCTGGTTGAAGAGGCGCGTGAGGTCCTGCCCCACGACCGGGTCGCAGGTGAGCAGGCCGAGGTCGGTGTACAGCCGTGCGGTCTTCGGGTTGTAGTTCCCGGTTCCCACATGGCAGTAGCGGCGCAGCCCGTCGGCCTCCTGACGCACGACGAGGGAGAGCTTGCAGTGCGTCTTGAGTCCCACGATGCCGTAGACGACATGCACGCCGGCCCGTTCGAGCTTGCGGGCCCAGGCGATGTTCGCGTCCTCGTCGAAGCGTGCCTTGATCTCCACCAGGGCCAGGACCTGCTTGCCCGCGTGGGCGGCGTCGACGAGGGCGTCGATGATCGGCGAATTGCTTGAGGTCCGGTACAGGGTCTGCTTGATCGCCAGCACCCTGGGGTCGGCCGCGGCCTGGGCGAGGAAGGCCTGCACGGAGGTCGAGAAGGAGTCGTAGGGATGATGCAGCAGGATGTCGCGCTCGCGGATGGCGGCGAAGATGTCCTGTGCGCGGCTGGACTCGACCTCGGCGATCTGCCGGTTGGTGGTCGGAATGAAGGGCTTGTATTTGAGGTCGGGTCGGTCGATGCCCTGCAGCTCGAACAGCACGGTCATGTCCAGCGGCGTGGGCAGACGGTACACCTCGTCGGCGCTGATGCCGAGCTGGCCCGCGAGCAGCTGGGAGAGGAACGGGCTGGTCTGCTCGGAGATCTCAAGGCGGATCGGAGGCCCGAAGCGGCGGCGGAGCAGCTCCTTCTCCATGGCGTTGAGGAGGTTCTCGGCGTCGTCCTCCTCGACGTCGATGTCCTCGTTGCGAGTCAGCCGGAAGGACCGCGCCTCCTTGATGATCATGCCGGGGAACAGCGTCTCCAGATGGGAGATGATGAGGTTCTCCATGGTGATGAAGCCGTAGCGCTCCTCGCGGCCCTCCTCGTCCGTCAGATCGTCGACGGGAACGAGCCTGTTGAGGTTGCCGGGGATCTTCACGCGGGCGAAATGGGATTTGCCGGAGGTGGGGTTCTCCACGAGAACGGCGAGGTTGAGGGAGTTGCCGGATATGTAGGGGAAGGGGTGCGCCGGATCCACGGCCAGCGGCGTGAGCACGGGGAAGACCTGCTGGCGGTAGTAGCGCGACAGCCTCTCCTGCTCGGCGGTGGTGAGCTTGTCCCAGCTGAGCAGCACGATATGCTGCTTCGTCAGTTCAGGCAGGATGTGGTCGATGACGTAGCGGGCGTGCTCCTCCTGAAGGCGATGGGCCTGCTCGCTGATGGCGTGCAGCTGCTGGCGCGGGCTCAGCCCCGAGGCGGCGGTGACGGCGATGCCCGAGTCGATCCGCCGCTTGAGTCCGGCGACGCGGACCATGAAGAACTCGTCGAGGTTGGAGGCGAAGATCGCGGCGAAGTTCGCCCGCTCGAGCAGCGGGACGTCCTCGTCCTGGGCGAGCTCGAGCACGCGCTTGTTGAATTTCAGCCAGCTGAGCTCGCGGTCGAAGAACCTGTCCGCGGGCAGCGGTTGCTCGTCCTCTGGAGCGTCGCGTCTGTCCGCCTTGTCGGTTTCGGCGATGTGCTCGGCGATCTGGCTGCGCAGAAGAGCCTTCGAGGGTGCGTCAAAGATCTGTGCCATGGTCTTCACTTTAGGTCGAAACGGGTCCCGGGTCGGCGTCGACCCGCGGAAATTCAGATGCTGTTTACACATGGACGTTCCCGGTGGCCTCCCGGGCCATGGGCGTGCATCCGGTTCCGTGGCGTCGACGCCGGACCTCGGTCGCCTCCGATCGCGGTCGCGTGCGTGTCAGGGCGGTTCGCCTGCGCTTCCCAGGGGTTCCGCGACACGCCGCGTATGCCGACGAGATGCACACCATCGCACACATCCGTCGTTTTTCCCCCACAGGAACGCTCATCCATCGGCTCGGAGGAATAGATAGCGAACAGAAAGGGAAAGTTGCGCACAACAGCCGTCTGCGGCTTGTGAATCGGGCGGATCGAGGGATAATCAGAGTGCAGGCACAATTCAAGAGGTGGAAGCCCACAAAGGTGCATGGTCACGAGGATCATCTGTTGGACGGGCATTGCGAAGACTTGCCGTTGCAACAATGGTGTTGTGCAGAGATTCCACCCGAGCTGATGCCTGCAGGGAGGCCCGCTACGGCGGGCCTCCTTTTTTCCTCTCATCTCCGCCCTTCCCGGTCCCCTGCCTACCCGCATCGACCACAACACGTTCCCGTCCTTGCCTTCCCCGCCGCGGAACGGTGGTCTGGAGACGCGATGACAGGCGGCCCTTCCCGGGTGCTCCGGCATCGTCACGACGGATGGAGTTCGCTGCGTCCGTCAGTGCTGTGAGGAGATATGGGACGAGGCGTAGGGAACGGGGTGTCGCATGGCCGCAGATCTTCCGCCGAGTCCTCCTCCGGGCGCCGGTTCCCCCATTCTGCTGTCGGCGGCCTCCGGTGGCGTCGGGCTCAGCGCGCTGACGTCCCTCGTCGCACGGGAGTTCGTGCGGCGCGGGCATTCCAGCGTCCTTGTTGATGCGGACCTCGAAGCGGGGGGTCTCGACGTGCTGCTGGGCGTGGAGAACGACCGCGGGCTCCGCTGGCATGATCTGGACGTCCCCTCCGGCATTCCTGACCCCCGCTCGCTGATGGCGGGGCTGCCGCGGTGGGACGGCGTGCCGGTTCTGTCCCTGAGACAGGGCGAGGAGGGCTGCCCTTCCGTCGAGGACGTCGTCGACGTGGTTCTCGCGCTGGCATCCGAGTCCGACGTCGTCGTCGACGTCGGCCGGGCTATGCGCGGTGCCGTCATGGGAGGTCTGGCGGCCGTGATGGGGATCGAGAGAATGACGAGGCTCCTTGTCGTCGAGCTCTCCGTTCCGGGACTCGCTCGGGCGAGAGGGATTCTCGGGGGGATGAGACGCCCCCCGGATGCCGTGGTCGGCATGCAGCCCCGGGGGATGAAGGGCTCGAGGGGAATGGTGCCCCTGCCGCAGGCCTGCGAATATCTCGGCACGGAGATCCTGGGGCCCGTGCCCATGCATCCGGCGCTGTGCTCGGATCTGCTGTCGGGTCTGGGCGCGTCCTCGGTCCCCAGATCGATGCGAGGGGCTCTGTCCGGTCTTGTGGACGTCGTGCGGAGGCGAGGGATGTCCGACCGCGGCGCAGTCACCCGACGGGGAGGCGAGAGGAGGAGGCGAGGATGAGGTTCGGGCCGCTTGAGGACGTCGTGCGTCAGCCGGGCGTGAGCGATGTGGCGGTGACGCCTGACGGCGTCGTCTGGGTGGACCGCGGCTCAGGCATGGTGCGCGAGACGTCCGTGCGTCCGTTCCGCACCGCTCAGGCGCTGAGGGACTACGCCGTTCGTCTGTGCGCCCAGATGAACTGCAGGCTGGACGATGCCTGTCCCATCGCGGATGGCTCGTCCGCCGAGGGAATCCGCATCAACGCGGTCATCGAGCCGCTGGTTCCCTGCGGGGCGTCCATCTGCCTGAGGATGCAGTCGAGTCGTGCGCCTGACCTGGAGGAGCTGGCGGCCCGAGGGATGATGCCCGTCCCGTGGCTTCCTCTGCTGCGCGGACTGGTCGCCGGCCGCGCGAACCTTCTTGTCGCCGGTCCTACGGGGTCCGGCAAGACGACCCTGCTGCGTGCGCTGCTGCGTGAATGTCCGGACACGGAGAGGGTGGTCACGGTGGAGGAGGTGCGTGAGCTGGGGGATATCGGCGTCGAGGACCATGTCTCTCTGGCTTGCCGGGAGCCGAACGTGGAAGGGGCCGGGGGTATCGATCTGTCGCGGCTGGTGCGCGCGACGCTGCGCATGCGTCCTGACCGGATCGTCGTCGGCGAATGCCGTGGGGCCGAGATCGGCGATCTCCTCAGGGCTTTCGGCAGCGGTCATCGCGGCGGCATGACGACCATCCATGCTCCGGACGTGGAAGGCGTCGGGCGGCGCCTCATCGCTCTTGGCCTTCTGGCCGGCATGGATCCCGGGACGCTGACGATGCTGGGGGCCCAGTCCTTCGACGCCGTCGTGCATGTCGACAGGATCGGCGGGGTGCGGCGCATCACCGCCGTCGGTGTTCTGGGGGCGCGTGCCGGAGCCCTGGCGGGCGAGAGCCTGGTGCTGCTGTCCGAGGGCTCCTACGTCACGACCGGTCGGGGATGGGAGTCCTTCGTGGACCGCTGGGCCACGGCCTCGACGGGCGCCCGCGCGTCACGGTAGATCGGGTCGGATCCGGGAGGATGGACATCTGCGTTCCGGAATCGTTCGGGAGCGGTCCCACGAGGCGTCTCCGTGGGGCGGGGCTTGAGGAGGAGGGAAGACGTGATGATGGTGATGATGCCGATGGCATGGGGATGCGTCGTGATCGGCGTCGCTCTGACGCTGCGGGGCCGTCGCGGGACGCGGCGTCCGCCTGGCGTCGGGAGTGCCGGCGGTTCGAGGAGTAGGTCGGCGACGACGGTCCGTGGCGTGTCGGTTCTCGTCGATATGCTCCGGTCGCGTATCGCGGCTGGCGGAAGACCTGATGACGTTCTGTCTCAGACCCTAGGCATCCCCCTTGGGGTGCGTTCCGGGCGCGCCCGTCTGGAGGAGCGGCTTTCGACCCGCCTCGGCGCCGGCGAGGGGCTTGCCGTCGCCAGGAGGGCCGCGCAGGGGATCGACATGGCATCGCGGCTTTCGGCGCGAAGCGGATGCCCGTTATCGGTCTGCTTGGACGCGGTGATGGAGGATATGCATCGGGCCCGTACAGCGGATGCTCTTCGGGGGAATGCGCTGGCTCTTCCCCGGGCCACCGCCGGTCTGCTGGCGGCTCTTCCCCTGCTGGTGCTGGCGGGGGGAGGTCTTCTGGGGTCGCAGGCGGTCCGTTTCCTCGTCATGACGTCCGCAGGCCGGATCTGCCTTGCCGTGGGCGGCGTGCTCTATGCGCTGGGCGTGGCGTGGGTGGTGGCGATTCTCCGATCATTCGACGCGGAGACAGAGGATGAGGCTGGGGGCGAACGCTGATGGAGTCGCCTCCGATGGGCGCTGAGATGGTCATCATCGCCGTGCTTGGGTGTCTGGTCGTTCTTTTCGACGCCGTCTGCGCGCGACGTCCCGTGGCGGGTCTGAAGGAAGCGGCGGTGGAGCCGTCGTGCACGCTGGTCCTTGCCCTGGTCGCCGCCGTGGTCGGCCAGGGGGCGTCCGTCACCCGAGCGCTGGCCCTGGTCGGGACGTTCTGTGAGGGAGAACTGGGGACCGTTCTTCGTGCCGTCGCCATGAAACTGGAGGAGGGATGGCGCTGGTCCGAGGCCTGGTCGTCGGCCCTGGACGGCATCGGCGGGCATCGCCGGCGTTCGGTCGCTCGGGTGCCGCGGACGGCGATGATGGTGAGGGACGCTCTTGAGGACGCCTGGACGCATGGCTCATCGCCGATGACGGGTCTGCGTCTGGCCATCGACAGGGCGGATGCCGAGGAGCGCGCCCGGATCGAACGCGGGGCCGCGGGACTGTCCGTGCGGATTCTGCTGCCCGTCGGACTGTGCATGCTTCCGGCCTTCATCTGCGTCGCCGTCATCCCTCTTGTGGCGGCGCCGTTCTCGGCCTGACGGCGGTTGCGGGGATGTGGCCGGATGTCGCGAACGCCGGCGTCGCCGGCCCATGCAACCACACCTCGTTCCCCATCGCCGGGGCGAGGCGGAGGGACGCGACACTGGTGCCGCCCGATGAATCAGGAACGGACGAAGGAAGTGATGGATATGACGGGAATGGACGCGATGCTTTCCGGGGGTCGGATGCCGTCGGAAACGGGAATGATGGAAAGGCTCCGGAACGCGATCGGCCAGATGCATGAACGTGTGCGCCTGGCCGATGCGTGGCTCCGGCTCCGGATCGGGGATGATGGAGGTGAGCGCGGCGCGGCCACTGCGGAATACGCCGTGGTGCTTGTGGCGGCGACCGGATTCGCCGGTCTTCTCGCCCTCGTCCTCAAATCCGACAGCGTGAAGACTCTTCTGACGGGAATCGTCAAGAAGGCCCTGAACGTGTGATGCGCGGCGTCAGGGCCACGAATGAGAAGCGGTCGCGGGGAGCGGTGACGGCGGAGTTCGCCGTGGCCCTCCCCGCGGTCGTCGTTCTCATGCTTCTGGCGCTGTCCCTGACGGGGGTGGTGGTGAGATCCCTGGGATGCCAGGATGCGGCGTCGGCGGTCGCCAGGGAGCTGGCCATATCGGGATTATCCGTTGACGCGGACGCCATGGTCAGCCGCATGGCGGGGGAGGGAGCCACCGTCCTCGTGACCCGTGACGGCACCGGATTCGTCGTGGTGACGACATGCCCCTCCCTTCCGGGGCCTCTGGGGGTTCTGCCCGCCACTGTCAAGGGGCATGCCTATGGCCTCGGCCCTTCGGTGGACATCGCGGATGAGGCGTCGCGAAGCGACGATGATGCTTCGCCGGCGGAGGAATCGAGGGCGGCCGGATGATGCCGATCCGTGGGGCCGATGCCTCCCAGAGAGGTTCGGGCACCGTTCTCGCCCTCGTCGTCCTCATGGCGGGAGGGGTGCTGCTGTCCGTCGTGGCCTGTGCCGCGAATCTGCTCGGCGCATCCTCGACGGCGACGTCCGCGGCCGATATGGCGGCTCTGGCGGCGGCCACCGCGCGCCTGACCGGGTCGGATGACCCCTGCTCCGCGGCGCGCGGAGTGGCCGATCACTATGGAGTGCGAGTGACCGGCTGCCATCTGGATGGCGAGGACGTCATCGTCACCGTGACGGCGTTCCCGGGGATGCGGGCGCTTCCTGACGTCGACAGGTCGGCGCGGGCAGGTCCCAGGGAGTGCGAGTGAGCGGGGTGGACTTGTCGGGCGTTATCGTGACGGTATGAGCGTTTCTCATGGCGTGGTGGCCCTGGTGGGGAATCCCGCGTCGAACAACGGCGGAGCCGTCCGGTCGTGGAGGCATGCCGTGGGGCTTCTGCGTCGGGCCGGCGAGCGCGAGGACTTCATCGTGCGGGATCTGACCGGGAAGGACTACGGGGAATCGCTGGCCAGCGTCCGGCGGTTCCTCCGCGGTTCCGGGGTCGGGGCGAGCCATCGGCCCGATGTCGCGCTGGTCGTCGTCGGAGGGGACGGCATGGTCTCCCTGGGCGTCAACGCGGTGGCGGGAACGGATGTGCCCCTGGGAATCATCGCGGTGGGCTCCGGCAACGATTTCGCCCGCGGGATGTCCCTGCCTCGCAACGACGTGGCGCGGTCGGTGCGTGGAATCGTGCGCGCACTGCGGGCCGGCTCCGCCGTCGCGGTGGACGTGGCCGCGGTGAGCCGACGCGAAGGGCCCGGCGGTGGCGTCCTCCGCCGGTACGTCGGGATGCTTTCCTGTGGTCTTGACGCGGCCATCAACGACCGTGCCAACCGCTCGAGACTGCCGGGAGGGTCGCTGCGCTATCTCGCCGCCGTGCTCGTCGAGGTGACGAGGATGCGGCGGTACGGCTATCACCTGCGCATGGAGCGTGAGGACGGGAGCCTGGAGGAGGGCGACATCATGTCGCCTTTGCTCACCGTCGCGGACTCCCGGCACATCGGCGGCGGAATCGAGGTGTCGCCGTATTCCCGCATCGACGACGGCCTGCTCGAGGTGCTGTGGCTGGATCACATGCCGCGGCTCATCGAGGTCCTTGGTGCGCTCCGTCACGTCTATGACGGCCGTCTGCCGGAGACGGGGCTGTTCCACTGGCGTCGCGTTCGCGAGGTGCGGATCACCCGTTCGCACGGCGGAGACGAACCGCCGGTGCTTATGGCCGACGGGGAGAGACTGGGATGGCTTCCCGTGACGGTGAACGCGGAACCCGCCGCGCTTCGCCTGCTGGTGCCCCCCACGCCGCATGGGTCGCGGACCGCCTCGTCGCCGCGCTTCGCCGAGGGGCGCGAACGACGCGCGAGATAGCGTGACGAAGGTAGGTTGGGCATATGGCACTTGCACTGTATAGGCGGTATCGGCCGGACACCTTCGCCGAGGTGATCGGCCAGGACCAGGTGACGGTTCCCCTGAGCAGGGCGCTTGACGAAGGCAGGCTGACGCATGCCTACCTGTTCTCCGGCCCCCGGGGATGCGGGAAGACCAGTTCCGCGCGGATCCTGGCGCGCTGCGCGAACTGCGCCAAAGGGCCGACCTCGCATCCCTGCGGCGAATGCGACAGCTGCCGGGACCTGGCGACGGGGGGACCGGGATCCCTGGACGTGGTGGAGATCGACGCGGCCAGCCACAACGGGGTGGACGACGCCAGGGAACTGCGCGAGCGCGCCGGCTTCGCCCCGGCCCGGGACCGCTTCAAGATCTTCATTCTCGATGAGGCCCATATGGTCACCCAGCAGGGCTTCAACGCCTTGCTCAAGATCGTCGAGGAGCCTCCCGAGCATGTGATGTTCATCTTCGCGACCACCGAGCCCGACAAGGTCATCGGCACCATCCGCTCGCGGACGCACCACTATCCCTTCCGGCTCGTGCCGCCGGAGGTCATGGGGCCGTATCTCAGAGGCATCTGCGACAGGGAGGGAATCACCTGTGACGCCGGCGTGATGCGGATGGTCATGCGGGCGGGAGCAGGCTCCGTCCGCGACACGCTGTCCGTGCTCGACCAGCTCATGGCCGGCGCCAGTGGGGGGTCCGTCGACAGGGATTCGGCCGTGGCGCTTCTCGGATTCACCCCCGATCCTCTCATCGGGCGGGCGGTGGACGCGGTGATCGCCTCCGACGGCTCGGCTCTCTACGACGTCGTCGAGAAGGTGGTGGCGGGAGGGTTCGATCCTCGGCGCTTCGTCGGCGATCTGCTGGCGCGTGTCCGTGACCTTCTCGTCCTGCGGCTGGGGGGCCCCGAGGCCGAACGGGCGCTGGGCGATGAGACGGATGGCCAGGGGCTGGACGAGCTGCGTCGTCAGGCGGGTGCGCTGGGGCTGGACGACTGGGCGGCTCTGGCCGGCATGCTCGACGCCGCGATCGCCGGCATGGTCGGAACCGTCTCGCCGAGGATGAAGCTCGAACTGCTGGCGGCGCGGCTGCTCTCCAGCCGGCGTGGGGAAGCGTCGCCGGCGTCCGGCGCCGCACCGGAGAAGGGGGAGGAGAGCGTTTCCGGCGGCGGATTCGTCGGTGCCTCCCGACGCCACTCCGTGGTCCCGCCAGCGCAGACGTCTGCCCGGGCGTCAGGCCACGCGGCCGCCTCCGCGGACGCGAGCGGAGAGACGGCGCCCGTCTCTGCCTCGCCCGCGACCCCGTCGGCGGTGGCCGCGTCGGATGCCCCCGGTGCATCGCAGGCCGATCCGGCGCAGACGCCGCCGGATGACGTCGATGGCCGCTGGGACGCCGTGGTGTCGGCGCTTCCGGGGGATATCGGCGGCTATGTCGACCGTCATCACGTCCCGCGGGTCTCGCTGTCCTCCCGGCCTTCGGGGGACGGCGTTCTGGCGATGACCTTCGATTGCGCGCTCAGCCAGCATGCCTTCGCGCTGGCGGTGGCACCGGGGGGCGTGAAGGCCGCGCACATCGTGCTTGACGGCGTGCGGGCCGTCTTCGGCGACCGCATGACCATCGCGCCGACCCCCGTCGCGGCGAACGGCGAGAAGGTCGAGAAGACCACACGCATGCCGCCGGAGGAGCTCAGCCGCATCAAGCAGCAGATCGCCCTGGACCGCGCCCGTCAGGCCGCGGGGAATCTGACCGTGGCCGCCCATGGGCGGCGCGCCGACGACCATGCGGCGACGGGCGTCCGTCCCGCCCCTTCCGCGCATGAGGGCGGAAGCCGGTCCTCCGACGAGGGGCAGACCCCCGATGGCGATGACGTTCCCGTCCATCGAGGACCCTCTCCTCTCACCTCATCCGTGGACGCCGTGGATCAGGAGGAGATGGACGCCTGGTTCATGCCCGTCCCCACCTCATCGGCTGGAGCGGTGGGAGCGGGGGAGACGAATCATATCGTCCCCGGTCCGGCCGGGTCGTTCGGGAAGGCCGCGACGTCGTCCCCCGGCGCGAGGAGCCGAATGACTGAGTTCGGCCGTTCCGACAATCCCGATGGAGCGGCAGACGAGCACTCGGACTCTTCGAGGCCCCACCATGGAGACCCCCGTCGCGCGGAGGCGACGCCCCGACCCGGAGCGGTCGTTCCTTCGCCACGGGGACGCGGATGGTCCTCGCCGGGGCCCGGCTTCGCCGAGGAACCCGAGCCCGGTTCCGAGCCCCAGGAAGACATTCCCGATCCCGAGCCTCCTGGGGAGGACGACTACTCCCTGGATGACAGGTCGCTGGACGATGCTTCCGAAATGAGCCTTGAGGAGCTGTCAAGGATGTTCGGCGTGCAACGGATCGAACGCTACGAGGACGACGACCCACGCAATCCGATGAATCCGGGGAATCCGTCGACGACGGATTCCCTCCCTGCGAACTCCGGCTCCGGCGGGGACGCCGGACCGACCGTCTGAGCCGGCCGCGGCCGACGACTCCGCATGGGCGGGGATGCGAACATGGGAATCGAAAGGGAGGAATGCCATGGCGGCGACGTACGGAGGATCGATTCAGCGGCTTGTCGAGGCCCTGTCCCGGCTGCCGGGAATAGGTCCGAAGGGCGCCCAGCGCATCGCCTTCTACCTGCTGGGTGCCGGCAAAGGGGAGGCGCATGACCTGGCGGACGCCATCGTCGAGGTGACGACGAAGGTGCGCTTCTGCGATGTCTGCGGCAACATCTGCGAATCCTCGCCCTGCCCCGTATGCGCGGATCCCCGGCGTGACCACGCCACCATCTGCGTGGTGGAGGAGCCCAAGGACGTGATGAGCATCGAACGCACCCGGGAATACCACGGGGTGTACCACGTCCTCGGTGGCGCCATCGACCCCATGGCGGGGGTGGGACCCGCGGATCTGTCCATCACCGGGCTTCTCGCCCGCCTCGGTGACGGCTCGGTGACCGAGGTCATCCTCGCTCTGGACCCGAACATCGAGGGGGAGGCGACCACCTCCTATCTCGCCCGTCTGCTTTCCCCGCTGGGAGTCACCGTGACGAGGCTGGCGAGCGGTCTGCCCGTGGGCGGCGACCTCGAATACGCCGACGAGGTGACGCTGGGACGCGCGCTCGAAGGCCGACGCGCGGTCTGAACCCGCATTCCCGCTCACGGCGCATCGTCCCGCCCGCGTGGGATAGTTCGTAGCGACATTCCGACGGAAGGATGGATGGTCGTGGCTCTCATCGTGCAGAAGTACGGCGGGTCGTCGGTCGCCGACACGGATTCCATCAAGCGCGTGGCCCGGCGCATCGTCGAGACCCGCAAGGCCGGCAACGACGTGGCCGTCGTGGTCTCGGCCATGGGCGACACCACCGACGATCTCATCGACCAGGCCATGAGCATCGACTCGAATCCCCCCGCGCGTGAAATGGACATGCTCATGACCGCGGGCGAGCGCATATCCATGAGTCTGCTGGCCATGGCGATCCATGCCGCGGGCTCCCAGGCCGACTCCTTCACCGGATCCCAGGCGGGGTTCATGACGGACGCGCGGTTCGGCGCCGCGCATATCAAGGCCGTGCGGCCCGACCGCGTCCGCCGTTCCCTGGAGGCGGGCCATGTGGCGATCGTCGCGGGGTTCCAGGGCATCAACGAGGGGGGCGACCCCACGACCCTCGGACGTGGTGGCTCCGACACCTCCGCCGTGGCGCTCGCCGTGGCGCTCGCCGCAGACGTCTGTGAGATCTACACGGACGTGGACGGCGTCTTCACTGCCGATCCGCGCATCGTCCCCACCGCACGGCGCATCCCCAGCATCGGCTACGACGAGATCCTCGAGATGGCCTCCTGCGGGTCCAAGGTTCTGGCGCTGCGCTGCGTCGAGTACGCCCAGCGCTTCCGTATGCCCCTGCATGTGAGAAGCTCCTTCTCCCGCCGGCCAGGGACTCTTGTGCTTCCGGACGGGGTCGATTCCGCGACCTTGCCCAACGTCGGCTGAGCCGACGGTTCGCCGGAGGCGCCGGCTGCAGGGGAACGATGCGCGGACGCGATGGACGATAGGGATGGACGATGACCATCAGCGATGATTTTCCAAAGGAGAGGACTGCGATGAGCGACAGGGACGATGCCGGACGCGACGGAAGGGGGGACGCCTCCATGGGCGAGCTCTTCCCGGATCTCGGACCGGAGGCGCCGGTGATTTCCGGCGTGGCTCACGACCGCAGCGAAAGTCTCATCACCGTGCGCGGGGTTCCCGACGAGCCGGGGATGGCCGCCCGCGTGTTCGAGGGGCTGGCCGACGCCGACATCAACGTCGACATGATCGTCCAGGCGGGGGCGTCCACCGGCACGGCGGACATCTCCTTCACCGTCCCCGAATCCTCGGCCCGCAGAGCCCAGGAGGTCCTTGAGGCCCATCGTGACGACCTGCACTACAGGCTATGCGTCGTCAACCCCAATGTCGGGAAGGTCGCCGTCGTCGGCGTCGGCATGAAGACGCATTCAGGTCTGGCGGCGAGGTTCTTCACGGCACTCAGCGAGAAGGGCATCAACGTCCTCATGATCTCCACTTCCGAGATTCGCATCGCCGCGCTGGTGGCTCTGGACGATTTGGATGAGGCCGTCCGGGCGCTGCATACCGCGTATGGTCTGGACTCCAACCAAGTGGAGGCCGTGGTCTACGGTGGGACGGGCCGCTAGGGGCGCCGCGCTCGCCGGCGGGGCTCGGGAATCGGCATCGGAAGTGTTCGTCAGGCAGGAGTGAGACATGCGGATTCATGATCATGGAGTGAACGTCGCCGTCCTGGGGGCCACCGGGCAGGTCGGCATGGTGATGCGTCGCGTTCTGGACGAGCGGGACTTCCCCGTCCGGGATCTGCGGTTCCTCGCCTCCTCGAGGTCGGCCGGCACGGTGCTTGACTGGCGTGGCCATGGAATCGTCGTCGAGGACGTCGAGAAGGCCGATCTGTCGGACATCGACATCGCCGTCTTCTCGGCCGGCGGTGGCACCTCGAAGGTGTGGGCACCGCGGTTCGCCGCGGCCGGCGCCTACGTCGTCGACAACTCCTCGCAATGGCGCATGCACGACGACGTGCCGCTGGTGGTGGCCGAGGTCAATCCGGACGACCTTGATGACGTCCCAGGGCGCATCGTCGCCAACCCGAACTGCACGACGATGGCCTGCATGCCGGCGCTCAAGCCGCTCTCGGACGCGTTTGGTCTGAGGCGTCTTATCGTCAGCTCCTATCAGGCGGTCTCCGGCGCCGGGCGCGCCGGCGCCCTGCAGCTCATGAACGAGGCAAAGGCCGCCCTCGACCAGGGGGCGGACAGGCTTGTGTTCGACGGCTCGGCCATCGACTTCCCCAAGCCGACCAAGGTCGTCCGGACCATCGCCTTCAACGTCGTCCCCTTCATCGGCGCCATCGTCTCCGACGGCTCCGAGGAGACCGACGAGGAGCAGAAGCTGCGCAACGAAAGCCGCAAGATCCTGCACCTGCCCCATCTGGCGGCCTCCTGCACCTGCGTGCGCGTGGGTGTTTTCACCGCTCATGGCATGAGCGTGAACGCCGAGTTCGAGAAGGACGTCACTCCGGATATGGCTCGTGCGGTGCTGTCGACGGCGCCTGGCGTTGAGCTCGACGACATCCCCACGCCGCAGCTCGCGGCCGGCCGCGACCCGAGCTTCGTCGGTCGCATCCGCCAGGACCAGGCCGTCGAGGGCCGCAAGGGGCTGGCGATGTTCATCGCCAACGACAACCTGCGCAAGGGCGCCGCACTCAACGCCGTGGAGCTGGCGGAGATCATCGTGCGCAAGCACTTCGCGGATCGGGTCTGACTCCGGGGGCCTTAGAACGGCCGCATTCGCAGTCATGGCCCCGGAGCGGGGGAGCGCTGAACGTGGCCAATCAGGGCCGGTTCGTCCTGCCGTGCCATACTGGGAGCCATGTCAAGGGCATCACAGGAGGTACGCAGGCAGCTGGACCGGATCGTCGCCCTGGGGTACCCCGATGTCGCGGACATGTCCGCCGAGGCGTTCCGTGCTCTGGCCGACCCGCTTCTCGCGGCGCTGGAGACGGAGGATCTCGGATCGGACCTCCTTCTCGTCCCCACCCGGGAGCTTGTCTCCCCCGAATCCCTGATCGCCCGGACGAGCATCAACCGGATGGCGGGGTTCACCACCATGCCGCCGCGCGACATCATCGGCTTCATGCCGCAGGACGGGTTCGAGCCTCCCGAGGGTCCGTTCTATCTGGTCGTCGGCCCCCATACCGGCACCGCGTATGTGAACAGGGAGCCGGATGTGGCGCGGAAGCTCATCGACTCCGACGAGCGTCTGCCTCTGACACTGGAGGAGGGTCTGGCGGTCGTCACCCAGCATCCGCAGTGGCTGGTCAAGCGCAACGGCTTCAACCTGCTCGGTTCACGCAGCGCGGACGGCCGGGTCCCCAGCATCTGGATGAGTCAGGGGGCCCCTCGTCTGGGTGCGGTGTGGCCGAATTCGCGGCATACGTGGCTGGGCAACGCCTACTGCGGATCGCGGCGCGGGGTCTCGCTGTTCGTCTGACGCCGACGGCCATCCCCTGCCGGCGAGTTCACGCCGGCAGGCGTATGCGCGACTCCCGCCGGAAGGTCAGGCCGGGACGGGGGTCACGTGGACCTTCCACCTGTCCTTAGCGCCCATGCCGTCTTCGGCCGCCCGACCTCATGGCGGCGAAAGCAAGCACAACCCCCGCCGCGACGGCCAGAGACCTCGGCTTCCTCAGCTCGTCGCGCAGTCCGGGCAGGTCGGCGAAGCCGTGGTCCCCAAGAAACGCCCAGGCGGCTCGGCGCGGACGCCGCCCGATGAGATCGCCCCAGGTGAGCAGTCTGGTCTCGTACGAGGCCGGGTCGGATTCGGGGAAGTCGAACACCCTCACGCCGCGGAGACGTGCCGCCGGTCCGTAGGAGGCGAATCCACAGGTGGGCGTGTAGCCCAGATCAAGACCATGGACGTGGCCGATGAAGGCGTTGCGATGGTCATGCCCGCAGAACAGACCGATGTAACCGCCCGCCCGACGCATGGCCTCCACCTCGCCGACGTTTCTGGCCGAGCAGCTCACGCCCTCGCCCAGTCGGGAGCCGGGGCGGCACACGTTCGTGTCCAGGGCGAAGCAGCGTCCCGCGAAGGGCCCGTGCCCCTCCACGGCGTTCGGCGTCCAGAACGGAACCGCGTGCAGGCAGTCGTAGAACTCCTGCGGAGGGATGTGCTGGAACGCCATGACGGGCACGGGACGCCGGTCGCCGTTTCCCTCCCTGACAATGCGTGGGACATCGCCCAGCCAGCGGACCGCCGTCGACGTGGGGGCGCCGTATCCGGAGGCGTCGGCGAGGTCGAGCCTGCGGCGCCTCCCGGTCCCTTCCCCGTCTCCCGTTTCCGCCTCCGCGCTCCGTGATTCCTCGTAGTCTCCCGAGTCCACCAGCGTCACCCCCATGGCGATACGGTCGGTCTTCGCCGCCCGCACCGGAAGGCAGAAGGTGCCGGGCTCCACCGCGAGAGGACCGGAACCGGGCCGTGGATTGAGGCAGCCGGCGAAACGACGGTACATATCGTCCTGCTCATCCGTGAGCAGACCGCATTGGAAGTCATGGTTCCCATAGGTCACGGCGAAGGGGATGCCCATGCGCACGACGGGCCCGAGCATGGACCGCAGAGTCCGCATCACCCGGGACCGGGTGACGTCCATCGGCGACATGGCCGATTCGTCGGCGTGGTGCGCCATGCCGCGCGACGCGGCCTGCCGGTCGTTGCCGCCGTTGTCCGGAACGTCATCGTTCCGCGCGCAGTCCCCGCCGACCGTCTCGACGCCGCGCTTCGGGAGCAGTCCGAACGCCAGCCCCCGCACCCGTCCCAGAGCCGTCTGCGCACGCGTGACCGCCCGGACCGTGCCCCCGGGCTCGTCTCCGCGCCGTGACAGAAAGGTGGAGGCGAAGGCGGGGTCGTAGCCGCGGATCTGGTCGCCCGTGAACACCACAAGGTCGGGATGGGCGCGATGGAGAGCCGCCTCGAGCAGCTCCACCGCGTCCTGGCTGGCGTCGGGACCGTCCTGGAAGTCGGCCACCTGGAGCACGCGGAACCGTCCGTCCGCACCGAAGCGAAGGGTCATGCCCTCACTCTAGGGCACCTGAGGGGGGTGTCGAGGACGGTTCCGAGCCCCATGCCGTCCTGGGCGAGCGACAGGAGGGGGCGGACGCCATCCCGAAGGGACGACGGCCATATCGCGGAAGCATGGCGTTTTCCCGCGGGAGCCATGGATACTATGAGCCGTGCGCATGTTACGCGCATGTAACCATTCGGTCGTCGCCTCCGCTGGAACGCGGGGAACCATGCCCGCGTCGGGCTGGGCGGCAACGGTTAAGGACAGGAGGAGTGATGGGTCAGGATCAGTCATCGGTGTTTGATCTTGCGGCGGTTGCCGCGGCGTCCAATGGAGGGAACAATGACCTGCTGCTGCCCCCGGCGCGCTACATCGGAGGGCCGCAGAAGCCCAGCCGCATGCCGTACACCAAGTACGTCGCCTACGACAGGCAGGTCCCCTTCGACTATCCCGAGCGAACCTGGCCGTCGAAGCGCATCCACCGCGCCCCGCGCTGGTGCTCAGTCGACCTGCGCGACGGCAACCAGGCGCTGGTCAACCCCATGGACCCCGAACGCAAGCTGCGCTTCTGGAACCTGCTCATCTCCATGGGCTTCAAGGAGATCGAGGTCGGTTTCCCGAGCGCCTCGGATACCGACTACGACTTCATCCGCATGCTCATCGAACGCGAGCTCATTCCCGACGACGTGACGATCGTCGTCCTCACCCAGGCGCGCGAGCATCTCATCCGCAGGACCTATGAGGCGCTCCGCGGGGCGAAGAGAGCCATCGTCCACTTCTACAACTCGGTGTCCGTGCTCCAGCGCGAGGTCGTGTTCCGCAAGGACAAGGCCGGCGTCACCAGGCTTGCCACCGATGCGGCCCGGCTGTGCAGGCAGCTGGAGGGGGAGGCCAGGGGCATCGACCTGTACTACGAGTACTCGCCCGAGTCCTTCACGGGCACCGAGCCGGACTTCGCCGTCGAGGTGTGCAACGCCGTCATCGACGTCATCAGGCCGACCCCCGACCGTCGCATGATCATCAACCTGCCAGCCACGGTCGAGATGACCACCCCGAACGTTTTCGCCGACGAGGTCGAGTACGTCTCGCGTCATCTCGAGAACCGTGATTCCATCGTCCTGTCCCTGCATCCGCACAACGACGAGGGCATGGCCGTGGCCGCCACCGAGCTTGCCATGCTGGGCGGCGCGGACCGCGTCGAGGGCTGCCTGCTGGGCAACGGGGAGCGCACCGGCAACGTCGACCTCGTCACGCTGGGCCTCAACCTGCTCACGCAGGGCGTCGACCCGCAGGTCGACCTGTCGGACGTGCCGGCGATCCGCCGAACCGTCGAATACTGCAACCAGGTCAAGATCTCCGAGCGCCACCCCTATGCCGGAAGCTTCGTGTTCACGGCGTTCTCGGGCTCGCACCAGGACGCCATCAAGAAGGGCATCGAGGCCCGTCAGGTCGCCGCCGAACGGGCCGGCGTGCCGCTCGAGAAGTTCGTCTGGCTCGTCCCCTACCTGCCCATCGACCCCAAGGACATCGGCCGCAGCTACGAGGCGATCATCCGCGTCAACTCGCAGTCCGGCAAGGGCGGCATGGCCTACCTGCTCAAGACCAACCACAACCTCGATCTGCCCAAAAGGCTGCAGATCGAATTCGACAGGGTCGTCCAGGCCTATGCCGACCGTACCAAGCGCGAGGTCAAGGACGAGGACATCTGGCGTCTGTTCAAGGACGAGTATCTTCCGGTGGAGGAGACGGGCGTGACTTCGGCGGGTTCCGTCGTCGGTGATTCCGGCGACTCCTCGCTGAGCCAGTGGGGTCGCTTCAAGCTGCTCAAGGTGTCCGTCTCCTCCGGGGAGGACGGATCGGACACGGTTCTCAAGGCCCGACTTCTCGACCGTGGTTCGGGCGACGGCGAAACCGTCGAGCGGGAGCTCTCGGGCGTCGGTAACGGACCGATCGCCGCGTTCCTCGACGCATTGGGCGGCATCGGCGTCAGCGTGTCGATCATGGACTACGTGGAGCACGCCATGACCGCCGGAACCGACGCCATGGCGGCCTCGTATGTGGAATGCCAGATCGGCGAGGCGCCCGAGGCCCGGATCATCTGGGGGGTCGGCATCGACTCCTCGATCTCCACCAGCTCGCTCAAGGCCATCATCTCGGCGGTGAACCGCTCCGAGCGCTGAGGAATGCCGCCTTCTGCGCCGAGGTCCTGCGAAGCCACCCCCGGGGATGGCTTCGCAGGACCTTTTTACATGCCTATCGTCATCACCTCTGGCGTTTCCGTGTCGTAGCCGTTCATGGCTTCCCTCCACCCTATTGCGTCGTGGCGGATTTGGATGGGGATGTCGGTTCGCTTGTCTTCGTCGACGGGGACGAATCGGATGGAGACGACGATGACGTCCCGGACGTCGACGAACTGGATCCCGAGGTCGTGGGAGACGCCGACCCGGTCGACGTGGACCCGGAGACGGAGGGCGAGGCCGACGGAGTCGGCGAGGCCGATGATCCTCCCGAGGATTCCGACGACCCGGAGGAGGCGGAGCGTCCGGTTCCCCAGCTCCCGTCAGGGCCGCCGATGGTGCCTTTGTCCGTGGCGGTGGGGAAGGCCGTGTCCGTCGTTCCGTTCAGGGCCGTGGCCATGTACCGCGTGAAGAGGTGGATGGGATAGCCGCTCCCCGACCCGTAGGACCCTATGGAGGGGATCTCCCGGGGGCTGCCGTTGGAGTCCGGGTACCAGATGGCGAAGGAGGTCACCACGCCCGTGGTGTAGCCCACGAAGCTTGCCGCCGTCGCATCGTTCGCCGTTCCGGATTTGCCCGCCAGGGTCCTGCCGATGGACGAGGCCTCCTTTCCGGTGCCGTACTGGACGACGCCCGTGAGCGCCTTGGTCACCAGCGCCGTGGAATTGGCGTCGAATACGCGGGTTGAGGATGTCGACCCGGAATACAGGGTTTTCCCCTGGCGGGAGGCGACGGCGGAGACGATGTGCAGCGTCGGCCGCAGACCGTCCGAGGCAAGCGTCGAATAGGCCCGGACGACGTCGGTGAGATGCACGCCGTCGTTGCCCAGGACGGTGAAGGGGTTCTTCCCGGTTATCCGCGAGGAGCTCATTCCGGCCTCCACGGCGGTTTGCGCGACCTTCGAGGCGCCAAGCTTCTGCTGCAGATCCATGTACACCGTGTTCACCGAATACGCCGTGGCCTTGTACAGGCTGATCGTCCCATAGCTCGTCTTCCCGAAGTTGGAGACGGCGGAGGTGATGCCGCTGAAGCGTCTCGGGGAGTTGCCGTTGAAGGTGGTGTCGAGGCTGACGCCGGACTGCACCGCAGCCAGCAGCGCGAAGGGCTTCATGGTCGAGCCGGGTTCGTACAGCGCCTGCGTGGCGTTGTTGAGCTGATGCGTGAGGTAGTCGTCGCCCGCGTACACGGCGAGGATGGCTCCGGTGGAGGGGTCGGCGGACAGCCCTCCCACCTCAAGACCGTCGGGGACCACGCCCTTGCCGCCCTGCGAAGGGCTGGCGACCTCGTACATCAGCGCCTGGCGCGTTCTGTCGATGGTGGTGACGATGCGGTATCCGCCCGTGTCCAGCTCGTCGGCGGTGAAGGCCTTCGCGGCGATGAGCTCGCTGCGGACCATCTGGAGCAGATACCCCTTCTGTCCCGAGTAGACGTTGGTCTGCCTGTAGGCGACGGTGCTCGGCATGGAGGCCCTCGCCCGCTGAGAGGCCGTGATCCACCCGTCCTCGATCATGATGTTCAGCACCCGGCGGAACCGCGTCCTGGCCTCCGAGGCGTTCTGTGCCGGGTCCCAGCTGCTGGGGGCGGGGATGATGCCGGCGAGCAGGGCGGCCTGGGAGAGGGTGAGATTCTTGGCGTCCACTCCGAAATAGGCCTGGGCGGCCGCCTGGATGCCGTAGGATCCGCGTCCGAGGTAGATGGTGTTGAGATAGTTGCACAGCACCGTCTCCTTGCTTTGCGTCCGTGCGATCTTCAGGGCGAGGATCGCCTCGCGCAGCTTTCCGGAGTAGCTCGTCGTTTCGCCCAGATAGTAGCGTTCGGCGTACTGCTGGGTGATGGTCGACCCTCCCTGCCGGGAGCCCGTCGTGACGTTCGTGAACAGCGCGCGCGCGATGCCCTTGAGGTCGATTCCGCTGTCGGAGTAGAAGCTTCTGTTCTCCGAGGCCACCACGGCATGTCCGATATAGGAGGGCAGGTCGTCGCAGGAGACGATCTGGCGGTTCTGGGCGCCGAAGGATCCAATCTCGCTTTTCCCGTCCGAATAGTAGACGGTGGTCGTCGCCGCCATGGCGATTTTCTCCGGCTGGGGGATGTCGGTGGTGGCGTAGAGGTAGGCGACGAGGGCGGCTCCCACCGCCAGGGACGCCCCGAGGACGCCGAGGATGACAAGCAGGATGGCGCGTCCGCGGGAGCGGCGGGATCGGGTGCGATGCCGCCCGACGCGACGTCGTCCTGAATCGTGCCCGTTCGGCGTTCGTCCCCGACGCGTCGTGCCTCCGCCCGTCGTCGCCGTCCGTCTGCGTCCCGACGAAGAGCCTCGAGTCGTCCGCTTCCTCCGTGCAGTCATGGGGACCACCGTAACGGTCGGGGCCGAGGAGCGGGGGTCGGAAGCCTTGTCTTCGCGAGGTCCTTGCCTGGTTTCGGTCCGCTCGCGACGGGCGTTCCCAGTGAGTCCTTGGATTCGGCGGCTATGCTGGTCGATACTCGTGAGTCATGACGACAGGAGGACAGGATATGAGCATTCGTGTGGCGATAGCCGGTGTGGGGAATTGCGCCTCGTCGCTGGTCCAGGGGGTGCGGTTCTACCGGGACACCGCCGACGATGACAGGATTCCCGGACTGATGCACAACGTCTTCGGCGGGTACCGCGTCCGCGACATCGAGTTCGTCGCGGCCTTCGACGTCGACTCCCTCAAGGTCGGACATGACCTGTCCGAGGCGATCGGGGCGTCCGAGAACAACACCATCAAGTTCGCCGACGTGCCGAACCTCGGCGTCGAGGTGCAGCGCGGACCGACCTACGATGGTCTGGGCGAGTACTACAGGCAGATGATCCATGAGTCCGAGGCCGAGCCGGTGGACGTGGCGCAGGTGCTGCGCGACCGCAGGGTCGACGTGCTCGTCAGCTATCTGCCGGTGGGCTCCGAGCAGGCCGACAAGGCCTACGCCACCGCAGCGATGGATGCCGGCTGCGCCTTCGTCAACTGCCTGCCCGTCTTCATCGCCTCCGACCCGGAATGGGCCGACAAGTTCCGTGACGCCGGCGTGCCGATCATCGGCGACGATATCAAAAGCCAGGTCGGCGCGACCATCACCCACCGGGTCCTCGCGCGCCTGTTCGAGGACCGCGGCGTGCGCCTCGACCGCACCTACCAGCTGAACGTCGGCGGCAACATGGACTTCATGAACATGCTGCAGCGCTCGCGTCTCGAGTCGAAGAAGATCTCCAAGACGCGCGCCGTCACCTCCATCGTCCCCCACGACATGGATCCCCATGACGTCCATATCGGGCCGTCGGACTACGTGGCCTGGCTCGATGACCGCAAGCTCGCCTTCGTGCGTCTCGAGGGCACGACCTTCGGCGACGTGCCACTTAATCTCGAGTACAGGCTCGAGGTGTGGGATTCGCCGAACTCGGCCGGCATCGTCATCGACGCCGTCAGGGCGGCGAAGATCGCCCTCGACCGGCATCTGGCGGGCCCCGTCCTGGCGCCGAGCTCCTACTTCATGAAGTCCCCGGCCGTCCAGCATGAGGACACCGAGGCCAGGCAGCTGGTCGAACGCTTCATCAGCGGCGAGGTGGAATCCACCGAGGCCGATCTGGAGGGCGACGTCGACGCGGCGAAGGCCGCCGGGAAGAACGTCTGGAAGGCCTGAGAGCCTGTGGATCATGGGTGACGGGGGCCGTCTCCGCAAGGAGGCGGCCCCCGTCACGCGCCAGACGGGTCGGCGTCAGATCGAGGCCTCCTCGCGGCGGCTGCGCAGCAGGGGATCGACCTGATGCTCGTAGGCGTTCAGCGCGGATCCGATCACGTTGTGCATGTCGTAGTAGGCGTAGGTTCCCAGACGCCCGCCGAAGACGACCATGGGCTCGGCCTTCGCCTTTGCGGCATAGCGCTGATAGAGGGCATGGTCCGCGGCCGTGTTCACCGGATAGTATGGCTCGTCGTTCCGCGAGGCGAAGCGGCTGTGCTCCTGCCAGACGACGGTCCGGTCCGGGTTCTGCGCGTCGCGGCGTTCGGGGTTGAAGTTCTTGAACTCGATCGCGCGCGTGAACGGGACGTCGGCGTCGGCGAAGTTCATCACCGGGCATCCGAAGTGGTCCCCCTCGTCATAGCGGACCTCGGTGAAGTCGACTGTCCGCCATTTGAGGTCGCCGAGCTCGTAGTCGAAGTAGCGGTCCACGGGGCCCGTGTACACAATCGGCACCCTGCCGACGAGCGCCCTGCGGTTAAGAGGCTGGGACTCGTCGAAGAAGTCGGTGCCCAGCGTCACGTGGATGCGTGGGTCCGCGACCATTCGCGTCATCCAGGCGGTGTACCCGTCCTTGGGCAGACCCTCCCAGGTGTCGCGGAAGTAGCGGTTGTCGTAGGTGAACCGCACGGGCAGGCGCCGGATGATGCTCGCGGGCAGTTCGCTGGGGTCGGTCTGCCACTGCTTGGCCGTGTAGTTCTTGATGAAGGCCTCGTACAGGGGGCGTCCGATGAGGCTGATGCCCTTGTCGTTGAGATTCGTGGGGTCGGTTCCCGCCAGCTCGCCGGCCTGACGCTCGATGAGGGCCTGGGCCTCGCCGGGCGTGTAATGAGCGTGGAAGAACTGGTTGATGGTCCCCAGGTTGATGGGCAGGGGATACACCTCGCCGTCGTGCGTCGTGTAGACCCGATGCACGTAGTCGGTGAACTCGGTGAAGCGGTTGACGTACTTCCAGACCGTGGGGTTCGAGGTGTGGAACAGATGCGCCCCGTACCTGTGGATCTCCGCGCCGGTGTCCTCATCCATAGAGGAGTAGGCGTTGCCCCCGATATGGGGTCGCACGTCGATGATCTCGACCCTGGCCCCCAACCTCTCCGCCGCCTGCTGGGCGACCGTCAGGCCGAACAGCCCGGCTCCGACGATGACCAGATCCGCATCCATGGCGCGATCCTTTCGATGATCGGTGTTCTTCGCGATGTTCCGACGCCCCTGACGCCATGGCCCATGCTACTCGCAGCCTGGGGGACGAGTCCCGGCGGTGGTGATGTACACTGGAGCCTGCCTCCGCGTGGCGTCATGCCGCCCAATCCCCCCAGGGCAGGAATGCAGCAAGGGTAAGCGGCCTCCGACGGGTGCGCGGGGGTTTCCTCTTTTTTCTTTTGTTCCTTGCTTTCCCTTCCTTCTTTCTTCCCGCGCTTTCCTTCCTCCGTCCTTCCCCCCGACGCCGGCCGCTTGTGAGTTTTTCGGTGGGGTTCGTCGCGAGACCCGCGTGGAAGGCCCCTATGGTCCTAGAGTCGGAGTCATGCCTCAGTCTTCACCTCTTTCCCCAGCTCCGCAGGATCGGTCGACGGAGGATGACGACCTGTCCGCCCTCGTTCCCTCGCCGCCCGTTACGACGCCTGACGACGCCGGGGCGGGCCGGGGCCGCGGGACCCCGGTCCTCGCGGAGGAGGTGGCCGATGACGGACGCGAGGTCCATGGCCATCGCATGGTTCCTGATGACGATGCGGAGGTCAGGCTGGGTCTGTCCAGCCTTGACCCCCTGGTCGTGCGTCCCCGCGTCTCGGCGCGAGTGGCATGCCTGCTGCTGGGACTGCTGCTTGTGGGACTGGCGTTCGCCGCGTGGTGGGTGGGGGTGCGGACGATGGACGGGCAGGCCTTCGAGGATATGGTCTGGTCGTATCTGCCCTCCCTGCTTCCCGCCGTGATGAGGACTGTGGTGGGACTCGTCGCCCGTTCCGCCGTCGTCATCGCCCTCAGCGCCGCCTTCGCCATCGTCGGCGTGGCATGCGCGATCTTTCGACGTCGCTGGTGGCTGCTTGGCCAGATGGTCGTTCTGGCGCTGCTCGGATACGCCGCCACCTGGCTCAAATCCCTTCTCGTCCGACCGATGATCATCGAGACCGAGTCGCGGCATCTCAACTCGGCGCCATCGGGCCATGTCATCATGGCCGCTCTTGCCGGAGCCGCTCTGCTGATGGCCGTTCCCCGCGTCGCCAGGGCCCTTGCGGCGGTTCTCGCCACGCTTCTGACGTCGGTGGTGGGCCTGTCGGTGCTCTACGGTCAGTGGCATAGACCCGTGGACGTGCTGATGTCCCTGCTCCTGGTGGCGGGTCTGTGCCTCGTCGTCCTCGCGGGCACGCGCACCTCCGGAATGGATCCGGTCGGCGGCCGGGCGTCGTCCACGGCGATACAGATCATCGGCTCCGTGCTTGTCACGGCCGGTCTGGTCGCGCTCGTCTACGGCGTCTTCATCATCTGGCAGATCCTCCCCGGACTCGACATGTCCGCCGCATGGGCCCGTTCCGGCGCCGTGCTGACCGCCGAGGTGCTGGTCGTCGGCGTCTGCGCCCTGACCTCCGGGCTCGTTCTCGCCATGCGGCAGGTCACCGCGTCCCCGCTGTCGAAGATCGGTCTGATCGGCGCCCCGCCCGCCCCTCCACGGCCCTAGACCGATCCCGTTCCACCCTCGTCGTGTCCTCGCGTTGTAGGGTTGGCGACGTCGCATGGTGATGTCGCATGGTTATGATGGCGACCGAAACGGGGGACCGATGGCCAAAGGAGCGTCAATGACAGGCGGGACGAAGCTCGTTATCGTGGAGTCTCCGACGAAGGCCAGGAAGATCGGCGGATATCTCGGGGACGGATACACGGTGATGGCGTCCGTCGGGCATATCCGGGATCTCGCGCAGCCCAGCGAGGTGCCCGCCGACAAGAAGAAGGCCTTCGGCCGCTTCGGGGTGGACGTCGACGACGGCTTCGAGCCCTACTACGTGGTGGGTCCCGAGAAACGCAAAACCGTGGCCGACCTCAGGGCCGCGCTGAAGAAGGCCGACGAGCTCTTCCTCGCCACCGATGAGGACCGCGAGGGCGAGGCCATCGCCTGGCATCTGGTCCAGACGCTCAGACCCAAGGTCCCCGTGCGGCGCATGGTCTTCCATGAGATCACGCCCGAGGCCATCCGCGCCTCGCTCGGCCATACGAGGGACGTCGACGATCACATGGTCGACGCCCAGGAGACGCGCCGCGTCCTCGACAGGCTCTACGGCTACGAGCTGTCCCCTGTTCTCTGGCGCAAGGTCGGGCCCGGCCTGTCCGCCGGTCGCGTGCAGTCCGTCGCCACCCGGCTCATCGTCGAGCGGGAGCGCGAACGGATGGCCTTCGTCAGGGCCTCCTACTGGGACGTGACGGCGGAGCTCGCTCCGGACGGGCGGGATGCCGCGGATGCGGCTGACGGGGACGGGCAGACCGGCTCCTTCCGCGCCCGGATGGTCGGGCTGGGTGGGCGCAGGCTCGCCGCGGCGAAGGACTTCGCGGCCGACGGGACCCTCACCCCCGCCGGTTTCGCGGACAACGTGCTGCGTCTGGATGAATCCGGTGCCAGGGGACTGGCGAAGGATCTGCTGGCGGTCCCGTTCACCGTCTCCTCCGTGGAGTCGAAGCCGTACCGGCGTCGCCCCCAGCCGCCGTTCACCACCTCCACTCTGCAGCAGGCGGCCGGGAACCGGCTGTCGATGGGCTCGAGGCAGACGATGCGGGCGGCTCAGGGGCTGTACGAGAACGGCTTCATCACCTATATGCGAACCGATTCGGTCACTCTGTCCCATGAGGCCATCGACGCCGCGCGCAACGCGGTCGAGTTCCATTTCGGGTCACGGTTCCTCTCCGACTCCCCCAGGCAGTACGCGACGACCTCCGCCGGGGCCCAGGAGGCTCATGAATGCATCCGTCCGGCCGGGGCCCGGTTCCGCGACCCGAAGGAGCTGGAGGGGAAGGTGCCGCCCGACCAGCTCCGCCTCTATACCCTGATCTGGCGTCGGACGCTGGCTTCGCAGATGGCCGATGCCGTCGGTTCGACGGCCACCGTGCGTCTCGCCGCCTCTGCGGGGGCGCGGGGGGAGGCGCTGTTCCAGGCCTCCGGGACGGTTATCGAGTTCCCGGGCTTCCTCAGGGCGATGGGGGATCACGCGTCGTCCTCGCATGAGGCGGGTCACAGGGATCGCGCGGCCGGCGGTCGCGCCGGCGCCGAGGCGGAGGGCGCGGCGTTGCCGCCCATGTCCGAGGGCGATGTGATGCAGGCGCTCGGCGTCGAGGCGGAGGGACATGAGACGCAGCCCCCCGCACGGTATACCGAGGCGTCGCTGGTGAAAACCCTCGAGGCCAGGGAGATCGGTCGTCCTTCGACCTACGCGAGCATCATCTCCACCATCATCGACCGTGGCTATGTGTACGAACGGGGTCGGGCGCTTATCCCGTCATGGCTGGCCTTCGCCGTGACGCGCCTGCTGGAGACCAAGTTCCCGACCTACGTCGATTATCGGTTCACGGCGGATATGGAGAACGGACTCGACAGGATCGCCCACGGCGAGGAGACGGGACGCGACTGGTTGACGAGGTTCTACTTCGGCAGCGGTGACGAGTCCGCCAGCACGTCCGGCGAGGCTCACGAGGGACTGCAGCGGCAGGTCGCGCAGCTCGGCGAGATCGACGCCCGGGCCATCAACACCATCGACATCGGCGACGGCATCCATGTGCGCGTGGGCCGCTATGGCCCGTATCTCGAGGACGTCTCCACCCCCGACCCCGAGGGCAACCCCCGCCACGCATCGATTCCCGACGGCCTCGCCCCCGATGAGCTCACCGTCGACAAGGCCCGCGAGATCCTGGACTCCAATGCCGGTGGGCCGCGCGTCCTCGGAACCGATCCGGACACCGGCGGCACCGTCGAAGTCCGGGTGGGACGTTTCGGACCCTATGTCGTCCTGGTCCCGCCGGAGAAGAACAAGGATGATGACGCGTCCGGAGTCGAGCCGTCGGCCCCCGAAACCGCCGCGAGGGCCCCGGAGGCTCCCATGGAGACATCCGATGGAAGAAGACGGGCGACGACGAGCCGCCGCGGCTCCGGGTCGGCAGGCTCCTCTTCGACCGACAAGCCTCGGATGGCGTCGCTGTTCTCCTCGATGGACCCTGCCACGCTGACCCTTGACGATGCCCTGAGACTGCTCGGCCTGCCTCGCGTCGTCGGCTCCTATGAACAGGACGACGGCAAAGGCGGCGAAGCCGAGATGACCGTCACCGCCAGCAACGGCCGCTACGGCCCGTACCTGACGCGAACCGCCGCGGACGGAACGAAGGAGACACGCTCGCTGTCCTCCCAGGACCAGATCTTCTCCATGGGCATCGATGAGGCGAAGGAGCTGTTCGCGCAGCCCAAATATGGTCGTGGACGAGGCCGGGCGGCGGCCAAACCGCCTCTGCGGGAGCTCGGTGCCGATCCGGACACCGGTCGTCCCGTCGTCATCAAGGACGGGTTCTACGGCGCCTACATCACCGATGGGGAGACCAATCGGACCCTTCCCAAGCAGTATGCGCCTGACTCCATCGAGCCCTCCGACGCCTTCCGTCTGCTGGCGGAGAAGCGCGCGGCCGGTCCGACGAAACGTCGCCGCTCCTCGTCGTCGAAATCCGCGAAAACCTCGAAGTCCGCGAAATCGACGGGAAGGACGGCATCGACACGGGGCGCGTCATCCGCGTCGAAATCCGCGAAAACCTCGAAGTCGGGGACGTCGCGAACCACCCGTAAAGGCTCCACGACAGGGGCGGCGCGCTCCCGTCGGGCGTCCGGCGAATCCTCCACGTCATCCGCGAAGGCCGGCGGGTCGTCGGGACGCGCGTCCCGCACCCGTTCGACGACGTCGGCGGCGTCCTGACGATGACGGGTCTGTTCCTGTCCTTCGAGGGGGTCGACGGCTCGGGGAAGACGACCCAGGTCGCTTTGCTCAGCGATTATCTGCGGGATCGTGGCCATAAGGTCGTGGTCACCCGCGAGCCGGGAGGCACGGCGCTGGGAACCGGCCTGCGCGGGATGCTGCTGCAGGGCGCCGGCGACGCCCCCATCCAGACCCGCGCGGAGGCTCTGCTGTTCGCGGCCGACCGCGCCCAGCACGTCGGCGAGGTCATCGCCCCGGCTCTCGAGCGGGGGGACGTGGTGGTGTGCGACCGCTACATCGACTCCTCCCTCGCCTACCAGGCCGGCGGCAGGGAGCTTACCGTCGACGAGGTGCGTCGCATCAACATGTGGGCCTGCGGGGGGCTGCTGCCGGACCGGACGTATCTGCTGGACATCGATCCCGGCGGCGCCATGGATCGGCTGGACCGGCGGCGGGACCGCATGGAGTCCGCCGGTGAGGGCTTCCGGGCCCGGACGCGCGCGTCCTTCCTCGGGCTGGCCCGAAGAGAGCCCGGCCGCTTCCTCGTGCTGGATGCGGGCCGGCCGCGGGAGCGCCTGGCCGCGCTGATTCGGGCCGACGTGGACGCGCTGCTCAGCGGAGGGCGTCCATGAGCGTATGGGACGATATCGTCGGTCAGGAGACCGTGGTGTCGCGGCTGAGCGCCGTGGCCCGTGGCGACGGGTCGGCGATCGCGCAGTCCTGGCTGATCTGCGGCCCTCCGGGATCCGGACGTTCGAACGTCGCCCGGGCCTTTGCGGCGGCTCTCGAAAGTCCCGACCACGGCATGGGTGCCGAGCCTTCGAAGACCAGCCGCCAGGTCCTCGCCGGGACGCATCCGGACGTCACCGTTCTGGCGACGGACCGCGTGACCATCGGCATCGACGAGGTGCGTTCGCTGATCGAGACCAGCGAGCAGACGCCCTCCCTGGGACCGTGGCGCATCATCATCATCGAGGACGTCGATCGGATGCTCGAGCGCACGACCAACGTGCTGCTCAAGGAGATCGAGGAGCCCGCCGAGCGCACCATCTGGATGCTGTGCGCGCCCAGCGCCGAGGACGTGCTTCCCACGATCCGTTCGCGAACGCGTCTGGTGGGTCTGGCCGTGCCCTCGACCGCGCAGGTCGCCGCCTTCCTGGGAAGGCAGGGGGTCGGGGCCGGCCTGGCCGCGCGAGCCGCCCGGCTGTCCGAGGGGCATATCGGCGTGGCGCGTCTGTATGCCGGCGATCCCAGGGCGCTTGCGGCCCGCGATGAGCTCGTCGTGGGGGTTCTGGGACTGAGCCGCGCCTCCGATGCCGTGCTTCTCGCGGCCAGGCTCGTCGCCGACGCCTCCGATCAGGCGGCCCGGGACGTCGAGGCCCTCACCGCGCGTGAGGAGGCCGAGTTCAGACGCCTCAACGGCCTGGGGGAGAAGGACCGCATCCCGCCGAAGCTGCGGGGGGCCTTCAACGCCATCGGACGCAAGGACGAGGTACGGCGGCGCGTGACACGGCGCAGTCGTGATGTCCTGGACCGTGCGCTGACGTCGGTGGCGAGCGTGTACCGGGATGTCGCCGTACTCCAGAACGGGGCGGAGGATGCGGCCGGTCTCGTCAACAGGGAGAACCGCACCGCCATCGTCGAACTCGCCGCGCGGCTGGACCGGGCGGGTTCGGTCCGTCACCTCGATGATGTCGCCGTGGCGCGGCGACGGCTGGCGGGCAACGGCAACCCTGCGCTCGTGTTCGAGGCGCTGTTCTGCTCGCTGATATAGATGACCGGCTGTGGGCCGGCGGAGTGGATTGCGTCGCCGAAGAAACTGGTCGGCGGGTGCCTTCCAGGGTTCAGGCGGGCTCGAGGGGGCGTGTCCACTCCGGAAGCATGGGGATGGCGATCGTCGGCACGTCGGAGTCGGCCGTCGTCCGTCCCTTCCCCTCTCCTCCCTTGGGTCCTGAGGAATAGGAAAGGTCGTCGCCCGGCCGCCCATCCGGAGCATCCCATTCCGGGGCGCCCGGTTCAGCGAGAAGACGCAGGGCCGCGTCGCCCATGTCCCTGAAGTCCGGACGGAGGCGCTCCGACGGGCCGGTGCCCGCTTCGTCGGAGTCCTCATGATGACGGTCCGTGATGGTCACCAGACGAGGACGGTCCTCGGAGGTCTCTTCGGTCGTTTCATGCAGCCTCGTCTCAAGCGCCAGACGCGCCCCGTCCGTCACCGCGTCCGTGACGCAGATAATTCCGTCGGGGCGGTGGTCCCGATCGCCGGCGGTCATCCGCACCACATCGTCGTACCCCCGTTTTGTGTCCGTCGGGCCGAAGCTCATCCAGTCGCCTCGCGTTATGGCGTGGACGGGGGCGAGCGCCGTTTCGAAGCCTACGAAGTAGGAGGCCCCTCGGAGGGATTCCGCCGCGGGTGCGAGAAGGGCGATGCGCCGGGATCCGCGTTCGACGAGCCGGGCCACGGCGAGCTGCAGAGTGGAGTCCAGGTCGATGCCGACGCGGCCGTTCGATGACGAGGGGACCGATGCGGGCTCCGAGGCGCTGACACGGATGACGGGGAAGGGCGCGGAGCGCAGAGCCGGCGGAACCGGTGCATCGGATTCGCCGGGTTCCGCGGCGACCATGACACAGCCGTCGACGACCTGCCCGAAGACGGGTCTCGAGTCCGCGCCTGCGGATGATCGGCCACGACCCTCCGGCGCAAGGCTCGAGGCGTTGAGCAGAAGCACCTGATGGCCCCGCTCGGCCGCCAGACCGGCGAAGCATGCGACGAATCCCGCCGCGAAGGGGCTCGGCGAATTCGGAACGACAAGAGCCAGGGTGGTGGCCGTCTCCGCGCGCAGAGCGCTCGCCGCGGGATTCGCCGTGTAATGGAGGACTCGGGCCGCCTGCCTGACGCGTCGGGCTATGTCGTCGTCCTTCGATCGGTGCCCTGACAGGACGCGTGACACCGTCGCCGTGGACACCCCCGCCGCGACCGCCACGTCGATGATGGAGCGGCGTCGGGCGGGTGACGGCATGGGACTACTCGCCCTTGGCCAGCGTGTGGATGAGAGAGTCCGCCACGTTCTCGGCGTCATCGCCGGTGACGACGATTTCGACGGTATCGCCGCCCTTGACACCCAGACCCATGACGGAGAGGATGCTGGCGGCGTTCACTCCGGCGGCCCCGGGCTGCTTGGAGATCGTCACCGAGCAGCCGGAGGCTCCGACGGCCTGGGAGAACTCGGCGGCCGGACGGGCGTGGATGCCAACGGGGTCGGTGATGACGACGGTGCGCGTTGCGGTGGACATGGGGACACTCCTTTGCGTCGGATTCGCGTCTTTGCCTGCAATGCATGACGGATGCCGGTTATGCGCCGGTGCGTTCCGGTAGGGCCGCCGGACGCGAACAGGGCGGCTGCCCATCGTGGACAATACTAGCATCGGCATCGACGTGAGAAAACGTTTACCCCACTCATGATGCGGTTTTTGCGTGTATACTGATGCGCATTGGCACGCGTCTTCCGCAACGACGTGGGACGCACGCCGGCCAGAGCCGACGGCTCCGGCCGTATTCAAAGGAGAACCCATGGTCATCACAGGAATCGGAATCGGCCGCGGTGTCGCCCTCGGTCCCGTCGTTCGCATGGCTCCGGCGCTTGCCGAACCCTCCGACGACCCCAGACGGTCCGACGTGTCCGCGGCGGCTGAATTCGAACGCGCCAGCAGATCGCTGGACGCGGTGAGGAAGGATCTCGACGCCCGCGCCACGGCCGCGCTGTCCGGCGACGAGGGCGCCCGCAAGGCGGCGCCCATCCTCCAGGCTCTTGGGCAGATGGCGGCCGATCCGGCTCTGCTGGACTCCATACGCGGTCTCATCGACGCGGGGAAGACCGCGCCGCGCGCGGTTCTCGAGGGCTTCGCCGGATTCGAATCGACGCTGTCGGCGCTCGGAGGATACATGGCGGAGCGCGCCGGCGATCTGCATGACGTCGGTCAGCGCGTCATCGCCGATCTCCTCGGCGTCCCCGCCCCCGGCGTTCCGGTGAGCGATTCACCCTTCGTCCTCGTCGCGGAGGACCTCTCGCCGGCGGACACGGCGGCGCTCGACCTTGACAAGGTCCGTGCCATCGTCACCAGCCAGGGAGGGCCCACCAGCCATACCGCCATTCTGGCGCGCGCCCGTGGCATCGTCGCGGTGGTCTCCGCGTCCGGTGCGGACGGTCTGGCGAACGGAGATGAGGTCATCGTCGATGCCGCCCACGGGCGGGTCGTCACCGATCCCACGCCGGAGCAGCTCCACGAGGCCGACGAGGCCCGTGCCCACGCCGCGCATGCCCGCAGCCTGCGGGGCAGGTCGGGTGCGCTGAAGGACGGCACGCCGCTTCCCCTGCTCGCCAACGTCGGCAAGCCGGAGGATGCCGATTCGGCCCTCGAATACGGAGCCGAGGGCGTGGGCCTGTTCCGCACCGAGTTCCTCTTCATCGGCGACGAGCAGCCCCCGAGCGTCGACGAGCAGACCGAGGCCTACACCCGGCTCCTGTCGCGATTCCCCGGGCGCAAGGTCGTCATCCGCATGCTCGACGCGGGAGCCGACAAGCCCCTGCCGTTCCTCACCCCCGAGGACGAGCCGAATCCCGCCCTCGGCCTGCGCGGTCTGCGCACGCTGCGCGTCCACCGCCAGGTCCTCGAGGATCAGCTCGAGGCCCTCGCCCGTGCGGACGCCGCCACCGAATCCGACCTGTGGGTGATGGCGCCCATGGTGGCGGATGAGCATGAGGCCGCCTACTTCGTCCGGCTCGGCAAGGAGAAGGGGCTGAAGAAGGTCGGTGCCATGGCCGAGGTCCCGTCCATCGCCCTGGTGGCCGACAAGGTCGCCGAGGTGGCGGACTTCGTGTCCATCGGCACGAACGACCTCACCCAGTACACCCTTGCCGCCGACCGCACCCTGGGCTCCGTGGCGAACTATCAGACCGCCTGGCATCCGGCCGTGCTGAGGGCCATCAAGCTCATCGCCGACGCGGGCAACGCCCATGGCATGCCCGTCGGGGTCTGCGGGGAGGCGGCGGCCGATCCCGACCTGGCCGTGGTGCTCGCGGGTCTCGGCGTCAATTCGCTGTCCATGACGCCGGTGGCGCTGGACGACGTGCGCGCCGAGCTGCTGTCGCACACCCTTGAGGAGGCCCGCGAGAAGGCCAGGGCCGCCCTGGACGGCGAGTTCTATCATCCCGCCTGGTGAGGGGGATCCGTCGATGGGGTCCGGCGCCGCCGCGCCATCGGCGGACGGCGGAGCCGGGCCTCATCGATCGTCGCGCGTGCGATACTGAAGACATGAGAGTCTCAGCGGATTTCACCGTCATTCCGGACGCCTATGCGAAGAAGGCGCCGCAGGAGAACCGTGTGGACGGCGTCCCCGTGGTCTCCTTCCCCTTCTACGTCGACGACATGCGCCCCGACGTGCGCTGGCTGCACTGGCAGCTCGTCGACCCCGACGCCATCCCCGTCTGCGGCTTCGAATGGATACACTGGTCGGTCGCCAACGTGCCCGTGGACGCGCTGATGTACGACTTCAACGACTCGCATGCGCTGGCCATCCCGGCCGACTTCTCCCGCACCCTGCCCTCCATGATCCCCGAGGCGCTTCAGGGCCGCACCTCGCATGCCGGTTCTCTTGTCGGCGACGCGAACCCGGCCGTCATCATGCGCTACAACGGGCCGAATCCGCCTGACCGCGACCACCAGTACCTGCTGGACGTCTGGGGGACGGCCGATCCGCTTCCCGGTCTGCGCCAGGGGTTCTGGCTCAATGCCCTGTACCATGCCATCCGCTCCCACGAGGGACCGGTGGACCAGGGCGGTCTGGCCGTCACGGGACGCGTCTGAGGCCCGGGCCCGCCATGGCGCACGGCAGCCGGCATATGCCGTCATGCCGTGCCCGATGGGTCCGACAGTCATGCACAGGGGCGTCAGGCCCCGGAAGGAAGCAGTATCCATGGGATGCACCACCATTCTCGTCGGGCGGAAGGCCAGTTATGACGGCTCGACGATCATCGCCAGGAACGAGGATTCCGCGAACGGGGAGTTCAATCCCAAGCGCTTCGTCGTGGTCCGTCCACAGGACCAGCCCCGACGCTACCGGAGCGTGATCTCCGGTCTGACCATCGATCTCCCCGACGATCCGCTGCAGTACACGGCGGCCCCCAACGCCGATCCGGCGGAGGGCGTCTGGGGCGAGGCGGGGGTCAACGAGGCCAACGTCGCCATGAGCGCCACCGAAACCCTCACCACCAACGAACGCGTGCTGGGAGCCGACCCCCTCGTCGAACGGGTGGCCGCGCACGGCGTGCAGGGCGAGGCGGGATACGAGCCGGGCACGCCCGGAGGTATCGGCGAGGAGGACTTCCTCACGGTCGTCCTGCCCTATGTGCGCACCGCCCGCGAAGGGGTCCGACGTCTTGGAGCTCTTCTCGAGCGCTACGGAACCTACGAGATGAACGGCGTGGCCTTCAGCGACGTCGATGAGATCTGGTGGATGGAGACCGTCGGAGGCCACCATTGGATCGCCCGGCGCGTTCCCGACGAGTCCTACGTCACGATGCCCAACCAGCTGGGCATCGACGAGTTCGACCTCGACGATGCACTGGGCGACCAGGAGCAGCATATGTGCTCCGCCGACCTCGCCGACTTCATCGCCGACAATCACCTCGACCTGGCCGTCGAATCCACGACGCCCTTCGACCCGCGGGACGCCTTCGGGTCCCACTCCGATTCCGACCATGTGTACAACACGCCCCGCGCCTGGTTCATGCAGCGCTTCCTCAATCCCTACGACGAGATGTGGGATGGAACGGACGCGGACCATCGTCCCTCCAGCGACGACATCCCCTGGGCGCGGCAGCCCGAGCGCAAGGTGACCGTCGAGGACGTCAAATACGTGCTCAGCTCGCATTACCAGGGCACGCCCTACGACCCCTACGGCCGTCTCGGCACCGACGCCACCCGTCGCATGCTCCGGCCCATCGGCATCAATCGGCAAAGCGAGCTCGCCGTCATCCAGATTCGCCCCTACCGTCCGCAGTCCTGCCGTGCCATCCAGTGGATGGCGTTCGGATCGAACCCCTTCAACGCGCTCGTTCCCTTCTACGCGAACGTCGACGCCACGCCGGAGTATCTGGCGGACACCACGACGCGCGTGACCACCGAAAGCCTGTACTGGGAGAACCGGGTCATCGCGGCGCTGTGCGATGCGCATTTCGCCGACACGGCCAACGCCGTGGAACGCTACCAGGAGCTCGTGGGAGGACTCGGACATCGGCTTCTCGCCGCTACCGACGACCAGGTGGCGCGCCTCGGAGGCGTCGAGGAGTCCGAGGCGGCCGAGCGTGCGAAGAAGGACGAGCGGGACGAGGACGTTGACCCTCTGGCGCCCGAGGACGTCGTCGCGGCCACCCGTGACGCCGAGGTGCGCGGAATGCTGGGGACGGCCAACCAGACTATGGCCGACCAGCTGCGCGAGAGAACCGACGCCCTTCTGGGCGACGTGCTCTACACCGCCAGCATGGGCATGCGGAACGGCTTCAACCGCTCCGACCACTAGGCGGCGCGTCAGGGGGCCATCGGCGGCATCCCCGGACGCCCGGAGCGGCTATGCCCCCGCCTACTATGGGACTGTTCGGCAGCCGCGCACCGGCCTGGTCCGGGCGTGGCCTGCAGGCACGTCACCCCATGAAGGCAAGGAGACCATGACTCTTATCGACCGGTTCACCGCCGACTACGGCAAGGTCCGCAAAATCGACGCGTTCGGCTATCTCGACTACCTCCGGAGCAATCCGGACGCCCCGCGCAAGCACGGCAAGGTGGTGCTGGTCACCGCCGACACCCCGCTCAAGGCCTCCCGAGGCGAGGGGAAGACCACCACCACCATCGCTCTCATCGACGCCCTGCGCGCACGCGGAATCGACGCCGCCGCCGTGCTGCGTCAACCGAGCATGGGCATCACCGCTGCCGGCTCCAAGGGCGGCGCCTCCGGTGGCGGCGTGGCGTCTCTCACACATCCCGAGCTCGTCGACTGGGGTCTGTGCGGTGAGATGGCCGCCATCTCCGCGGCGCAGAACCTTCTGGTCTCCTTCGCCGAGAAGGGCATCGACGAGGGGCTTCTCGACACGGTTCTGGTTCCCCGCGTCTGCGAGGTGCCCTCGCGCTCGCTGCGCCAGATCGCCGTCGACCGCGGCAAGGGGAACATCCCCGAACGGGTCGTTCTCACGCCCACCTGCGAGCTCATGCAGATCGTCGTCCTGTCGAGGTCGATGGATGAGATAGGCCGTCGCGTGGCCGCGATGATCGCCGGGACGAAGAACGGCAGGCCCGTGGCCTTCGGCGAGTTCATCGACCTGTGGCGGATCACCAACATCCTCGGCGACGCCGTGAAGCCCGCCCTCACGGAGACGAAGGACGGCTCGCCCGTCTACGTCCATGGCGGCCCCTTCGCCAACGTGTCCATCGGCATCCCCTCGCTCATCTCCGTCGAGACCGCCTGCGCCCTGCATGACGTGGTCGTCGTCGAGGCAGGCTACGGAACCGACGCCGGGGCCCAGAAGTGGCTGGACATCGCCTGTCGTGAATACGGCGCCGAATGGCCGTCCGCGGCCGTGGTCGTCACCCGCGCCACCACCTGGCGCGACGACCCGACCCTGAGCTGGCGCTACCCCTTCCATGTGAACCGTCTGGAGGGTCTGGGCATCCCCACCTTCCCGCTGATCAACCTGTGGAGCGGCGAGGACGACCAGATCGACTCGCTGAAGGCCACGGCCCGCGAGCTCGGCTTCCGCGAGCCCGTCGTCGGGAACCTGTTCCGCGACGGTGGCGAGGCCCTGGTCCCGCAGCTCGACCCCTTCGTCGAGGCGCTGTCCTCGGTGGATGCAGCCGGCCACCGTCCGGAGAGCCATAGGGGCATGCCCCTGCTCGACGACGTGCGCTGGGTGGCCCGTAGCGCGTACGGCGTTCCCACCGAAAGGGTCGTGCCGCGCGAGGGATTTGCCCAGTCGCTCCAGTCGGCCTCCGATCTGGCGGCCGCCGCCGGACTGGACATCAACGACCTCGCGCTGGTGGCCGTCAAGTCCCCGGCGACCATGACCGACGACGACCATGCCCCTGAGGACACGCGTTCCGTGACCCTCAAGAAGGTGGAGATCCACGCCGGCGCCGGACTGGTGCACGTCAACCTCACGACGTCGCTGACCACGCCCATGCCCAAGATCGTCTGATCGCCCGGTCGTCCGCTCATCCGATCCTCCGGTCGCCGGAGGTCGGGGACGACCGGTAGGGTCATGGCCCCACTCGTGGTCCGTCGCTTATGCGGAAACGCCCGCCGGATTCCCTCGTCCGGCGGGCGTTTCGCCTTCACGTCGGCTCACGCCCTAGAAGTTCGCGCCGTTCCATCCCCAGTCGGTGGTGGCCGTGTATCGGATATAGGTTCGGTTCTTCGGGATTGACAGCTGTTCCGACAGCGCGTCCATGATCGCCTCCGTCAGCTTCTCCCACGAGCTTGACGGCACGGACCGGCCGAAGACGTTGACCTCCACGTAGGCGGCAGGCTCGTCATTGCTGCCGGCGAAGTAGATGGGCATGTCATCCTCGAAGGGGCACATCAGCCAGCCTTCGGACTTGCCGGGCACGGCGGTGATGGCCTTTCCGTAGGCCCTCTTCAGCGCCTCGCGCTGCTCGGGGGTGGTGTGGACGGAGACATGGGTGTGAATGACGGGCATGTGCTCTCCTTAGGATTCGTTCGGCCGCGTCCGCGGTCCTCCACCATCGTAGGGTTCTTTCGGAAGGCCGGAGGGAGCATCCGCCTCATGCGGGCCCCATGATCGCCTCGTGCGCGGATTCGGAAAGGATTCGGCGTCCTTTCGGACTGCTGTCAGCGCGGACGTGTTGAATGGTCGCCCGTGAGAACACTGATTGCGCAGCTCATGAAGTTCGGTGTCGTCGGACTCGTCGCCTTCGTCATCGACATGGGCATCCTCAACCTTCTTGTGGGCGTCTTCCACATGCATAACGTCCTGGCGGGGTCGATCTCCTTCCTTGTCTCGCTGGCGTTCAACTATGTGGCGAGCATGAGGTTCGTCTTCACCCATCGGGATGACATGGCCCGGTGGATGGAGATGCTCATCTTCTTCCTGTCGGCGGCCGTCGGACTGTTCATCAACGACGCCATCATCTGGATCAGCACCTACGGCATGAACCATGACGCCATGGTCACCCAGCATGCGGAATACTGGATCCGCACCAACATCGGCAAGCTCATCGCCACCGTGGTGGTGGCCGTGTGGAACTTCGTCATTCGCAAATGGCTGCTCGACGACACCCGTACGAACGCCATGAACAGGCTGCGCGCCTTCGACCGGCGTCTCACCCCCGAGGAGCTGGAGACGCGATGGGAGCGCAGCTTCGCCCATCGTCTGGGGGCATGGTCACTGGCTCATACCCCCAAGGGCTGGCCTCGATAGAGGCGGTTCCTCTCTTCCCGATGCCATGGCCGCGTGAGAAGTCCTTGTTCATTTGTTGGGCGGATTACGGCCGGAATCATGAGCGTTGCGATCTGAGAATGGCGGAATTCCGGGGCTTGCCGTATGTGATACCGGTTGATGCCCGCCCAGGACGCGTTCGAAGTGCCCACAATGCGTCTTGGGTGCCCAAGGAATCACCGGGTTCAGACGCTGACCTCGGTGAGAACCGGGTTCTCGGTGCCCTGCCGTATCTGCTTCAGTCCCACGAAGGCGATGGCCAGTGAGCTGAAAGCGAGCGCGGTGACGGTGAGGAATCCGCCATGCGACCCCATGCGATCGATGACGACGCCGGCCAGAGCGGATCCGGCCGACCCGCCGATGGAGTTCATGGCCCCCATCCAAGCGACCCCCTCGGTGAAGCGGCTGGGCGGAACGAGATGGAGCATAAGCTGGTTGCCGTTGATCCAGGTCGGCGCCTGGCAGACGCCGATGACGAGATAGATGATCATGATCGTCCACAGATTATGGGCGAACATGAAGCTGCCGAGACCGATGTTGACCACCGCGAGGCACACGTAGAAGCGCTTCCACAGGGGCGTCGCCCAGTTCCGCGCACCGTAGACCACCGCCCCCATCAGCGAGCTCAGCGAGAAGCACGCGAAGACGAAGCCCGTGTACTGGCGCAGATTCTGCTCGGTGGCGAAGGCGATGATGGAGATTCCGGCGGCGGACTGAAAGGCGCCCAGCCCGAACCATGTGGCGCACACCGCCACCAGTCCAGGCCCCCAGATGGAGCCCGTCGTGCGGCCGCGGTCCCCGGCCCCCTGCGAGCGCAGCCCCGCGGCCCGGTCCGCCTCGCGGCGGCGGAACTGGGCGCGCGTCAGCCCGGCGGCGCGGGCGAGCTGCGTCTGCGAGGGCGGCTCCGTCGTGGTCTCCGTGAGGAACATCAGGGCACCGATGACCACGCACAGGCCCGTGACGGAGAACGCCAGAAGTCCTGATATCACCGCCAGGGTCGAGGACAGGGGGTTGCCGATCACCCACATGCACTCGTCGAGGACCCCGGACAGGGACAGGGCGCGGTCCGTGCGTATGCGGTTCCCATGGAGCAGATGCGTCCAGCGCGTCCGGCTCATGCCGCCCCACGGAGGGATGGCGGCGAGGAAGGGCGTGAGACAGAAGAGAATCCACTCCGGCGCCCGCGCCGTGATGCAGGAGATCAGCGCGGTGGAGGCGACGATCCATACGAGGATCGTCGGTATGGACACCCGGCGCTGTCCGAAGCGATCCACCAGGCCACCGAGGACGGGACTGGCGATGGCCAGGGAGATGGCCTGCACGGCCGTGAGGGCGCCGGCCAGAGTGTAGTTGCCGTAGTAATGCTGAACGGAGATGGTGATGGTCATGCCCACCATCGGGAAGGGCATGCAGGCCAGAACCGATCCCACCGCGAAGCGTGCGGTGTGGGGTATGCGCAGCAGTTCGGCGTAGCCGCCGAAGACGCGTCCCCCCATCTGCCGTACGGCGATGGCCAGGTCGTTCGCCATGGTCGTTCCTTTCCGGCTTCCTTCGGTCCGCGCTCCGTGCCTTCCCGCGCCGTTCCCCGGTGCGCCACGTCGTGGCCTGCCGAGCCTCATGACGCCCCAGAAACAGGCGCCACTTTATCCGGGGGCCCATGCCGACACGCGGTAGATTGAAGGGGATACGCCGTCGACGGAAGGGACAGCATGCCGGCAACCACCATCCATTTCGTACGGCACGGGGAGGTCCTCAATCCCGGGCACATCCTCTATGAAAGGCTTCCCGGGTTCCACCTGTCGGACAGGGGCCGTCGCATGGCCGAGGCGACCGCCCGCTATCTGGCCGCGAACCCGCAGACCACCGCGGCGTCAGCCGTGTACTGCTCGCCGCTGGACCGGACGAGGGAGACCGCGCAGGCCATCGTCAAGGCGTTGAACGAGGCGCGTGGCCGTCGCGGTCAGGAGCCGCTCGAGGCCGTGGCGGACGATCGCCTCATCGAGGCGGGCAACGAGTTCCGTGGACGCAGGATCGGCTATGGGGAGGGCGCGCTGTGGCGTCCGGAGAACCTCCGTCTGGTCCGCAACCTGTGGATTCCCAGCTGGGGGGAGAGCTACCGGAATATCGCCTCGCGCATGGCCGCGTTCGCCCGTGAGACGATCTGGCGGCATCCGGACGAACAGGTCATCGCCGTCAGCCATGAATCGCCCATATGGTCGTTCCGCCATCTGCTGGAGACGGGTCGTCCCGAGCACAACATGCTTCTGCGTCATGTGGCTCTTGCCTCGGTGACCTCGGTGACCTTCGACGGCGAGACCGGACGGGTCATGTCCATCACCTACGCGGATCCCGCAGCCGACGTAGGCTGAACGCGGGGCCCCACGCGGCGGGCATGACGAACGGGCGGGCGTGGGCTTCGCCGGCGGACGAAGTCGTCCGTCGGGCCGTTTGTCGGGAAGGAGCGTCCGCGGCGTCAGATGTGATGCGCGGACAGGCCCTTGAGGCCCACTGTCCTGCCCCAGTGGGGCATAGGCGTCGAGTGGGATCAACGGGCCGGGGATGCGGCGCCGGAATCGGCTGGTCGGACCCCGGTTCGGGGGATGCGGGACGAAAGGAGTCGTGATGCGCGACGCGATCGATGACATGGCCATCGCCTCGGCGGCGATGCTGCCGGAGGTCAGACGGGCGGCCATGGCGGGTGCCGGCCTGATGTCGTTGTGGCCGCTGACGGATGCCGACCGTCTCGCCAACGACGCGAAGTACACGGAGAATCTCCGGATGCGCGTCACCCGCGTCCTGGCCGGAATCATGACCGGCGAGGAGGTCACCGTGGCCGATGCCGAATACGTCGTGGATGGCGCCGACATGCTTCCGGGTCGTCCCGAAACGGTGATGCGTGCGCTTCTGGCCGCGAACGACGCCTATGACGCCATGTCGGACTATGGCCGGACGGGCGACGTCGCGGCCGTGATGCGTGCGGCCGGCATGCTTGGCGTCGACTGGGGCGACGGTCTCGTCAGGGCCGTTTCCGAGACGCTGGACATCGTCGACACCACGCTGCGAGGCCCGCAGATCGCCCTTCCCCGGACCTCCGATGACGAGGAGACCATCTCCCAGAGGCTCGCCGCCGTCGCCGTCGCCTGCGACGGGCTGCTGGGAACGATTGCCGATGCGGCGGATGCCGGGGCCATCAGCGCCCGTCTATGCCTGCCGGTCGTGCCGTACGCCAACGAGCTGTGCGAGCGGCTCGCCATCCCGAGACTGTTCATCGACGCCGAAGGTCTGGCCGCGCTGGTGTCGGACCGCGCCGATCCCGGCGACGGCATCCGACCCTCCGACGCCGTGGCCCGGCTGCTGGCCGGCGATGCGGTCGCGGAATGGGGACGGCATCGTGAGGCCGTGCTCTGGGACCCCGAGGAGTCCAGACGTCAGGCGCAGGCCGATGATGACGGCCGTCGCCGTCAGGAGCTTGATGATCGGCTCGGGGGGAAGGACGCCGGTTCGGCGGCAGCGGCCTGAGCCGTATCCGAAACCGCCGGGGCGTTCTTCCGGGGGCGTGCCGCGTCCTCTCTTCCGCGACCGTGCCGTGGGGATCGTCCCGCGGGCCGTCTAGCGGGCCGAATCGTCCTCCGTCCCGTCGTCGGGGCCGAGCAGGATTCGCTCCGCCAGAGACGTCGCCCCCAGCAGGACGCCGGTGAGCGCGATGGCCACGATCGTGGCCGCGAAGATCGGCGGGGTCCGGAACGAGTTGAAGGCGGCCTGCAGCCATATGCCCAGACCGTTGATGGCGCCCAGGTACTCCGCCGTGATGGCCGTGCCCACCACGTAGGCGGCGGCGATGCGAATGCCGCCGAAGACCTGCCGTGCCGCCACCCGCAGACGCACATGCCAGAGCGTCCAGGCGCGCGTCGCCCCGCAGGTGAGCGCCACGTCCTCATAGAACCCGGGTACGGCGGCAAGCCCGCGGCAGGTCTGCACGGCGACGGGGAAGGCGCCCAGAACTGCCACGAGCACCACCTTGCCGAGGGGGTCGAACCCGAACCAGATCATGAACAGCGGGGCGATGGCGATGAGGGGGATGGTCTGGGCGGCGACGAGCAGAGGGTAGAGGGTCCGCCGCATCAGCGACGAGACGTACAGACCGATGCCGATGAACACCCCCGCGACGATGGCGATGAGGAAGCCGGCGACCGATTCGGCGGCGGTGACGCGAGTGGCCGCCATAAGCTGCGGCCAGGTCGACGCCATCGAGCGGATGATCTGGGTGGGGGAGGCCAGCGTCCGTTCCGGGATGCGGCCCAGATCCACCGCCGTCTGCCAGACGAGGAGCAGCAGGACGAGTCCCACGGCTGCGGGAAGCGCCGTATGGGTGCGGTGTCCCGGGGCACCGGGTCTGCGTCGGTCGTGTGGACGAGGGTGCTGAAGATCTCGCCCGTCATCCGGGGTCGCGCGGTCGGATGACGCGTGGGCCGTCGGGGGGGATGCCGCACGCGTCGCCGCGTCGCCTGATTCGGCGGCGCCGAGAATCCTAGGAGACGTAGTCATCGGTGGACAGGTCCGCCGCCTGCGGGGCCGCGGCCACGGTCTTCCCGTCGGCGTCCGTGTAGGTGCCGGCCTGGTACTGGAAGTCCAGATAGGCCTGGGCCTCGTCGAGATTGGTGGTGCCGGCGACCGACGTGGCGTCGCTGGTCGTCCAGTACTTCCCGGAGACGATCTCCTCCATGGACCGGCGTGCCAGGCGCCGGGAGATCTGCGCGGTCGAGGCCTCGGAGACGAGGATGTCGGCGGCCTTGTCCGGATGGTTCAGCGCGTAGTCATAGCCCTTCATGGCCGCGCGGATGAAGCGTTTCAGCGCTGACCGGTGCGTCGCGGACTTCAGCCAGGAGGACTTCACGGCATAGCCCAGCTGGTCCGGGTTGCCCGGCACGCCCCAGTCGGAGGCGACGAAGCAGTGGAGCTTCGGCCCGTCAAGCTCGCTCTGCACGCCCTCCCAGGTGACGTAGAAGCCGCCGAAGTCCCCCTTGCCGCTGGTCAGCGTCCGGAAGGTGTTCGTTCCCGCCGTGGCCGTGGAGAACTTCCCGGTCCCCCCGGCGTAGCGGATCATCTGGGCGACGACCGCGCTCTGCTCCGCCGAGCCGAAGCTCACGAAGGTTTTGCCCGACAGGTCCTTCGGCGTGACGATGTCCGTGCGGGAGGCCAGGGCGCACCATCGGGCCACCGGCTTCTGCGTGAGGTCGAAGACGAACTTCAGGCCCGCCCCCTGGGAATTGAAGGCCGCGACGTTGCTCAGCGTGGTGAAGCCGACGTCGGCGACGCCGTTCTCCACGCTGGTCTCGGCGCCGGCCTGCGCGGCCGGCAGAATCGTGACGTCCACCCCTGCGTCCTTGAAGTAGCCGAGCTTCTGGGCCACATACAGGCCGATGTGATTGGTGTTCGGCGTCCAGTCAAGCATGAAGCTCACGGCCGACGATGACGACGACGAACCGGCTGCCGTCCCGCAGGCCGCCAGGGACAGCAGCGTCGAAGCCGCCATCGTCACGGCCGCGACTCTGACGAGAACCGGTCCCAGACCGCGCCATGAAAGGATTCCTTGCCCGCTCATCCCATCACCTTGCTCTCTCCGCGCCTGTGCGCGATGACGATCCGACGCGGGGGCGCAGGAAGGTGAGGAGCCCGCGCGTCACGTCGGATCCGGCCCCCGGGGGGCCATCCGAATCGTGTGCCTGGCACGGCTGCTGCCACCAGCCGCGCGAACGGTCACCAGTATAGGACGCGCGGGCTGCCGTCCCCGTGGCGCGGCACAATGGGCCCATGACCGAAACCTCCGTCGAATCCCCCACGCCCGCCGATGACAGTCGTCGCGACGTCCCCCAGCTCCCCGAGCACGTCCGCGTCCGCTTCTGCCCCTCGCCCACCGGCACCCCTCACGTCGGCATGGTGCGCACCGCCCTGTTCAACTGGGCCGAGGCCCGGCATGCCCACGGGACCTTCGTCTTCCGGATCGAGGACACCGATGCGCAGCGCGACAGCGAGGAGAGCTACAAGCAGATCCTCGACGCCCTGCACTGGCTGCACATCGACTGGGACGAGGGCATCGGGGTCGGCGGCCCCGACGGTCCCTACCGGCAGTCCGAACGCGGCGACATCTACCGCGACGTGGCGAAGCGGCTGCTGGACGCCGGCTACGCCTACGAGTCCTACTCCACTCCGGAGGAGATCGAGGAGCGCAACGTCGCCGCCGGCCGCCCCAAGGAGTTCGGCTACGACGGCTACGACCGGGACCTCACCGACGAACAGCGCGCGGCCTTCCGCGCCGAGGGCCGCCAGCCCGCGCTGCGTATCCGCATGCCCGACGAGGACATCGCCTTCGACGACCTCATCCGCGGGCGCATAGAGTTCAAGGCCGGTTCGGTCCCCGACTACGTCATCGTCCGTCCCAACGGCGACCCGCTGTACACGCTCACCAATCCCGTCGACGACGCGATGATGCGCATCAACGTCGTTCTGCGCGGCGAGGACCTCCTGAGCTCCACGCCGCGGCAGATCGTGCTGTACCGCTATCTCATGAAGCTCGGCATCGCCCGGGAGATGCCCCTGTTCGGCCATATGCCGTACGTCATGGGCAAGGGGAAGAAGAAGCTGTCCAAGCGCGACCCCGAATCCAGCCTGTTCCTCCATCGCGAGAACGGCTTCATCCGCGAGGGCCTGCTCAACTATCTGGCGCTGCTCGGCTGGTCCATCGGTCCCGACCGCGACGTGTTCTCCATGGACGAGATGGTCGAGCGCTTCGACATCCGCGACGTCAAGGCCAACCCCGCGCATTTCGACATCGACAAGGCCATCGCCATCAACGCCGAGCATATCCGCATGCTCGACTCGCAGGACTTCCTCGAACGCTCCGTGCCCTATCTGCATCGCGACGGCGTGGTTTCCGCGGACTCCTGGGATGCGCTGTCGCCTCGGGAGAAGGGCGTGCTCACCGCCGCCGCGCCACTCGTCCAGCCGCGCGTGCGGCTGCTCGGCGAGGTCGCCGGCATGGTCGGGAGCCTGCTGAGTCAGGATCGCGTGATCGTGCCCGACGACGATGCGCGCAAGCAGCTTAAAGATTCCGCCGCGGACGTCCTCGATCACGCCGTCGCCGCCCTGCAGGGGGTGGAGGAGGACGACTGGCATGCGGAGCCGCTGCACGAAACGCTTACCGCCGCTCTGATCGACGGCGCCGGATACAAGCCGAGACAGGCCTTCGGACCCATCCGCGTGGCTCTCTCGGGCCGGCGGGTGTCGCCTCCGCTGTTCGAATCCATGGAGATCATCGGTCGCGAGATCACCGTCGCCCGTCTTCAGGGGCTCCGACAGCATCTGTGAGGTGAGGCGCGGCCCCCGCGCTCGTCCTTCGCGCTCGAGTGTCGTGCTCATCGCCACTACGCTGTGTTGTCCCGGCGCTGGAGCGCCGTGCCCGCTGGGCCGTTTGCTTGAAGTTGAAGGACTGGCGTCCGTCGTTCGCGCTCGAGTGTCGTGCTCATCGCCACTACGAATGGCCCACTGGGCCATTCGCTTAACGTGGCGACACGCCGGGTTGCGCGGGGTGGAGGGCATGGGTAGGCTGTTCTTTCGTTGTCTGCGAAGGCAACGATAACTGAATGCCCCCGTCGTCTAGCGGTCTAGGACTACGCCCTCTCACGGCGCCAACACCGGTTCAAATCCGGTCGGGGGTACGACGGACAACTTCTTGAAGTTGCCACGCCAGCCAAATTGGGATGTGGTGTAATTGGCAACACAGCTGATTCTGGTTCAGCCATTCTTGGTTCGAGTCCAGGCATCCCAGCCAAAGGAAGGGCCCTACTCCCCACAAGGGAGTGGGGCTCCTTTTCGTCTTCGTTCCCCTATCCGCCGGATCCACGACCCGTGTCTCATGCTCCAGAGCAGTGCCTCGTGCGCAGGTAATGTGGTGAGGCATGAGTGAACTGACCAGGGATATTCGGACGATGGCGTCCGACCTGCGGCTTCGGCCGGCATCCGGGTCGGATGACTCCCGTCCCCTGTCGGTCTCCCTGCGTCTCGGGCGGCTCCAGTTCCATCTGTCGGGGAAGTTCCGCGTCCTGCAGTTCGCGGACGTACAGGCCGGACCGAAGGTCTCCCGTGACACCATCCGTCTCATCCGGGCGGCCGTCGAATCCGCACGTCCCGACGTCGCCGTCTTCACCGGCAATCAGATCGCCGGATATGACGAGGCCTATGAAGAGACCTTCCGCAAGCGTCGCTGGTCTCCCTCCCGCACCCACGGCGGGCCCGGTGCGGCCTCGAGAAGGGCGGCCCTCGACCGTACCGAAAGGCTCGTGCGGGACACCATCGCCGCGTTCACCGCCCCTCTGCAGGAGCTTGGCGTTCCCTGGGCCGTCACCTACGGCAACCACGACCTGCAGTGCGGGCTCGACCCCGACCGCATGGACGCCGTATACCGGGGATTTCCCGGATGCCTCAACGCCGTCCCCGACACGGCAGGCTCGGTTTCGGGTGTGTCCGGCCGCGTCCGTCCTCCGTTGCCGGACCAGAACGTGCTCGTCTGCGAGCCGGGGACCTTCGCCCTTCCGGTGTCCGACGTCGACCACGACCGCACGGTGATTGGGCTCGCATTGGTGAATTCCGGCGACTACTCGCGTTCGGGCGGCTACGGCTCTCCCAGCCGAGGGGCGCTGGAGTTCCTCGCTGCGCTTCGGCCGCGGATTGCAGCGCCGTCCATGGTGTTTCAGCATTTCGCCGTTCCCCAGTACTACCGACTGATGCGTGAGGCCCCTCGGACGGCGGCGCACGCCATCGAGGGATACCGCGCCTTCGCCGGGCGCAGCTTCGTCCTCGACGAGTCCTGCACCCTTCCCGGAGGATATCTGGGGGAGGGCGTGAGCTGTCCGGATGTCGACTCCGGCGAATTCGACGTCGTCCGCCGCTCGGGCTCCTGCTTCGCCATCGCCTGCGGCCATGACCATCGAAACGGCTTCGTGGGGGACGCCGACGGGATCACCCTGATGGCCACGCCCACCTGCGGCTTCGACTCCTACGGGCCCGCGCCCTCGCATGTGGCCGCGCGGCTTCTCGAATTCGACATCCGGCATCCCGACCGTCCGCGCACCCAGCTGCTCCAGTTCGGCGACCTCGTCGGCAAGTCCGCCGGACGCAAGAACTACACCTATGCGCTCAATGACGTGAAGTCATCCTCGGGGGAGACCATCGATCTGCTGCACCGGCCAGGCACCTTCGCCAGACTGCTCCATCGCCTCGGCCTGGGCTAGAACGTCGGATCAGGCAGCCGAGCCGGCCTTGAGCAGGCAGTCCGTCAGATACTTGCCTGCGGCCATGACCAAAGGCGCGTAGCGCTGCCCCGGCATTGAGCCCATGCGACCCGTGGGCCCCGAAATCGACGTCGCGGCGATGACCTGTCCGCTGGGATTGCGGATGGGCGCGGAGATGGAGGCCACGCCCTCCTCCCGCTCGTTGATGGATTCCGCCCAACCGCGACGCCTGACGGCCGACAGCTGCGCCGCCGTGAACTTGGCCTGTCGCAGCCCCTGGTGCAGTCTTTCCGAATCCTCCCACGCCAGAAGAATCTGCGCCGCGGACCCGGCCTCCATGGACAGCATGGCGCCCACGGGGATGGAGTCGCGCAGCCCGCTGGCCCTCTCGACGGCCGCGATGCAGATGCGCTGGTCTCCCTGGCGGCGGTAGATCTGCGCCGATTCCCCCGTGCGGTCGAGCAGCGTCTGCAGCACCGGTCCGGCGGCGGTGAGCAGCCGGTCCTCACCCGCCGCGGCCGACAGCTCCGCGAAGCGCGAGCCCAGCATGAAGCGTCCGTGCTGGTCGCGCAGGACGAAGCGATGCCGTTCGAGGGCGATGGCCAGACGATGCGCGGTGGGACGGGCCAGTCCCGTTGCCGCGACCAGCTGGCCCAGGGTCGCAGGACCGAACTCCAGGGCGTCAAGAATCTTCACGGTCTTGTCGAGCACACCGACGCCGGAATGAATCTCCTCGTCGCGGAAGGCCCCGGCCCTCGTCGCGGCGGGTCCGGGTGCGAATGCGGCCGAATCCGTGTGCTGGGCTCTGCCCCGCTTCGCTTCGGCGGTATCCACGGCATCCTCCGCGGGGCCGTTGGCCCGGTTCGTCGCATTTTCGGCATCCGTCGGCTGGTCGGTGTGCGGCGTCGGTGAGGTCATAAGGGGATTATGACATCTCATATGCTGAAACGCAAAAGTCCGCGGATGGATATCCCTGCCCATACTCGGGGGAGAAGCGGTCCGCGCACCGGCGCGGCCCGGTCGTCCGCGGGCCTCGACCCGCGTCGAAGGAGTTGGCATGGGAAGCACACTGGCCGAGAAGGTCTGGGCCGATCATCTGGTGCGGCACGGGGAAGACGGTGCGCCCGACCTCATCTACATCGATCTCATGCTCATGCATGAGGTCACCAGTCCCCAGGCTTTCGAAGGGCTGCGGCTGGCGGGGAGACGGCCGCGTCGTCCGGAGCTTCTCATCGCCACCGAGGACCACAACACGCCCACGGTCGACATCGACAGGCCCAATCCGGACAGGACCTCGGCCGTCCAGCTGACCACGCTCGAAAGGAACTGCAAGGAGTTCGGGGTGCGGCTGCATGCCCTGGGCGATTCCGACCAGGGCATCGTCCACGCCTTCGCGCCCATCCTCGGCCTCACGCAGCCCGGCATGACCATCGTGTGCGGCGATTCGCACACCTCCACGCACGGCGCCTTCGGAGCTCTCGCGTTCGGCATCGGCACCTCCGAGGTCGAACATGTCATGGCGACGCAGACCCTCTCGCTCAAGCCCTTCAAAACCATGGCGGTCAACGTCGAGGGACGGCTGCCCCAGGGCGTCAGCGCCAAGGACGTCATCCTCGCCATCATCGCCAAGATCGGCACCGGCGGCGGCCAGGGGCATGTCATCGAATACCGTGGCGAAGCGATCAGGAACATGTCGATGGATGCGCGCATGACCATCTGCAACATGTCCATCGAGGCGGGCGCCCGGGCCGGCATGATCGCTCCCGACGAGACCACCTACGAGTACCTCAGGGGCCGTCCGCACGCGCCCGAGGGGGAGATGTGGGATCGCGCCATGGAGTACTGGAGGACCCTGCGCACCGATGACGACGCCGTGTTCGACCGCACCGTCGACCTCGACGCCGGCAGTCTGGCCCCCTACGTCACCTGGGGCACCAACCCGGGTCAGGGCCTGCCCATCACGGCCGCCGTCCCCGACCCCGTCGACATCGCCGACCGGGAGAAGCGCGCCGCCACCGAATCCGCCATCCGCTACATGGGCCTCAGGCCCGGCATGCCTCTGAAGGACATCGCCGTCGACACCGTGTTCATCGGCTCCTGCACCAACGGGCGCATCGAGGACCTGCGCGCCGCGGCCTCCGTCATGAGAGGACACCATAAGGCCAAGTCCATCCACCGCGTGCTCGTCGTGCCCGCGTCCTCCCGGGTGAGGCTGCAGGCGGAGCGCGAGGGACTCGACAGGGTGTTTCGTGACTTCGGCGCGGAATGGCGCAACGCCGGATGCTCGATGTGCCTGGGTATGAATCCCGACAAGCTCGTGCCCGGCGAGCGGTCGGTCTCCACCTCCAACCGCAACTTCGAGGGGCGTCAGGGCAAGGGGTCCCGCACCCATCTCGCCTCGCCCGTCGTCGCCGCGGCCACCGCCATCAGAGGGACCATCAGCAGCCCCGCCGACCTGTAGCGGTCCGATTCCGTTCGCACGGCCGGCTGTCCCCGCGGACCGGAGTTCCCGCCGCCGGATGGTACCGGCCTCCACCTGGACGGAGGTTCCCACGGTCATCAGGGCCTCACGTCGTATTCGCAGTCGTCAGTCGCCGCCACGGGCGGCAGAAAGCACAGGATTCCCGACATGGAGAAACTGACAGTCGTCACCGGCGTGGGGGTTCCGCTCCGCCGGTCGAACGTGGACACGGACCAGATCATCCCCGCCGTCTTCCTCAAGCGCGTCACCAAGACGGGCTTCGAGGACGCGCTGTTCTACGCCTGGCGCCGCGACCCGGGCTTCCTCCTCAACCGCGCCGAATACAAAGGTGCGCGCGTTCTCGTCGCCGGTCCGGACTTCGGCATCGGCTCCTCGCGCGAGCATGCGGTGTGGGCGCTGCGGGACTACGGCTTCCGGGTCGTCATCAGTCCGCGATTCGCGGACATCTTCTACGGGAACACGGCGAAGAACGGCGTTCTTGCGGCCATCATGCCCCAGGAGAGCGTCGAGCTGCTGTGGAAGCTGCTCGAGGAGGAGCCCGGCCGTTCCGTCACCGTTGACCTCGGGGCTCGCACCGTGACCTGCGGGGACGTGACGCTGCCCTTCGAGGTGAACGACTACACGCGGTGGCGCCTGATGAACGGCTACGACGACATCGACCTGACGCTTCGGCACGAGGATGACATCACCGCCTATGAGAGGATGCGTTCCGCGCGCTTCCCCTTCAAGCCGAAGACGCTTCCGGCGAAGCATCTTCCCGAAGAGAGGATCGTGTCGGCCCGCGCGCCCAAAGAGGACGACTGGGCCGGACCGCTGGGCGGCCGGGTCTGACGTCTCGGGTCGGTCTCGTCGGGGTTGGACGGGGTTGGACGGGGTCGGACGGGCGGGCCTTCTGACGGAATCCGGGCAGCCCGCGTGGACGTGGACCCTATAATGAATCCGGCAGAGCTGGAACGGGCTAAGGAGCGTCTTATGGCCGATGCGGTTGTTCTCATCAATACGGAGGCGGACAGGATTTCCGAGGCGGCGCAGCGCATCGTGGAGATTCCCGGGGTCTCCGCGGTGTACTCGGTGGCGGGCGAGGTGGACCTCGTCGCCATCGTCTCCACCGCGGACTTCGACGATCTGACGACCATCATCCCCGGCGGCATCGCCAAGGTCGAAGGCGTCATCGGCACCCAGACCCTCATGGCCTTCCGGCAGTACTCCGCCAGGGACGAGGCCGCGGCCTACGACCTCGGCGCGGACTGACGGCGTGACGGCGACCGACGGCCTCCTCGCCGGGAATGCGGGGCCCGGCGCCATCGGTGGTGGCGATCCGGCCCGTGCCGCTTCGCCCTCGTCCTTTCCTCCGGCCGCGTTCTATGACGTGACCCGCACCTACGAGGACAACTACGCCAACGGACCCTTCGGGGCCTTTGCCGAATCCGGCGACCGGGATGTCGTGGCTGCCTCATCGGGTGCTGCGGCTTCATCCGGCGCCACGTCGCCATCGGCGGTCCCCGTCGCGGAGGATTCCGCGATACGCCCTTCGATGACGGACGTTCTTGGATTCCCCGTGCGCGTGCCCTTCGGCATCCCCGCGGGGCCCCTGCTCAATTCGCGCTTCACCACAGCGGCCTTCCGGCACGGCTTCGACATCGCCGTGTACAAAACCGTGCGTTCGCGGCCCTGGCCCTGCAATCCCTTCCCGAACGTGCTGGCCGTCCATCCGTCCGCGGCCGATGGACAGCTCGACCCGCGCGGATCCGAACCCGATGCCGGCATCCTCGCCGACCGCGACTACGCGAGTCCCGCATCCATCTCGAACTCCTTCGGCGTGCCTTCGCGCGATCCCGACGTCTGGCAGCCGGATATGCGCGACGCCATGGCCGCCGCCGGTCGGGGTCAGCTTCTCGTCCCCAGCTTCCAGGGCTCCCGTACGCCCGACATGGACGGTGACGACTACATCGCCGACCATGTGCGGACCGCAGGGCTGGTGTGCGAGACGGGCGCGCGGCTTATGGAGATGAACACCAGCTGTCCCAACGAGGGACGCAACCGCCTGCTGTGCCACGATCCGCGGCTGGTGGGCCGCATCGCCGAGGCCGTGAAGAACGAGATCGGCGATCGTCCGCTTGTCGTCAAGCTCGCCTGGCTTCCCGACGATGCCACGCTGGAGCTGATGGTCCGGTCCACGGCCGCTCGGGGACTCGTCCAGGGCTTCGCGGCCATCAACACCATCTCGGCCCGGCTGATCGACTCGGGGGGTCGTCAGGCGCTGCCCGGCGCGGGCCGCGAACGCAGCGGGGTGTGCGGCGACGCGATCCGCGGCGCCGGACGGGACATGGTGCGTCGGCTGGCCGCCATGCGGGAGCGGATGGGCCTCGACTACGCCATCATCGGCGTCGGCGGGGTCGCGTCGGCCGAGGACTACCTCGACTACCGTCATGACGGTGCCGATGCGGTTATGAGCGCGACCGGAGCGATGGCCGATCCGGAGCTGGGACGGCGGGTCGCGGCCGTCGCCATGGGCGGGGAATGACCGCCTCGTCATGCGAGGAGGCCGATGGTCGCTCGCGTCTCGTGCGAAGTCCCGCGCCCTCTCCGCCTGTGGCTCAAGAACCGGCATTCACGGGGCCGCCACAACCCGTGTGGCACGATAACCGTAGTGAGGTCGCGTCCTGACGGCGCGACGAGCCGGATCAGGCGCCGCGTGAGCGGAGGGTGACCCGGGACGCGGATAGGCACGAAGAGGGGTTCGGACACATGGTCGACACCGACAGCGATGTTCTTCACGTCGAGGGCGGAAAGCCGCTCGCGGGCACGATCAAGGTGCGCGGGGCGAAGAACTTCGTGAGCAAGGCGATGGTGGCCGCGCTGCTCGCTCCCGGGGTGTCGGTGCTCAGGAACGTCCCTGAGATCCGCGACGTCCACGTCGTCTCCGACCTGCTGCGTCTGCATGGGGTCGACGTGACCTTCGACGGCAAGGCGGGGGTCGTCACCATCGACGCCACCCATGTGCAGCTCGCCGACGTCGCCGACGTCGACACGCTGTCCGGGTCCTCGCGCATCCCCATCCTCTTCTCCGGACCTCTGGTCCACAGGCTCGGCGAGGCCTTCATCCCGGCGCTCGGCGGATGCAACATCGGCGGTCGGCCGATTGACTTCCATCTCGAGACGCTGCGCAGGCTCGGCGCCACGGTGGACAAGGAACACAGCGACGGCATCCACATCACCGCTCCCAACGGGCTGCATGGGGCCAAGATCCATCTGCCCTACCCGTCGGTGGGCGCCACCGAGCAGACCCTGCTCGCCGCCGTTCTCGCCGAGGGCAAAACCGAGCTGTCGGGCGCCGCCATCGAACCCGAGATCATGGATCTCGTCGCCGTGCTCCAGAAGATGGGCGCCATGATCTCCGTGGACGTGGACCGCACCTTCCGCGTCGAGGGGGTCGAGAGGCTCAAGGGCTTCACGCACACGGCCCTCACCGATCGCATCGAGGCCGCCTCCTGGGCGTCGGCGGCCCTCGCCACCCACGGCGACATCTTCGTCAGGGGCGCCGAGCAGGCGGACATGATGACGTATCTCAACGTCTTCCGCAAGGTCGGAGGCGAGTTCGACGTCACCGATGACGGCATCCGCTTCTGGCATCCGGGGGGCGACCTGCATCCGGTCGCCATTGAGACCGACGTGCATCCCGGCTTCATGACCGACTGGCAGCAGCCGCTTGTGGTGGCCCTGACCCAGGCCCATGGTCTGTCGATCGTGCACGAGACCGTCTACGAGAAGCGCTTCGGCTTCACCGAGCCGCTGGTGGCCATGGGCGCGACCATCCAGCTCTACCGAGAATGCCTGGGTTCGCTGCCATGCCGTTTCCAGCAGCGCAACTACAAGCATTCGGCCGTGATCTTCGGACCCACCCCGTTGGCGGGGCGCGACATCGACGTGCCCGACCTGCGCGGCGGATTCAGCCATCTCATCGCCGCTCTGGCGGCATCGGGCCCTTCGAGCGTCCACGGCATCAGCCTCATCGACCGCGGCTACGCGGATTTCCGGGGCAAGCTCGAGACGCTCGGCGCGGCCATCGACTGAGCGGTCTTCCGATCCGGCATGATTCTGTCAGACGTGGCCGGCTACGCGGCCGGCGGTGTGGCCGGCCACCTGATCTGCGACGCGACCGATAACGTCCGAGGCATGGACGGAGCCGCCGCCTAGCGTTCGTTGGGTGGAAGAAACGATGTTTGGGCATTCTTGGCGTGTTCTGGGCGGCCTGTCTGAGAGACAGGAGCGGAGAACGGCGGAATTCCGCCGTTCTCCTTTGCCAAATCGGAGCTTTTTCCCGACGAACTGCCCAACGTGCGAACTGTTCCACGACCGAGGGCAGCACAACCGATGAGGACTGACGCCAGCTCTGGCACGGGCTCTCGGCCGTCAGCTGGAACTGCCCCTGTCCGCCGAATCAGGATGGCTGCCTTCCGCCCCTTATATGACCTTCCCCCCCGCTTTCCGATGGTTCAGGGGCCATCGGGCTCGGGTGGCCATCATGTTCGGGAATCATCCGTCAGGAACGCTCACTGTCCGACGGCGGATGAACCACAGGGAAGTCGGGAAAGCGTGCGTCGCCTAGGACATCGGTGCCTGTCCGACATCCGTTCCCCGGGATCGCGCATGGATGATCATGAGAAGGAACTCGTTCAATCTTCCGGTGTCGTTGAGCACGTCCTTCACCGCGACGAGCACGGTCCATCCCAGATCCTGAAGCCGGTTGCGCTTGCGAAGATCGCTTCTCCACCGATGCCGGTCGTAGTGGTACTCCCCGTCGTATTCGATGGCCACTCGCTCCCGCGGATAGGCCATGTCGACGCGCCAGATCGTCGAGGCGTCGGCGTCGGGGATCTCGTGATTGACCAGCGGGCAGGGAAGTCCGGCATCGATCATGGTCAGACGAAGCAGCGTCTCCTGCGGTGAGTCCGTTCCGGCGACGCTTCTGGACAGCGCGGCCCGGCAGCGGCGGATTCCGGGGAACCGCCCGAATCCGTCGATGGCGTCCCGAAGCCGCTCGGTGGTGCTCTGCCTCAATTCGGCGTTCGCGCAGGTCAGCCAGTCCATGATCATCGTCAGGGAGTCCTGGTCCGCATAAAGTGCCATCTGGCACACCGCCTGTTCGACGGATACGCCGTCGATGAGGTCGTCGATGGCTGTGGTCTCCATGCGTCCGGTCCACAGGTGGTCCTGCACCCCGCGGAGATGCGATTTTCTCCTCATGGAATCCGTGGTGACGTGAAGCCGTTCGACGTCCAGAGTGGCCGGTGGTTTCAGCGTCATGCCACGGAGCTCGAGCAGCGTGAGATGGCTGAAGACCAGTCGTCTTCGGGTTCGCTGCGCTGCGGCACGGCAGATTAGATGCGTGCGGGCCGCTCGTTCGCGTGCCGCGTCCAGAGTGAAGAATCCCGTAAAGCCGGCCATCGGTTGGATGCTACGGGCGGATGAATGGTGAAGTGGCGGATCGCCATGTCGGTGGATGGGAGGTGCCGCTTCGCCTCCTCTGAGGCGCTTCTGTAAGGGATCCTTCTCATACGTTGGGCAGTCGGGCCGAAAATCAAGGATGAGAGGGTCGGCGACGCTCTTCGTGATCCTTGGAATTCAGCCATTGTCGGAGCCGCGAATTCTTGGTCTACCGGCGGAGGCCGCCCAAGAGGTAGGTGAACTGCCCAATGAACGTCATAACTGCCCATGCTGCATTCGCTGCCGGGGTTTTGCGCCGTAGATTCTCACGGTTCCTTGGGCGGGAGCGATTGCCTGCTGTGGAGGACACATCCGGTCGACTGCGGGGAATGGAGATCGGGATGGAGGGGTTGCGAAGGGGCCGGGCAGGTGACGTGATGATCGGCGGGACCTGCAGACGGGTGGACGGGGTTGCGGCGGTAGCCGCCGGCCTCGGCCCGAAGCTGCTCGTTCCGTCGCGGCCGTGGTCGCCGGGGGAGTGGGCGACGTGATGCCAGGGTGGGACCCGCAAGAGTGGTTGCGGCCTGCAGGATGAACGGTCCCGGGATCCGCAGAACCGTGGGTCTGCAGGGCGAACGGTGGTGCGGCCTGTGCGCAGTGGTGAGTTCTGCAGAGCTCCGGGTTCTGCAGCGCCCTGGCCTCCGCAGATCCCGGGGACCGATGGGGGGATGCATTCCGCTCGACGGCACCGGTATGTGGATCACCGTGTCCGGAAGCCATCGACGGCGTGCGGCACAATGGGGTCATGACTTCGAAAGGCAGACCCTCGCCGCGGTCCTCCGTCAGCCCGCTATCCGACGCGCAGGTCCGCCGGCTCGCGCAACGGCATGAGCTCGTCGATCCGACCCGCTACTACCCCACGGGTCCGCGCACGCCGAACACCGCGGAGATCGAGGCCCAGAACCCCGCGGCCACACGCTTCCTCCTCGGTGGCGTCTCCGTGGTGCTGCGTTCGCGCAGCCGCATCAAGGCCTGGGGTCTGGAGAACGTCCCGGAGACGGGCCCCTTCATCACCGCCGCCACGCATGTGACCATGTACGACGTCTTCGTGCCCATGATGGCGCTGTTCCATATGGGTCGCCGTCCTCGTTTCATGGCCAAGGCCGAGCTCGGCCACTGGCCGGTCGTCGGGACGTGCCTCGGGCTGGTGGGCATGCAGTCGGTGCCGCGTCGCAGCGGCAAGGCCAAGGCCATCGAGGAGGAGTCGGTGCGGATTCTCACAGCGGGCCGCCCTCTGACCATCTGGCCGGAGGGGACGCTGACTCGCGACCCGAAGAAATGGCCGATGAGTCTCAAGGAGGGCGTGGGCTTCATCGCCCTCGAGGCCTCGCGCAGGCTCGGTCGCCAGATTCCGCTGTTCTGCTCGATCACATGGGGAGCGGCAAGCATCAACCAGTGGTGGCCGTGGCCGCGCCGGAACATCGTCATGTGCTACGACGAGCGTCTGGACTACGCCGATCTTCTCGTCGACGTCGGGTCATGGGACGCCGAGCCTCCCGTCGATGCAGTCCGGGAGCTTTCCTGGCGCATCCGCGAGCGGATGGAGATGGTGGAGTCCGAGATCCGCGACGAGCAGCCGCCGACCGAGGGGTACTGGGACTATCGGACGATGAGCCGGGCCCCGAGGCGACGGGCCTGACCGCCCCGACCGCCTTGACGCGTTCCGGTAGTGCCGCTCCGACGAGACGTTCTGCCGCCGTCCCCGACGGCCTTGGCGCGTCCGGGTTCTGTTCCGCCGATGGGGCTCCGATGGCGCTCCGAGGGCAATCCGACGGCGGCTTCGCCGGAGTCTCTGACGACCTTCTCTCGCCGTGGTCGACTAGCCCGGTGTCGCCATCCCCGACGGCTCGAACGGCTCTGATGATTCTGGCCCACCGGGGTTTGCGTCTTTCGGCCGTCGTCCGCTCCGTGTCTGCAGCGGGGTCCCCGGCGCCCTGCCGAGTCTGATTGGCGAAAGATGGTTCATCTTCGGCCGAGGTCCCCTGCCGCCCTGCGGACAGGTCGGTGGCGTAGCATGACCGGGGTGTCGCAGGCTGATGGACAGGCGAACGGCGACGGCGGAGACATCATCCATCGAAGGAGAGAAGACGGTATGAGGGTGACGGTTCTGGGCGCGGGCGCCTGGGGAACGGCGTTCGGACAGGTGCTGGCGGATGCCGGCAACGAGGTCGTCATGTGGGCCAAGGAGCCCGAGGTCGTCGCCGCGATCCGCGACGAGCATCGCAACCCCTTCCGTCTGCCCAGCGTGGAGCGTCTGCCGGACGTCATGACGGCCACCGGGGATCAGGCGGATGCGGTAGCCGGTTCCGATCTTGTGGTCGTGGCCATCGCGGCGCAGTTCGCGCGCGTGGCATTGGAGCCCTTCCGTGGCCTCATCCCCGCGAACGCCGTGGTCGCATCCCTCATGAAGGGCATCGAGAGAGGGACCGACAGACGCATGGACGAGGTCGTGCGCGCGGCCCTCGATCTGCCCGTCGAACGCTTCGCGGCGATTTCGGGACCGAATCTCAGCAAGGAGGTGGCGGCACGTGAGCCCGCCGCCACGGTGGTGGCCTGCTCCGACATCGCCGTCGCCCGCCGCGTGGCCGAGGCCTGCACGACGCCATACTTCCGTGCCTTCGTCAGCCGCGACGTCATCGGCCTGGAGATGTGCGGGTCGCTGAAGAACGTGGTCGCGCTCGCCGTGGGCATGGTGCGTGGCGCGGGATACGGCGAGAACACCGCGGCGATGGTCGAGACACGCGGGCTGGCCGAGCTCACCGCCCTGGGATCCGCGGCGGGTGCCGACCCGCGCACCTTCTCGGGACTTGCCGGAATCGGCGACCTCGTCGCCACCTGCGGATCGCCGTTGAGCCGGAACTTCACCTTCGGCGCCAACCTGGGCCGTGGAATGAGCGTGGTGGAGGCCACGGAGGCCAGCAACGGCGTGGCGGAGGGCGTGCCCACCACCGCCGCGGTCATCGGACTGGGACGTCGTCTGGGCGTTCCCACGCCCCTGGCCTCGGCGATGGGCCGCGTGCTCGAGGAGGCCATTCCATGCTCCGAGATGCTGTCGCTGCTTTTTGATGAAGGCATAGAGGAGGAGTAGCGGGGGGTCCCTTCGAAGAGGGTCGCCGAGAGTAGGCTTCTTGTCGGATGGATGCGTCGGGGGTGAGCTCCGCGTTGGATGCCGTCGCCGCCGTCAGTCATGGCTGGCGTCCCCGCCGTCATCGCCGCCCGGGGTCGCTTCGCCTGTTCCGAGGGAATCGGACCCGGCGGGATCCGGCAACATCCGAAGGGATCCGGCGGAATCAGGCGGCACCGGGAACGGACCGGAGAACGGGACCCGATCGGACGAGCGAGTCCATCGAGTCACTGAGGAAGGGAGGACGACATGGTCACCAAGCGGATCGCGGTGCTGTACGGCGGAAGGGCCGACGAGCATTCCATCTCCTGCGTCTCGACCGCAGGCGTGCTGGGCGCCATGGACGCGTCGCGTTTCGAGGCCGTGCCCATTGGCATCACGAAGTCGGGGCGCTGGCTGGTGGGAGGCCCCGATCCCCGTGGCTTCCGCATGGACCGCGACGCTCTTCCCGTCGTCGAATCCGGCGAGGACACCAGGGACGTCGTTCTCGACCCCTCGCGTGGCTCCGATGGCTTCCTCGTCAGAGACGAAGACGGCTCGCTGGATTCCCTGGGGCATATCGACGCCGTGTTCCCCGTGCTGCATGGCCCCTTCGGCGAGGACGGCACGGTCCAGGGCCTGCTGGAGATGATGGGGGTGCCTTACGTCGGCTGCGGCGTGTTCACCTCGGCGTCCTGCATGGACAAGCATTTCACGAAGCTGCTGCTGGGCGCTGCCGGGATTCCGGTGGCGCCGGGAATCACCGTCGACGCCAGGGCCCTTGACCTTCAGAACCCGATGGCCGGGGATGGACTGGTCTCCCGCGTCCGCGAGGCCGGGCTGCGCTATCCGCTGTTCGTCAAACCCTCGCGCGCGGGATCCAGCTTCGGCGTGACGAAGGTCGACGCCGAGGACCCGGACGTTCTGGCCGCGGCCGTGCGCACCGCGGCGCCCCACGACTGGAAGGTGCTCATCGAGCAGGGCGTCGCCGGCCGTGAGATCGAATGCGCGGTGCTGGCGCCGCGCCCCACGGACGAGCCGGCCGCCAGCTGGCCCGGGGAGATCGTGCTCGACCGTCGTTCGGATGACGCGGACCAGTTCTATGACTTCGACAGCAAGTACGTCGACTCCGCGGCCTCCCATGTGGAGGTCCCCGCGCATCTGCCCGATGCGACGCTTCGCCGGGTGCAGGACGTGGCCGTGAAGGCCTTCCGCGCGGTGGATGGCTCGGGTCTGAGCCGTGTGGACACCTTCGTCTCCCCCGATGGCACGGTGACGGTTAACGAGATCAACACCATGCCCGGCTTCACGCCGATCTCCATGTATCCGCAGGCCTGGCAGGCCACGGGCGTCGATTACACCGAACTCATCAGCCGCCTGCTGGACGGCGTTCTGAATGGGTGATGCCGTCATGAGCGGAACGATGCCGTCGTCGATGCCTCCGAACCAGGAGCCGTCGACCCCGCGGCCGCCGGAACCGCAACCGACGTGGTCGCGGCCATCGGGGCCCGAGAAGGACATGGGTCCCCGCCGCCCCGACTGGTGGTTCGTCATCCATCGTCGGTTCTCCCAGGTCGGCGTCGCGCTATGCGTGATGCTGCTCGTCTGGATCGGCCTGCAGCTGCTCGCCCTGGGGGCGATGAGGCTGTGGCTGCCGTCCACGACGGCCGTTCCGACGTGGCTGACGGTGCTGTCGTCCAGCGGCCCGCTCTATCTCATCGCGATGCCCCTGGCGATAGCCGCACTGGTGACCGTGCCCAGGGTGCGGACGCGGTCGTTCTCCATGCCGGTCGGGGAGTTCCTGCGTCTGCTCGTGATCTGCCTGCCCCTGATGTACGCGGGGAGCATCATCGGCACCACGCTGTCGGATCTGGTCACCGGAGGCACCGCCGTCAACGGCGTGGCCGAGCTGGTCAGCGAGTCCGACACCCTCACCTCGCTGGTGTTCATGGTGCTGCTGGCCCCGGTCTTCGAGGAGTGGATGTTCCGCCGGCAGATCATCGACCGGCTGCGGGCCTATGGGGAGCGTACGGCCATCCTCGTCTCGGCGCTGGCCTTCGCGCTGTTCCATCTCAACCTCTACCAGTTCTTCTACGCCTTCGCGTTGGGACTTGTGTTCGGATACGTGTACACCCGCACCTCGAAACTGCGCTATTCGGTGGCCATGCACATGATCATCAACCTCAACGGTTCGGTCGTCGCTCCGTGGATCGTCTCGCTGCTGGGGAAGAGGGTCCTCGAATCGCTGGACTCCAGCTCGCTTGCAGGGGTCGAGGCGGCCATTGAGGCGAACGGATCCGGGGTGGCGGCCTACATGGCCTATGCCCTGGTGATGATGGCCCTGGTGGTCCTGGGCATCGTGTTCCTCGTGCGGGACCGTCGTCGCATCGAGTTCTATCCGGCCCCTCTGGAGCTGCCGAGAGGTCTGCGGCTGCGGACGGCGCTGCTCAACCCCGGCATGGTCACGTACATGGTCCTGTGCGTGACGGTGACGGCCATAGTCCTGCTGGTGTAGCCGCCGATATCGTCGCGCCCGCGTGCATGGCCGGTCCTCATGCTGTCGGGAGACCGGGGTCCCGTATCCGGAGGAGGGAAGTCCTCGATCTTTGACGCCCCCGCGGTCGCCCCGACCTCCGTCGCCTTCCGTTCGGCGTCAGCCCCCGAGACCGTCGCGGCCGTCGGGACAGTCGGGACCGTCAGGCGCCGATCGCCGCCCGCTGCTCGATGAAGTCGCAGTCGGCCAGGGCCCGCACGACCGCGTCCCTCACGGTGGAGGGCAGCACGCCGGGGCGCGCGAAGACAAGCACCTTCCCCTCGATGCCGTAGGGGGAGAACCCGGAGAACCGCACGAGCGGAGGATTCCCCTTTTCGGCGATGTCCTGCGTGGCCGTGAGGGCGGCGGCGATGACCTTCGTCTCGATGTCAGCGACGCTGGTTCCGGCCTTCGCCGTGAACGGGATGTCGACGTAGGCCTCGTTGCCGGGGGTGAGACGCTCGAGCGCGGCCTTGTTGATGACCGAATTGGGGATGACCAGACGGTTGCCGTTGCGCTCGACGAGCACGGTCTGCCGCCAGGTGATGTCGCGCACCACGCCCGTCGAGCCGGCCACGGTCACGAGGTCGCCGGGGTGGATCACGCGACCCATCATGAGGCCGAAGCCGCCGATGATGTTGGCGATGGTGTCCTGCAGGCCGAGGGAGATGGCGAGGCCGCCGATGCCGAGGGCGGTGACCAGCGTCGTGGGGCTGATTCCGAACACCGGCTGAAGCACGACGGCCACGGCCAGCGTCCAGATAAGCACCCTGGCGAGGTTGATGAAGATCGATACGCTGGGAATCTGCGAGCGGTCGAGGGCGCGTCGCAGCAGACGGCTGACGATTCTCGCGACGACGGCGGCGGCGATGATGACGACGACCAGCAGGAACAGGCGGTCGGCGTGGCCGGAAAGCCAGGAGAGGATCCTCTGCGTCGTCCGTTCCATCAGCTCAGCGTCCCCTTCCATGTGCTCCCTTCGTCCTCGGCCTCGACCGCGGCCAGGTCGCCGTCGGCTGCCTCGTCGGTTCCGTCGTCGTCTTCGCCGCCGAGGAAGCGTCGGCTCCAGTCCTCGAACTCGCCCAGCAGCGCGGCCTTGGGCTCCTCGTCGAGGAAGGTCGCCTCCAGCGAGTTCCGGGCGATGAGGGCCAGCCGGGCGAGATCCATGCCCAGGTCGGCGAGCGCCTGGTAGTTGGCTCCGATGTATCCGCCGAAGTACGCCGGGTCGTCGGAGTTCACGGTGACCTTCACACCGGCGTCCATCAGGGCGGGCAGCGGCAGGTCCTTCAGATCGTGGACGACCTGCAGGCGACGGTTCGACAGCGGGCACATCGTCAGGGGCACGCCCTCGCGGACGAGACGGTCCACCGTCGTGGGGTCGTCCGCCGCATGGACGCCGTGGTCGATGCGCTCGACGTGCAGCAGATCGAGCGCCTCCCTCACATAGTCGGCCGGTCCCTCCTCCCCGGCGTGGGCCACGCGATGCAGGCCCATGGCGGCCGCGCGCGAGAACACGTCGGCGAACAGGGACGGCGGATATCCGACTTCGGCCGAGTCGAGTCCGATGCCCAGGATGTCGTCCTTCCGATGGGCGACGGCGTCGAGCATGGCTTGCGCCGAGGGGACGGGCAGGTCTCGCACGATGCACAGGATGAGTGCGCCGTCGATGCCCAGACGCTCGCGGCCGAGTTGCAGACCCTCCAGCAGGCCATCCATCACCATGTCGAGGTCGAGTCCGTTGTCCACATGCACCTGCGGGTCGAAGAAGATCTCCGCCCGCCGCACTCCGTCCGCCGAGGCCCTGGACAGGTAGGCGAGCATGAGGTCCCGGAAGTCGCGCGCGGTGCGCAGCGTCGACATGAGCCGGTAGTAGAGGTCGAGGAAGGACTGCAGGTTGGTGAAGTCGTACTGGCGCTTCAGTTCCTCGAGACTTCTCCAAGGCAGGCGCACCCCGTTGCGGTCGGCGAGCTCCAGCGCCAGCTCCGGCTCCAGAGTCCCCTCGATATGCACATGAAGCTCCGCCTTCGGCAGGCTGCGCAGCGCCTCGGCCATCGTCGTGGACGGGCGGTCCTCGTTTCTTGTCGTCGTGATGCCCATCGCTGTCCTTCCTGAGGAGCCCTGAGGATTCGTCGGCTCTCGTCGGTTCTGCGGCGCCGCCTCCCATCGGCGGCGCCTGGCATCGGTTCCGTGTCGTCCATACTACGGTCGTCGCCGGCGAGGGGTGTTGCGCGCCCACGCGGCGCGGACGAGGATGTTCGTCGCGGTGAGGAGGTTGCGCCGGTCCTCGGCGGACAGTCCGGCGAAGGAGGCGATCATCTCGGGGATGACGCGCGGCAGGGAACCGCGGACCGCCGAGAGGTTGTCGGAGCCTCTGGGCTGGAGGATGACGAACAGGGCGTCGACCGTCCGGCGCCTCTGATCGAGGGACAGTCCGGCCAGCCATTCGTTGAGTCTTCTGTTGAAGTACTGCGAGCTGGGAGCGACTTCGGGGACCCTGGCGAAGCGTCCGTTGCGGACCCGCCAGGACAGGGCGTCATGCTGCATGAGTCCCTTCTGCGTGGAGGAGACCACGGTGCAGGGTTCGGGGGTGTCGAAGATCATGCCGATGATCGACGAGTCCGGGATGATCTTGTCCATGCGCTCCATGAACCCCCGGTAGTCATCGCCGTTGACGACCTCCTGCGGGAATCCCGGCCCGTCCAGGCTGTAGGCCCGGCCGATGCGCAGCCGCACGGCGCGGGGAGCCGTCATCGCGGCGTACGTGGCGAGGTTGCCCCCCTTGGAATGGCCGACGACGAGGATGCGCCCGCCCCAGATTCCCGCGACGCGGCGCAGATAGTCGGCCGCCTCGCGCTGGGCGGGCACCGGGTACTGGAAGGTCATGGCGAAGTTCTCCCTCCAGCCCACGAAGGAGTCGTCCGTTCCGCGATACGCGACGACCAGGGTCCCGTCCGGCAGCCGGAAGGTTTCGGCCGCGAACTGGGTCTCGTCCTCGACGCTGAGGATCTCGTCGACGGCGCCGACTCGTATGGGGGCGAATCGGGGGCTGGACGCGGTCGCCCGGAGCAGTTCGACGGATCCGGCCGCGTCGCCCAGACCGGTGTGCGCGGCCACGGGATCGAAGTCGCCGTTCGTCGCCCAGACGCCGACGTCCGCGAGCGTCGGGCCGTCGAAGGGGGCGTGGAACACATGGGAGAGGGATGCGAGGGGATGGTCGGCCCTCCAGCCCCTGAGGCGGCGCCAGGGGTTCGACAGTCGAGGCTCCTGGTCCGCCAGGCGAGGGGTGCGGGGGTCAGGGCTTTCGTAGGCCAGACAGGACAGCACGAGCGCGTCGACCTCGCCGAACGGACGGGAGTCGAATCCCTCCGTGGTCGAGGTCACGTAGTCGATGACCGTGCCCATATGCCCGAGCCTTTCAATCCGTCATCCCGGCCCGTCGCCGTCGCGTGGGTCGGCGCTGGCCGCACGCCTCGGGCAGGGACGCCCGGGCATCGCGCGGCGGGCTCCTCTCCCGCGGCGTCGGGGAATGGTTGTCCCTCCCCATCGTATCCGCGGGAGGCATGCGGTGATGCGTGGTTCCGGCGGAACGGTGGAGGTCATCCGGGGCATTCAGCCGGTCGGAAGACGCTGCCCAGTGGGTGCCATTACAGTTGTTGCGTGACGATGGACGGTGACTCGAAGGACGGAACCGTGGATGACGGCGTGGAAGAGAAGAATCCGATGACGGGGAGGCCGGCGATGAGGACTCCGGCGGCCAGGACCGCGGGTGACGCTCCTGCGGATGGCGCGAATCTTCTCGTCGGCGGGTTCGGTCCCTTGGCGGGGGAGACGAGTCCAGGAATCGAATGGCTGCACCTGACTCGGGTCCCGCACGACGGCGGATCCCCCTCGCACGCGGGAGGCGCCCCTGATGCGGGCGTCGACCCCGACGATGGTGATGGTGTGGCCGTCTCGCCCCGGTTCGTGCTGTTCGACGTCCCTTCGCCGACCTGGCTGGCATCCCGCGACGATCTTGTCCTCGCCGTGCTGGAGAACACCGGCGAGCTCGCCTCCTTCCGATGGGAGCCCGAAGGGGATGGGCGTCACATGTACGGTCCCTTCCATATAGACGGTCCGTCCATGAAGCTCCTGTCCCGGGTGCCCGTTCCGGGCTCGGGGCCCACGCATGCGGCCGCCTGCCTCGATGACCGTGGTGAGGGCCGGGTCGTCGTCGCCGATTACGGGGACGGGACCATCGCCGTGCATCCGCTTGACGCCGCGGGACGTCTCGGCATCGCCCTGCAGACCCTGAGGCCGGATCCGAAGGACGGGCACGGCCCCCTTCCCGCCCAGGACGGGCCCCACGCCCACTGGGCGCTTCCCCTTCCCGACGGCCGCCTGCTGACCACGGACCTGGGGACGGACCGCATCCACGTCCATCGCTGGCATGCCGGGCGCCTGGTTCGCATCGGGTCGGTGGTGCTGGCGCCGGGCACCGGTCCGCGCGATATGCATGTGCTGCCCATGTCAGGCGGCGGCTGGCGGGTCGCCGTCGTGGGGGAGTGGGGCAACGACGTCACCGTGCTCGAGCCATACGACCCGCGGCCGGGCCGTGGCGCCTCCGCCTGCGAAGCCGACGGCGAAGATCCGGACGGCGGCATGCGCGTCGTCCAGCGCATCGCTCTTGGCGGCGTCGAAGGAGACCAGGCGGCCTCCCTGGCGTTCGTTCCCGGAGTCCTGGCGACGGATGCGTCCGGCCCCGATGCGGACGCCCCCGATGAGGACGGTTTCGCTCCCGGTGGCGATGGTGGTGCCGACGCCGCCGTCGGTGACGGTCCGGATGATCATGGCGGATGGGGGGAGGCTGCCTTCGGCATGGTGTACGTGGGTCTGCGCGGATCGGACCGGATCGTCGTCCTGCGGTGGAGGGATGGAGCCCTGTCGATGCCAAGACGGGGCGTCTCCGTCCCCAGCGGTGGTGGCCGTCCCCGCCACATCCTCGCCCTGGATCGGCTGCTCGTCGTCTCCAACGAGACGAGCAGCCGCGTGGCCTTCTTCAGGGTCGGGGCCGACGGGGTCCCCATGCCCGTGGGAGGCACCCTCGTCGGATCGCCCACCGTGGCGCTGCCGATGCGGCGGTGATGTGTCCGTCGGCGCGGCACTCCGTTCGGATGGCCATAGGGGTCCGCCAGGCCATCCGAGCCATTCGACCCGCTATCCCTGCGTGGGGTCCTTCTGCGCGTGGAGCAGCACGAGCGCGGCGGTGAGCAGCAGGGCTATCGACAGCACGCCGAACTCGGCATGGCCGGTCGCCTGCGTGATGGCGGCCACCAGCAGCGTGCCCAGAATGCTGGCCGTCTTGCCGAACACGTCGTAGAAACCGTAGTACTCGTTGGCATGGCGCTTGGGGACGAGCCTGCCGTAGTAGGAGCGAGACAGGGCCTGGATGCCACCCTGGAACACCCCCACGGCGATGGCGAGGATCCAGAACTCCACGGCGGAGCGCAGCAGGAAGGCGGCGAAGAACACGATGAGCATGTACGCCCAGACCGCCACGACGATCATCCGCTTGGCGCCGAAGCGTCCCGCCAGCCGCCCGTAGATGATGGCGCAGGGGAAGGCGACGAACTGGGTGACGAGCAGCGCGACGACGAGCTGCGTGGAGTCGATGCCCAGCTGCGTGCCGTATGAGGTGCTCATGGAGATGACGGTGTTCACCGCGTCGATGTAGAAGAAGAACGCCAGCATGAACATCCACAGCGGACGGTCGTGCCGGATGCGCCCGAAGGTGGCGGTGAGTTCGTGGAAGGTGCCGCGCACGGCCTCGCCGATATGGTCGGCGTCCGCCCGGTAGTGCTCCTGCCGGTAGCTGGTCAGCAGCGGCACGGCGAACGCCACCCACCACAGGGCCGTGATGACGAAGCTGGCGCGGATGCAGGCCGCGGTGCTCCATCCCAGGGCCGACGGGCCGGCGAATATGAGGGCGATGCAGGCGATGAAGGGCACGGTGGACCCCACGTACCCCCAGCCGTAGCCGTGCGAGGAGACGCGGTCCATGCGCTCGTTCGACGTGGTGTCGATGAGCATGGAGTCGTAGAAGGTCAGGGAGCCGTTGAGGCCGATGGTCGCCAGCACGAAGACGATGAGGAAGGCCAGCCATCCCAGCGGCAGGGCGAGGGCGAGGCATCCGACGACGCCGGTGCCGAGGAATCCGATGAAGAAGCGGATCTTCATGCCCTGCACGTCGGCGATGGAGCCGAGGATGGGCATGAGCATGGCCACCACGAGCGAGGCGATGGTCTGGGCGTACCCCCAGGTGGACACGATGTTCGTCTCGCCGGCGGCCTTGAGCAGCGAATTCGCGTAGATGGGCACGATGGCGGTCGACAGGAGGACGAACGCCGAGTTGCCGACGTCGTAGACGATCCACTTCCTCTCACGCGACGTGAGCCTCGCGTCGACGGAGATGCGGTGGGGTGATCGCGCCTCCAGACCATCGGCGTCGGCGTCCGCGTCGCCGTGTCCGCCCGCATTCGTCGCGGGAACGCGGGGTGCGGGCGTCGTCGCCGGGGATGATTCGTCGTTCGTCGTGGCCATGCTCGCTCCCGCCCGCTGTGTCTTCCGTTCATCCTACGGTTCTGATTCGCGTCGACGGGGAACGCTGGATGAACCGGAGATGAACACATCGGCGCCGCGACGGTCAGTCGTCCGAGCGGCCTTCCGCCAGCGCGACGGCAGCATCACGGTCCGGGCAGTCGGGGACGCCTCCGATGCTGCGCTCGATGGCCTGGGAGGCCGCGGCGTTGGCGATGCGCACGGCGTCGATGAGGGACCAGCCCTGCGCGAGCATGGCGCACATGACCCCGGTGTGGCAGCCACCGGCCGATCGCGTGTGGATGGGCTTCGTCGGGAATCCGGGGACGTGGACGAGCATGCCGCCGGGCTCGCGCACCCAGGCCCCGCCGGCTCCGGCGCGCAGCACGAGCGGGGCGCGCAGGGTCGACCCCAGGGCCTCGCAGAGCACCTCCATCGCCTTGTCGAATCCCCCGCCGACGGTGAGGGAGGAGCCGTGGTCCACGACGACGCCGAGACGTTCGGCGAGGGTTTCCGCCTCCTGCCGGTTGCAGGACCAGATCGGACGTGCGAGCACGGTGTTCTCGAGAAGATGGTCGCTGACCAGATGCAGCGACCGGGTGGGGTTGAGCACGAGAAGATACGGGCGCCGGCCCGCAATCCCCCCGCCACGGCGAAGGAAGGCCTCGACGCCCGATGCCGCGTGATCCATGAGGGTGTTGCCGCTGACGTGCACGACGTCCCCGGGCGCCGGGTCCAGGGTGTCGAAGGCGTCCTCGCCGCCCTGCGCCTCGGCGCCGAAGGTGGCGATGAAGGTCTTGCGCTCGCCGTCGTTGAGCACCAGGCGGAATCCGGTGTCCGCGTCGAGCCGGTCCTGACCGATGTGGGAGATGTCGTGCCGGGCCAGGGCGGCCCGCACCCCGGACCCCCAGGTGCCGGTTCCGATGATTCCGGCGTGCAGGGCGGGCGATCCCATCCTCCGCGCCGCGAGCAGCACGCGGAAGCTGCCTCCCACCGTGGCGGTCGCCCCGTTCGACAGGGAGAAGCCTCCGGCCGGGGGGATGGCGGCGACGCTCATCATGATGTCGACCCAGATCTGGCCGAGCGAGATGACGCCGGCCTTGTGTGTTCCGCCGAGCGGGACCGCGATCGTCGTTGGATCGGCCGCGAGATCGCCGCTCCCGGCCTGGGCATGGGGATGCCCGTCGAGGGTGAGGGGAACCTCCGGGGAGGTTGGGGTGGAGTCCGGCATCAGGCCCTCCTTGGTCGTGGAGGCGTGCGGCGTCCGTGTCGCAGGCCCTATGGTTCGGATGAGGGGTGCCACCGTGGTCCCGGCGGCATCGTCGTGGGGTGACGTACCCACACCATAATCCCCTCGGGACGGATTCGGCACGTCATTGCGGGAAAAGCCGTTCGGTGGTATGGTCGACAAGTTGTGTGTCCATTCGCACGCCCGGCGGTGTCTGCAGGCGGCGACGGACACGGGAACGACGTGGAGTCAACGTTTGAGGGAGTCCATCATGGCAGCTCGTTGCGCAGTGTGCGGTAAGGGACCGCAGACCGGTTACACCGTATCGCATTCGCATATCCGCAATAAGCGCACCTTCCGCCCGAACCTGCAGCCCGTGCGCACCTCCGTGGATGGCGAGATCGTCCGCGTGCGTGTGTGCGTCAAGTGCCTCAAGGCCGGCAAGGTCCAGCGCGCGGCCGCGTGAATCCATTCGCGGCGGCGGAGGGGGCCCCGGAAGCCATCAGGCTTTCGGGGCCTTCGCATTCCGTCTGCGACGTCGTTGCCGTCATCCAGGCCATCGCCGGCTCGGGTGACGGGCCGGCGTCGTCCCATCCCCGGATGACAATGCGGTGATATGGGCGAGGCACGGGATATGAGCGCACGGGAGGGGAACGCCCCGCGGGCGTCCTCCTCGTCGCCGACTTCCACCGTGGTCCTTTCGGGGGTCCCCGTCACGATGGACGCCTTGCTGTCCTCGCTGGTCGCCAACCGCCGTCGCGTCTCCGCCCTGTCGTCGCTGGGCGTGTCCACGGTGCGCGACGCGCTGACCTACTACCCCTTCCGCGTCGCCGACCCTCTTCCGGTCCGCACGCTGTCCCAGGCCGTCCCGGGGGAGTCCATGGCCGCCGTCGTCGCCGTCGTCGACTCCCGCATCCAGTCCATGGCCGGCCGTCACGGCTGGCGGCTCGAGGTGCGTGTCGAGGACGCCGGCACGGATGGCCGTCCCGGCGGCGCCCAGGCGACGCTGGTGTTCTTCTCCGGGAAGCGCCCCTACATCGCATGGATGTCCGGACGTCTGGCCGTGGGGGCCGAGGTCGTCGTCAGCGGCATCGCGGGCGAGTTCTCGGGCGCGCTGCAGTTCGTCCATCCCGATGTCGTTCCCGTCGCAGGTCCCTCCGATGCCCCGGCGGCGCTGGCCCGGGCGGGGCGCCCCAGACCCGTGTACCACGCCTCCTCGCGGATATCCGGCGAGCATGTCCATGACGTGATCCTGGCGCTGATCGACGCGGTGACGCCGGATGCCGTCCCCGACGTCATCCCTGAGGACGTGCGCGAGAAGCGCGGTCTGCCGCATCGTCTCGACGCCCTCCGGGCCGTCCACGACCCGGACTCCGTCGAGAAGTTCCGCTCCGGCATCGCCGCGCTGCGATACGAGGAGGCTCTCGTCTCCCAGACCGCCGTGCTCCGCGAAAGAATGCGCTCCCGCGGCGAGGGATGCTTCGTCTGCGCCGACCGCACGATGGCCGAGCGTTTCGTCGGGGCCCTGCCCTTCACTCTCACGGACGGCCAGCGCCGCGTCATCGCGGACATAGCCGAGGACATGGCCGGCGATCATCCCATGCATCGTCTGCTTCAGGGCGAGGTCGGCTCCGGCAAAACCGTCGTGGCCCTGACGGGCATGCTCCAGGCCGTCGGCTCGGGGCAGCAGGCGGTGCTCGTCGCCCCCACGCAGGTGCTTGCCCGCCAGCACGCCGACACGCTGACGTCGATGATCGCCGACGCGGGTCTGGAGGTGCCGGTTCTGCTGCTCACGGGAGGCATGCGTCTGGCGGTGCGCCGCAGGCTTCTGGCGCGCGTGGCCTCCGGGGAGCCGGTGATCGTCGTCGCGACCCACGCCGTGTTCTCCCGCACCTTCCAGGCCCCCGGGCTCGCCCTGGCGGTCATCGACGAGCAGCATCGCTTCGGCGTCGAGCAGCGCGGATCGCTGGGGGCCGGGGCCGCCGGCGTCCCGGGCCCCGATGGAAGGATCCGTCGGCCCCATCTTCTGGTCATGACGGCCACGCCGATTCCGCGCACCGCGGCCATGACGTGGTTCGGCGACCTCGACGTCTCGGAACTCACCGAGCTTCCCGGGGGACGTCGGCCGATCCGCACGGTGGTGGTCGGCGAGGAGGATTCGCGGACGATGGCGGCCATGTTCGCGCATCTGCGCCGGCGCATCGACGCGGGGGAGCGGGCCTTCGTCGTGTGCCCGCGCATCGAGGAGGACGATGACGCGTCCGGCGCCGCCGACGAGGGATTCGACGAGGTGGATGTGGCCGACGTCCCCGATGGTGAGACGGCGGAGGGACAGGCGGGAACCCCCGAACGTCCGGCTCTGCATGCGGTGTCCGAAATGGCCCGGCGGCTCGCGGGACTGCCCCAGTTCCAGGGTATCCGCATCGCCACCCTCACCGGGCGGGATTCGGACGAGGACAAGCGCCGCGTCATGGAGGGCTTCGTCTCCGGCGACACGCCGCTGCTCGTCGCCACCACGGTCATCGAGGTCGGCATCGACGTTCCGACCGCGAGCTGCATCGTCATCTTCGACGCCGACCGATACGGACTGTCCCAGCTGCATCAGCTTCGTGGCCGCGTCGGCCGCGGGGGCACGGCATCCTGGGCCTTTCTCGTGTCGCGCGCCGAGCGGGGCGATCTCGCGGACAGGCGTCTGGCCGTCGTCGCCGGAACCCTGGACGGCGCCGAGATCGCCCGCGCCGACCTGGAGCTCCGCGGCGCCGGGGACGTGCTCGGCGACGCACAGTCCGGCATGCATTCGCGTCTGAAGCTGCTGCGCGTGGTCACCGATGCCGATCTCATCGGCGAGGCGCGCGCGGACGCGGAGCGGGTTCTCGACGCCGACCCCGAGCTCGTGGGGAACGTCCAGCTCGCCGGCGCCGTCCTCGACCTCACACGGTCCGACGAGAAGGCCATCCTCGGCGGCTGAGGGTGGCGGTCGCTCTTACCTCCCTCTTCCTAGAGTGGGGGGCATGCATGTGATCGCCGGACGATTCAAGGGCATGCCCCTTCCCACCCCCGCCTCGGGCACGCGCCCTACGACGGACCGGACCAAGGAGGCCGTGTTCTCCTGGCTGGTGTCGCGCGACGTCGTGGAGGGGCGGCGGGTGCTTGATCTCTTCGCTGGCACGGGGGCGCTGGGCATCGAGGCGCTGTCCCGCGGGGCGATCGAGCTGGTCGCCGTCGACTCCTCCGCGGCCGCGGTCGCCGGTCTGTCGAAGGCCGTGCGCGCGCTCGCGAATCGCCGGGGCGTGGTCGATCCTCCGCCGACGCGCGTGGTGCGGGCTCGCGCGGAGCGCTTCGTCGCCTCCTGCCATGTCTCCTTCGGGCTCGTCGTCGTCGACCCGCCGTACGCTCTGGGGACCCACGCCTGCTCCGATCTCCTCGACGTCCTCTTCTCCCGTGGAGTCGTGGAGGATGGCGGTCTCGTGGTGCTGGAGCGCTCCGTACGCGACGAGGAGCCTCATCCGGAGGGGACGGGGGGCGGCCGGTCCTGGAGGATTGCGGAGCGACGCGACTACGGGGAGACCGCCGTGTACTACTGCGAGGCCGAAGACGACGCGGACACGGCGGATGACGGGGATACGGATGACTCGGATGCGGCTGTTTCCGTCCCGGCGTAGTGTGAGGCCATCCGCGGTTCTCCGCAGGGAGGACGCGGATACGGAGGATACGGATACGGGTAATGGAGGCAGGAATGTCCGATGTCATAGCCGCACTGGCGGCACGCCATTCGCAGTACGCGCTCGCCGGGACGTCCGTCCTGGCGGACGGCACGGTGGTCGACCTCGTGAAAAGGGCCACGGTCGTGGTCCCGAGTGCCTTCAATTCGCAGTCCCAGCGCGTGGCCGTGCTGTTCGGCGACGAGCACCGCCGGCTGTGGAACTCCATCGCGCTTGAGGCGCTGCGCAGGGTGGCCGTGAGCGAGGAGGCCTTTGCGGCCACGACCCGGAAGGTCGGCTCCTTCGCCGCCGCGCATGGCACGGTGCTGTACTTCGACGATGCCGAGGTCACCGACGGACTCGCGAAGAGATTCCCTCTGTACGCGGCGAACTTCCCCGTCTGGGCCGAGCAGTCGAGCGGCATGCTGCAGCTCGCGGTCTGGACCGCGCTCAGCGAGGCCGGACTCGGAGCCTCCCTGCAGCACTACAATCCGCTTATCGACGACGGCGTGCACGAGGCGTTCTCGATTCCCGCCTCCTGGCGGCTTATCGGCCAGATGCCCTTCGGGGACGTCGTCGCGCCGTCGCCGGCCAAGGATTCCGTTCCGGTCGACGACCGGGTGGTGGTGCGCGGAATCTGACGTCCGATCCTAGCGGTCGCGCTCGGGTGCGGCCGGCGTCGGATGCTCGCCTGACACGTCCCAGCCCGCGTTCTCAAGCACGCCTCTGTCCGCCTTGTCGAGATGCGTGCAGTCGAGGGCGGCGATGAGGTCGGGACGGATCGCGCTGGTGCGCTGCAGCGCCTCGTCGCGGCGGAAGCGGTCGACGCGCGCGTGGTCGCCGCCGAGCAGCACGTCGGGCACGGCCATTCCACGCCAGACGGCCGGCTTCGTGTACTGCGGGTGTTCGAGCAGCGCGTCCCGCCCGGTGTAGGACTCCTCGACGATGGAGTCGGGATTGCCCATGAAACCGGGAAGCAGACGCACGATGGCCTCGAGCATGGCGGTGACGGCGACCTCGCCGCCGTTGAGCACGTAGTCGCCGATGGAGTATTCGCGCACGTCCACGCCCCGGGCGCGGTAGTACTCGGGGATGCGGGCGTCATAGCCCTCGTACCGTCCGCATCCGAAGACGAGACGCCCGACGTGGGAGAGCTCGGTGGCCTGCCGCTGCGTGAACAGAGGTGCTGACGGGTTCGGCAGCACGAGCACGGGGGAGGGACCCTCGGCGAGCAGGTCGTCGAGGCAGGCGCCCCACACCTCGGGCTTCATGACCATGCCGGCGCCGCCGCCCACGGGGGTGTCGTCCACGGAGTGGTGGACGTCATGCGTCCAGTCGCGCAGGTTGCGCACCCGGATGTCCAGCAGGCCCTTCGCGCGGGCCTTGCCCATCAGGCTGAGGTTGACGACGTCGAAGTACTCGGGGAATACCGTCACGATGTCGACGAGCATCACGGCTTCGCGTCGCCGTCCGTCCGATCGGCGGAATGGGGGTCATCGGCGGGATCGTTCCCGTCGGAGCCATCCCCATCCACGCTCCCGTCGTCTCCGTCCGTCGCCCTGGTGCGGCCCGCTCCATCCGACGCGGGCGTCGGCGCGTCGTCGCGCATGCTCCGGTCGGGCAGCGCGCGCTGCCTCTCGCGGCGCTTCTCGTCCTCCTCGAGCTCCTCGATTTCCTCATCGGTCATGGGAGTGGCCGTGTCCGCGTCCGGAAGATCGTCCAGCGGTTCGTCCTCGGCGGCGACGTCAGGGTCGCCGAGACCGGGGATAAGCCCTCCCGGAGGGTCCAGGGTGAGGGTGGCGGCGTTCGGATCCACGTCGGGGACGATCTGCTCGACGAAGGGCACGAGCGCGTCGCGCGTGCCGTCGGCGGGCTTGCGCAGACGGATCTTCAGCAGCGTCTGCGGTCCGTCGATGACGTCCGCGACGGTGCCGATGGTCATGTCGGCGGGCAGGCCCAGCGTGTTGCCGGCGGCGGGGACCACGGTCATGCCGATGAGGTCCCTCGGATAGAAGACGCCCTCCTCGGCCATCTCCTCCGGGTCGTCCGCCTCGCCGAACAGTACGGTGCCGTTCAGCGCCTCGGCGGTGGTGCGGTCCTCCACGCCGGCGAGCCGGACGACCCAGCGTTGATGCATGGCGCGGGACTGAGCCACGGTGAACGTCCTTCCCTGGGAGTCGACGAGCACGGATCCGGGGGCGAATCGCCTCTCCGGCTCCGTGGTGAATGTCTGTACGGTGACCTCGCCCTTAAGGCCCTGGGCGCGGCCTATACGACAGACCCTCAGCAGATCGTGCTGCTGAGGGTCCGCGTCGCTTCGCTGACGCTCCACGCTATCGGCTCGCCTTCCGTACATCCATGATGTCGACGCGGATGCTGTGATCGGACAGCGCCTGCACGACGGTGCGGATGGCGTTCGCCGTCCGCCCGGAGCGGCCGATGACGCGGCCGATGTCCTCCGGGTTCACGCGCACGCGGATAAGCTCCCCGCGCGGGTTCTCATGGGACGTGACGGACACGTCATCGGGGAAATCCACGATGTTCCTGATGAGATGTTCGACGGCCTGGGCGAGCATGTCAGGCGGCCTGGCCTTCGGCCGTGGGAGCCGCGGACTTCGCCGTGGCGGCGGAGTGGGCGGCCTTGAGCTTCTGGGCCTCGGCCTCGACGGCCTCGATGCGGGCCTGCACGTCCTCGGCCTCCTTGGGGGCCTTCAGCGTGCCTTCGGCTCCTTCGAGGCCCTTGAACTTCTGCCAGTCGCCCGTGACCTTGAGCAGGCCGAGCACGGATTCGGTCGGCTGTGCGCCGACGCCGAGCCAGTACTGGGCGCGCTCCGAGTCGATCTGGATAAGCGAGGGCTGCTTGTTGGGGTCGTACAGTCCGATCTCCTCGATGGACTTGCCGTTGCGCTTGTTGCGCGAGTCGCTGACGACCACGCGGTAGAAGGCGTAGAACTTCTTGCCCATGCGCTTGAGACGAATCTTGGTTGCCAAAATGGCTCTCCTTGGATGTTCAGGGTGTCGGCCGGCGACTCCATGTGGGGCATGGTCCCGCCCGTCGGCGTGTTCCTCACGGACGCGGGATGAGAGGGCCCCGTGCTCGCGAATAACTGAAGCAGTATACCGCATACCCTCGGATAAGGCCAGACGCCGCCGAAAGGGGGCGGAACGGGCTGAGGGGCGGCGGGATGCAGGACGGCCTCCATCATCTGCGGTCTGCCATCAGCAGTCAATCCCGCGGTGCTTGGAGTCCCGGCCTTCTCGAGGGGATGATCGACGTCCCGTACGGCATCCTCCCTGCCTCCTGACGGTCCCAGGTCTTCCCTTCGACGCCGCCCGTCCGGGTCTCGGGTCTCAGGCACTCATATGGCCAGATCCGCATATACCGCCAGATGGTCGGTGCCCTTCACGGGGAGGGAGAGCACCTCGATTGCGTCGATTCCCGGGGTCATGAGCACATGGTCGAGCTCGATGCGCGGCCAGCGAAGCCAGGAGGGGAATGTCGTGACGGGACCGGCGCCCTGCTCCAGGGCGGCGTCGCGGAGGCCTGATCCGAGCAGGGCACGGAAGCTGGGATGGTCGAGCGAGGAGTTGAGGTCGCCGAGGACGACGATGTCGGGGAGCGATTCGGACTCCTGCGAGTCCCGCCGCCGCGGCCTTTGACCGACCCCTTGGCCCACTCCTGAGTCCACCTCCTGGCCCGAGCGGGATGTGACCAGAGCGCCGAGGCCCATGATTCCCCGGGACCACTGCGGGCAGCCGCGGTGCGGCGACTTCGTATGCGCCGAGACGAAGCGCACCGGCCGTCCCGCCGGGGACAGCGTAAGCGAGGGGGTGTCGGCGGCGGGGATGTCGACGGCATCGTTCCGCGTCGCCGTCGGCGCGGCCCTCGACCATATGCCGTTGAACCCGCCGTTGTCGTCCGGCAGGTCGCGTCCCAGCTGCCGATGGGGCAGCAGCGTGCCGAGACCCGCCTTCTCCAGTCTGTCCACCAGGTCGCCGGTGAGCTCCTGGAGAGCGAGCACGTCGACGGACCGTGCGCGGACCGTGGCGACCACCGCCTCCGGGTCGGCGCGGCCCCTGCGGCAGTTGAGCGTCATCAGATGAAGCGTCGTTCTCTGGCCGCCGGCGGCGTCATCCACGTCTCGCGTGTCATACGACGTCGCGATTGACGGTTCGCTTCCCGGCATGGCCTCGTCGGGACGTTGTCCGCGGCGACGCCGGCTGCGGCGATGATGGCCGGCGAATTCGACGCCAAGGACGGCCAGGGCCAGAAACGCGGCGATGATGGCCGACGTCCGGTCGCCGATGACGGCGGCGATGATGGCCGCCAGACCCGCGGAAATCCAGAGGAAAGGCGTCAGGGCGATGAGATAGGGAAGGGGCCGGTGGCCGTCCATTCCTGCCGGAAGAAACCGCAGCAGAGCCCAGAGCACCAGCAGAAGCACGACGGGCATCATCCAGGTCATCCGCATCCTCCGTGGACCGCGTGAGTTCCGTGAATCCGACCTCCCACGGATTCGATGTCCGCGTCCGTGGGGGTCGTCGGTGAATCCAGGCGGGTCCGGCCCGGTTCGCGCCGGGCCTTGCGCGTCTAACGCCCGAAAAGCCCGGACAGCCCTCCGCCGAGGTTGGGCGGCAGGTCGGGCGCGCCGTTCTGCCCCAGAACCTCCTCGAGATTCGCGGGAAGGCCGGGGTTCTGCGGCTTTCTGGCGAAGGCCGAGCCGCCGGAGTCCCTGGAGCCGCCTGACAGGCGCTCGCGCAGGGCCTTCTCCTCCTCCTCGCGCTTCATCGGATTCCCGGACTTCGAACGGTTCTTCTTCTTGCCGCCCTTGGCGCCCTTCCGGTTCTTCTTTCCCCCGCCGGGGCCGCCGAGGCCGGGGATTCCGGCGCCCATGCCGCGCGCGGTCATCCGCCGCATCATCTTCGCGGCCTGTTCGAAGCGCTGGAGCAGTCCGTTGACGGCCGACACCGTCACGCCCGAGCCGTAGGCGATGCGGGCCCGGCGCGAGCCGTCGATGATGGAGGGATCGCGCCGTTCGGCCGGGGTCATCGAGTGGATGATGGCCTCGGTGCGGTCGATCTCATGCTCGTCGATCTGCTCGAGCTCGCGGCGGTGCTGCGCCATGCCGGGGATCATCCCCAGCAGGCTTTTCATCGAACCGAGCTTGCGGACCTGCTGCAGCTGCTCGAGGAAGTCGTCGAGGCCGAAGGTGCCCGAGGACATGCGTTCCGCGGCCTTGCGCGCCTGCTCCTCGTCGAACTGCTTCTGGGCCTGCTCGATGAGGGTGAGGACGTCGCCCATGTCGAGGATGCGCGAGGCCATGCGGTCCGGGTGGAAGACCTCGAAGTCCTTGAGGCCCTCGCCCGTGGAGGCGAAGAGGATGGGCTTGCCGGTCACGCTCGCCACGGACAGGGCGGCGCCGCCCCGGGCATCGCCATCGAGCTTGGACAGCACCACGCCGGTGAAGTCGACGCCCTCGTCGAAGGCCTTGGCAGTGCGCACCGCGTCCTGGCCGATCATGGCGTCGATGACGAAGAGGATCTCGTCGGGCCGGATCGCGTCGCGGATGTCGCGCGCCTGGCGCATGAGCTCCTCGTCCACGCCAAGGCGTCCGGCGGTGTCCACGATGACCGTGTCGTAGAGCTTCGTGCGCGCGAGCTGCACGCCTTCCCGGGCCACCTTGACCGGGTCGCCCGTGGTCATGCCAGGGGAGGCGACGGCCTCGCCGCCGTCGGCCTGCACGCCCTTCTCGGGGGCGTAGACGGGCACCCCGGCCCGTTCGCCCACCACCTGCAGCTGGGTGACGGCGTTGGGACGCTGGAGGTCGGCGGCCACGAGCAGAGGCGTGTGCCCGGATTCGTGCAGCCAGTAGCCGAGCTTGCCTGCCAGCGTCGTCTTGCCGGCGCCCTGCAGGCCCGCCAGCATGATGACGGTCGGAGGGTTCTTCGCGGTGTGCAGCGGACGGTCCACGCCGGCGCCGAGGATCGCCGCCAGCTCCTCGTTGACGATCTTCACCACCTGCTGCGCGGGGTTCAGCGCCTGGGAGACCTCCTCGCCGAGGGCGCGCTCGCGGATGCGGGCGCAGAAGGGGCGGACGACGTCGAGGGCGACGTCGGCGTCGAGAAGCGCCCGGCGGATCTCGCGGATGGTGCCGTCGATGTCCGCGTCGGTGAGTTTGCCCTTGCTGCGCAGATGCCGGAACGCTCCGGAAAGCCTGTCGGTCAGAGAACTGAATGCTGCCATAATGTCCCCAGTCTAGCGGAACCGCTGAGTGGTCGCCCGCCTGTCATTGCCTGCTATTCGGCGGCCGGACGGGTTCGTGGGGCGTCGGGCCGGGCCGCGGGGCCCGCCTGGACGCCGACGGCGACGTGCGCGCCGTCCCCGGCCAGGCTCCATGTGCTTCCGTGCGCCCCGTCCTCGATGATGATCCCGGCATCCGCCAGGTCGTCGCGGATGGCGTCGGCGCGGGCGAAGTCCCGGGTCCTCCGCGCCAGGGCGCGCGTCTCCAGCTCGCGGCCGACGAGAGCGCCCAGGGCCTTCGACGCGGCCGCGCCGCCATCGCCGTCGCCCGCGCTCCAGGGTTCGGCCAGCGGGTCGAGCCCCAGCACGTCGAGCATGGCGCGCACGTCGGTGAGGGACCGGCGCACCCTCTGACGGGCGTCGTCGTCATCGGGATGGTCGTCCAGGGAGGACAGCAGCGCGTTGCCGGAGCGGATGGCGGTGAACGCCGCCGCGATGGCTCCCGATACGTTGACGTCCTCGTTCATGGCCGCCGTGAAGTCACGGGGCAAAGCGTCGGCGTCCACGGCCGTGACCTCCTCGCGCGAGGGCTGCGCGCCCAGGGCGGCCCCGGCGCGCTCGATGAAGTTCGTCACCCTGTCATAGGCCGCACGGGCCTCCTCGAGGGTCCGGTCGGACCATTCGAGCATCGAGCGGTACTGCACGGAGCCCAGAGCGTAGCGCACCACCCAGGCAGGGTTGTCGGCGAGCACCGCGGGAACGGAGAGCCCGTTGCCCAGAGACTTGGACATCTTCTCGCCCTTGGCGGTCACCCATGCGGAATGCATCCAGCGGGCGGCGGAGTTCCATCCGGCGGCCCGGGTCTGGGCCATCTCGTTCTCGTGATGGGGGAAGCGCAGGTCGAGACCGCCGCCGTGGATGTCGAACATGCGTCCCAGATACCGATGGCTCATGGCCGAGCATTCGATATGCCAGCCCGGACGTCCCACGCCGAACGGGGTGCTCCAGCGCGCGTCCGCGGGATCGGTGGGACGCGGCGCCTTCCACAGGGCGAAGTCGCGGGGGTCGCGCTTGTCGGGGGAGGCGTCGGCGGGGTCGGCGGGGTTGTAGCGGTCGGGGCCGGCGGCATCCACGCTCGGGCCCATGCGGTCGGCCACGGCGGCGGCCTCGTCGGGCTCCGGCTCGCCCTTCTGGTGGGTGAGCTCGCCGTAGTGTGGCCAGCTGGCCACGTCGAAGTACACGTTGCCCGTGGGATTGCCGTCGGCGTCGCGTACGACGTAGCCGTGGCCGTTGTCGAGGATGCGCCGGATGAGCTCCACCATGTCGGGCACATGACCGGTGGCGCGCGGCTCGACGGTCGGCGGGAGGACGCCGAGCTCGTCGTACGCGCGCGTGAACTCGCGCTCGTAGCGGTAGGCGCGCCCCCACCAGCGCTCTCCGGCCGCCGTGGCCTTGTCGAGGATCTTGTCGTCGATGTCGGTGACGTTGCGCACGAAGGTCACCTGGTAGCCGAGGCGCAGCAGCCAGCGGCGCACGACGTCGAAGGCGACGGCCGCGCGGATGTGGCCGATATGCGGGGAGCTCTGGACTGTCGCCCCGCACACGTAGATGCCTACGTTCCCGGGCACGATGGGTTCGAAGGGCGACACCCGGTGCGTGGCGGTGTCGAACAGGCGCAGGCCGGCCGCCGCCGCAGTCAGGTGAGGGGTGTCGGGAATGGTGGAATTCCGCGGTTCCTGGGCTGCTGTCATACGCACGAGGGTAGGGGTGTTCCGCGACAACGGCCGCCGTCCTCTCCGTGCCGCGGACCGCCGTTTACCACGGGGACTCCGTGCGATGCCACAATGGTGGGCATGACGTCGCCGCAGGTTCTCATCATCCAGCATGTTCCCTGGGAGAAGCCGGGCCGCATCCTCGACAGCCTCGAGGACACGAGGATCCCCACGCAGACCGTCACCATCCTCGACGACCGCCATCCCGATCTGCCCGACTTCGGCGAGATGGCGGGGCTGGTGGTCATGGGAGGTCCGATGGGCGCCCTGGACGTCGACGAGCATCCGGGACTCAAGGCGGAGGCCAAGCTCGTGAGGGCGGCCATCGCCGTCGGCAAGCCGGTTCTCGGCATCTGCCTGGGCCATCAGATCATCGCCACCGCCCTGGGCGCGAAGCTGTCAAGGGGCAGGGAGCCGGAGATCGGCTTCTCGCCCATCAGACGCGTGGGCCGGCATGACTACTTCGCCATGTGGAACAAGCAGATCGACGTCCTCCAGTGGCATAACGACGTCGTCGGCATCCCGGAGGGCGGCGAGCTTCTGGCCAGCTCGGCGCTGACGACCAACCAGGCCTTCCGTGTGGGAACCGCCCTGGGTCTGCAGTTCCACCTCGAGGTCACCCCCACGCTGTTCGAGGAGTGGATGGAGGAGCCCGCGATGACGGACGGCCTCAAGAAGTCGCAGATCTCGAAGATGAGAGACGATTTCGTCGAGGACAACGCCAGGCTCATGCCGCTGGCCGAACAGGTGTTCTCGGGATTCGCCGCGCGCTGCGACACCTGCGCCCGCATGCTGTCGCGCTGAGGGCTTCCGGCCGTGCCGTCCGTCGGTCCCGTGTGGAATCCCGTCCGGCGGTAGATGACCGGCGGTAGATTGGGGAATCATGCCTATCTATGACCTCGGACTGGACCATGTCTCTCTGGCGTTCGCCACGACCACCGTCTTCACCGAGGTGACCCAGGGCGTCTTCGAGGGCGACCGCATCGGCATCGTGGGCCGCAACGGGGACGGCAAGTCCACGCTGCTGCGTCTGCTCGCCGGCCGTCTGGAGCCGGATTCGGGGCGGGTGACCCGACGCGGTGGCCTGACCTTCGGCATGCTCGACCAGCGCGACCCCCTCGACGACTCGATGACCGTCCGCCAGGCGGCGCTTGAGGGGCGCGAGGACTACGAATGGGCGGCCGACCCGCGCTCGCGGGAGATCGTCGAGTCGTTGCTCGGCGGCATCGATCTGGAGACCCGGGTCGGCACGCTGTCCGGCGGGCAGCGCCGACGCGCCGACCTGGCCCATCTGCTGCTGCACGACTGGGACATCCTCGCCCTCGACGAGCCCACCAACCATCTCGACATCGTCACCATCCACTGGCTTGCCGAGCATCTGAGGTCCCGCTGGTCGGCCGGGCAGGGCGCGCTTCTCCTCGTCACCCACGACCGCTGGTTCCTCGACGAGGTGTGCGAGTCCATGTGGGAGGTCCACGACGGGACCATCGAGCCTTTCGAAGGCGGCTACAGCGCGTACATGCTGCAGCGCGTCGAGCGCGACCGTCAGGCCGACGTGCGCGAGGAAAGGCGTCGCAACCTCGCCCGCAAGGAGCTGGCCTGGCTGGCGCGCGGGGCGCGGGCGCGTGCCACCAAGCAGAAGTTCCATGTCAAGCAGGCCCGCGACCTCATCGCCGACGTGCCTCCCATGCGCAACCGACTGGAGCTGCGCCGCATGGCGACCGCGCGTCTGGGCAAGCAGGTGACGGATCTCGTCGACGTCACGCAGATCTATCAGGATCGTCCGGCCGGCCCTGTGCGGGCGGATGATGCCGTGCCGATGGACGGTTCCATGCAGACGGCCGATGACGCGCGTGACGCCGATGACGCGTCGCGGGCTTCATCGGCACCGGACGGCGCGTCGGCCAGCGGACGCTTGTCCGACGTGGTCCCCTCGCCCTTCGCCGAGCCCGTCGTCACCGCCTCGGTGACGCTGACGAAGGATGAGGCCTCCCGCGCCGAGGACGCCGCCTCCGCCCCTGACACCTCGGCCGCGACGACCGTCACGGTCACCGGCCGCCGGGTTCTCGACGACGTGACATGGCTGATCGGCCCTGGTGACCGCATCGGCATCGTCGGCGCCAATGGAGCCGGCAAGTCGACGCTGCTGCGCATCATCGACGGCACCCTGAAGCCCACCGTCGGGCGCGTGACCATCGGCAAGACCGTGCGTTTCGCCGTGCTCTCGCAGCGTCTCGACGAGCTGGAGAAGCTCGCGAAGTACCGCATATCCGAGGTTCTCAGCCGTTACAAGCCGACCTATGTGGTCGATGGCAAGGAGGTTCCGGTCGGTCAGCTCATGGAGCGGCTGGGCTTCTCCTCCGCCCAGCTCATGACGCCCATCGCGGACCTGTCCGGCGGGCAGAAGCGCCGTATGCAGCTGCTGCTCATCCTGCTCGGCGAGCCCAACGTGCTCATCATGGACGAACCGGGCAACGACCTGGATACCGATATGCTCGCCGTCATGGAGGATCTGCTCGACAGCTGGCCGGGAACGCTTGTCGTCGTCTCCCACGACCGCTACCTGCTCGAGCGCGTCACGGACGACCAGTACGCGCTGGTCGGCGGCAAGGTGCGGCATCTGCCGGGCGGCGTGGACGAGTACCTGAGGCTCGTCGACGAGGAGGCGCGGCGGCGCGAGGCCCAGGCATCCTCGGGATCCTCCCCCGCCGATCCGACGGGAAGGCCCGGGGAGCGGGGCGGAGACCATGCGGACGGGACCGGCTCCCCGGATTCCGGGGACCGGACGGACGACGGATCGAAGCTGTCCGGCAAGGCCTTCCATGACGCCAAGCGCCGCATGGCGGCCATCGAGCGCCGGTTGGAGAGGCTGGAGGAGGACGAGGCGAGGCTGGAGTCCGAGATGGCCGCGCACGACCCCAGCGACTATGTGGGCCTCGGCAGGCTCAACGACGATCTGAAGACGGCGCGGCAGGAGTCCTCGACGCTCGAGTCCGAGTGGATGGAGCTCGGCGAGCAGGTCGAGTAGGGCGGCTTCAGCGGCCGGTGATCTCCGAGCCGGCGACCCTTTCGCTCAGGGCCTTCGGTCCGCGGCTGACGGCGACGGATCCGGAGCGGACGAGCTCGATGACGCCGTAGTGGTCGAGCAGACCGAGCAGCGCGTCGATCTTCCCCTCCGCCCCCGTGGCCTCGATCGTCAGGGACTCGGGGTGCACGTCGACGACGCGGACGCGGAACAGGCGCACGATCTCCAGCACGTCGGATCGGTTGGATTCGTTGGCGGCCACTTTGATGAGCACGAGCTCGCGCTCCACGGTCGTCTCCGGATCGAGGTCGACGATCTTGAGCACGTGCAGCAGCTTGTTGAGCTGCTTGATGATCTGTTCGAGCGGAACGGCCTCCACGTCGGCCGTCACGGTCAGGCGGGAGATGTCGGGGCGTTCGGTCGGAGAGACGGACAGCGAGTTGATGTTGAACGCGCGGCGGGCGAAAAGCCCGGCGATGCGGGCGAGGACGCCCGGACGGTTCTCGACGAGCACCGACAGGGTGTGACGCTGCGAGCCCGGCTGGGATGCTGGATAGTTGGCCATGGTTTCTCCCTTCCGATCAGCGCTTCGAGGGTGCGGACGGTTCGGACTGTGCGGATGCGCCGGACCGCTTCGCGTCGGCGAGGGACCGCCGCAACGTGTCCCCGGCGGTCGGCTGCGGAGACCCGCCGACGGCGTGCCTAGGATCGCCCTCGTCCGCGATGCGGTCGCCCGGCTGCCGCGCCCCCTCGCCCATCAGCGGATGAACGCCCGGCTTGTAGGTCACCGTGTCATCGGAGGCCCCGGCGGCGACCATCGGCCAGACCATCGCGTCCTTCCAGACGCGGAAGTCGATGAGCACGGGGCGGTCGTCGATGGAGTTCGCCCTCCGGATGGCCTCGATGGCCTCGTCCTTCGTCCGGGCGCGCAGCCCCACGCATCCGTAGGCCTCGGCGAGACGAACGAAGTCCGGCACGTCGGCGTCGTGGTCCTCGGAGGGGCCGTCGAGCAGGTTGGTCTGCGAATAATGGTGGTCGTAGAAGAGGGTCTGCCACTGTCGCACCATGCCGTACACGGAGTTGTTGAGCAGCGCGATCTTGACGGGCGCGTGGTCGAGCAGCGCGGTGGCGAGCTCCTCGGAGGTCATCTGGAAGCTGCCGTCGCCATCGATGAGCCATACCGGGCACCTGCCGTCATGAAGCCGCGACGAGGCGACCGCGGCGCCGATGGCCGCGGGCAGGCCGTAGCCCATCGTCCCCAGGCCGCAGGAGGAGACCCAGGAGCGGGGATGCTCGAAGTCGATGAACTGCGAGGCCCACATCTGGTGCTGACCCACGCCCGAGACCCATATGGTCTCCGGGTCGGCCATCTCGGACAGTTTCTGCACGACCCACTGCGGCGCCAGGGTGCCGTCCGTGGGCTCCTCGTAGGTCTGGGGGTACGTCGTGCGCCACTCGTCGATCTGCTCCCACCAGAGCCTGAGGTCCGGCTTGCCATGGATGGCCTGCTCGCGCTCGATCTCGGGGATGAGGTCGTCGAGCACCGTCGACACGTCGCCGACGATGGGCACGTCCGCCTGACGGTTCTTGCCGATCTCGGCCGGGTCGATGTCGATGTGGATGACATGCGCCGTCGGCGCGAAGGCGTCGAGCCTGCCGGTGACGCGGTCGTCGAAGCGGGCGCCGATGGCCACGAGCAGGTCGGACCGCTGCACGGCCCCCGTGGCGGCGATGGTGCCGTGCATGCCCAGCATACCGAGCACCTTGGGGTCGGAGTCGGGGACGACGCCGCGGGCCGGAAGCGTCGTGACGATGGGCGCGCCCGTGAGGTCGGCGAGGCGTTTGATGCGCTCGCCGGCGTCGGAGCGCACGGCGCCGCCGCCCACGTACAGCACGGGCCGGTAGGAGTGCGCGAAAAGCCTCGCCGCATCGGACAGCACGCGACCGTGCGCTTTGACGGTGGGGTTGTATCCGGGAAGGATCATCCTCTGCGGCCAGGAGTAGTACATCTCCTCCTTCTGGGCCGTTTTGGTGAGGTCGACGACCACCGGGCCCGGACGGCCGGTGCGGGCGATGTAGTACGCCTCGGACAGCACGCGGGGGATGTCCTGGGCGTCGGTGACGAGGAAGGAGTGCTTGGCGATCGGATAGGTGATGCCGACGATGTCGGCCTCCTGGAAGGCGTCGGTGCCGATGGCGTTCACCCCCACCTGCCCGGTGATGACCACCAGCGGCACGGAGTCCATGTTCGCGTCGGCGATGGCGGTGACGGTGTTGGTGGCTCCAGGGCCGGAGGTGACGATGCACACGCCCACCCGGCCGGTGGAGATCGCGTAGCCTTCGGCCGCATGCCCCGCGCCCTGCTCGTGGCGCGTGAGGACGAAGCGGAACTTCGTCTTGTCGTCGATCGCATGGTAGACGGGCAGGATGGCTCCGCCGGGGATGCCGAAGACGTCGGTGACCCCCAGGTCCTCCAGCGACCGGATCAGCGCCTGCGCGCCGGTCATCCTCTCGCCGTTGGTGATGGTCCTGCCATCCGTGGGGGCGATGGACCTGGACATGCCGCTGAATGCCTGCAAAGGCGTTGGTAACACCATGATTCCCCTTGGTTCTTCCTGTTTCTCGTCCGCCGTCGCGTCGAGTCCGCCGTGCTTCCCGTCCAGTCGGCGCGGGGAGGTCGGCCGGACGCTCGCGGTGGGCGATGTCCGGCGTCGCACGGACCTGGTCGGTCCGCCGTCGTATGGCCGGTGCGCATGCTCCGTGGGGCGCCGCTTGTGGCGGTCGGCCGCATGTCGGAGGCGTGATGCTCTGGACGTCGTGGTTCAGTCTATGCTAGCCGCCGTCCCCGGACGAAGCGCCGTGAGGGCCGTCGCGGTCCGCAAGGCGGGCGAGAGACGATTCGGGAGAGGTCCCTATCCGCGTCGCGAGTCGAGCCTGTGCCATGCCTGTTCGGCCGCGTTGAGCTGGGCCTTGCGCTTGGAGCTGCCCCGGCCGACGCCGAGGACCTCGTCGTCGCCGATCACCGCACGGGCGGTGAACACCGGCGCGTATTCCGGCCCGTCGATGGCCATGAGGTAACGGGGGTCGTCGATTCCCATGTCATGGGCCTTGACGGTCAGGGAGGTCTTCCAGTCGAGGGCGGGGCCCTCGGTGGCCACTTCGGCGAGGGTGTCGTCGATGAGGCGGTGGACGACGTGACGGGCCTCGTCGATGCCATGCGAGATGAAGGTCGCGCCGATCAGGGATTCGACGATGTCGCAGAGGATGGAGCTTTTCTCGGCCCCGCCCTGCTCCGCCTCGCCGTGCCCGAGAAGGATGAACGGGCCCACATGGAGCTTCTCGCGGGCGATGGCGGACAGGGCCTCCTCGCTGACGGCCTTGGCGCGCATCTTGGCCAGCTGGCCTTCGGTCATGTCGGGATGGATGCGGTACAGCGTCTCCGTGGCGACGAGCTCGAGGACGGCATCGCCGAGGAACTCGAGCCGCTCGTAGTTGGGCGCTCCCTCGTGTTCGTGGGAGAAGGAGCGGTGGGTGAGGGCCTGCACGAGCAGGTCGGGGTCGAGCCGTGTGCCCAGAACCGAGAGCAGTTCGTCCCGTGGCGAACCGCCGGACGCTCCGCCGCGTCCCCCCTGGCGCTCGCCGTCGCCCGGCGTCCCCTGATGCCCGGCGGGGTCGGTGACGTCGGTGGCGGATGCGGCGGTCGTCCGGTCGTCATCCCCGTCGGCGCTGGTCGTGCCCGCGTGGTCTCTTGGGTCTGCGGTCGTTGCGGTCATGGTCCTGAAATCCTCTTCCTCGGACGTTGTTCCTCGGCGGTGGGCGGATCGTGCCCGATTCCATCGGGGATGGAATCGGGCGCCATACGCGAAGGACCCCGCCACCCGTCGATGGCAGGGCCCCTGATGCCTTTCGCTCGCCTTTCAGGCGCCTTCTGGCCGGCGCGTCCCGCGCGCCGAACCCGGCTACTTGGTGTGGCCGGGCTGGATGGCGTCCTTGTAGGTGCGGCCGCGGAAGGATCCGCAGCTCGGGCACGCGGTGTGCGGCAGGGTGGGGGCCCCGCAGTTGGGGCAGCTCACCGTGTTGGCGGCCGCGGCCTTCCAGTTCGCGCGACGCGAATGCGTGTTGGCGCGCGAGGTCTTGTATTTCGGCAGTGCCATGATGTCCTCTGTTTCGTTCGAACGTCTGCTTATAAGCGTTCCGTATGGTATCGCACCCCCGCAACATTGTCCATAGCGGGGGTGCTGCCATTCCGGAAGATGGGCCGTGGCGGCGGTGCGGCTAGGCGTTCGTCTCCGCGCCGCCGCCCGCGTCGTTCCCGGCGGCACTTCCGGGGTCGTCCTCGGATTCGTCGTTCCCTCCGGCCATCCGCCGCCGCATCTCCTCCAGGGCGGCGAAACGGATGTCCGCGATCTCGTGACGGTGGTCGGGGTGCTCGTTGAGATTGGTCCCGCACTGTGGGCAGAGCCCTCGGCAGCCCGGACGGCACAGCGGCTGCAGCGGAAGCGCCCCGACGAGGGTGTCGCGCAGCAGGGCCTCGAGGTCGGCGACGGTGCGGTCGTCCGACAGCGGATACACGTCCCCGTCCTCCTCCTCGCCGGCCACGATCTGCGCCTCGTGCCCGTCATCGGAATCGTCGGCGAAGGCCGTGAAGTCATAGGGGAAGAAGGCGGTGACGTCCACGCCCCACCTGTGGTCGAGGGGCGTCAGGCAGCGCGTGCATTCGGCATGGACCGGGGCGTCGACGTGCGCGGTGAGCACGAGCCCGTCCACCACGGAGTCGAGGCGCCCGGCGACATGCACTTCATCGCCCTCCTTCACGCCGATGACCTCGTCGCCGATTCCGGAGGGCGCGGGGAATCGGGCGTCGACGTCCTGGCTCCGGCCGGCGGAGACCGTCAGCTGAGCGATGGGAAGGGCCCAGGGGGAATTCTCGGGTCGTGTGGTGGATCGTCTCATTCTCTGATGCCGTCCTTGAGGTCAGGTGATGTCATTCGTCCGGATAGTCGTCGTCGCTCAGATGCGGCATCTCCGCTCCCGCCTGGTCGCGCCGCTCCTGGAGCACGTGCAGGCCCGTCTGGATGTCGTGGTCGATCTTCCCGACCTGCTCCTGCAGGCTGGACATCACCCTGGTGCAGTAGTCGTCCGCGCCGTGGGTGAGGTGGTCGGCCCTGGCCTGGGCGGCGTCGAGTATCGCGCGGGCACGTCTGCGGGCCATGTCGGTGACGTTCTGCTGTCCCGTGAGGAACTCCGCCTGCTCCTGGGCCTGACGGACCATCTCCTGGGATTTGCTCTGAGCGGACGTGACGATCGCGCTGGCCTGGTTCTGGGCGTTGTCGAGGCGGCGTTCCGCCTCGCGCATCAGCGCGGAGGCCCGTTCCAGCTGTACGGGGAGCAGGTCCTTGAGATGGCTGAGACGATCCTCGAACTCCTGCCGGTCCACCCGCGCCGTGCCGGGGAAGAGCAGGCTTCCCCTGGCGTCCTCGAGCATGCCCTGCAGCCCGTCGATGATGTCGTACACCGTCGTGAATTCCTCACGGCTGTTGTCGTCGCGGTCGTCGGATGCCCCGTCGCGGCCCTCCTGCAGGTCGGGAAGCTCCTCCATCACCCGGGATCGCTCGATGGACGGGGAGGGGGCCGCCCCGGCGTCTGATGCCAGGGACCCGCCCTGCGCCGGTTCCGCGGCAGGCCGAGTCGCGGAACCGGCGCGTGTGTGCCTGCCGTGGTTGGCGGCCGTCTCCGAGGCCTCCGGAGCGTCATGCGGCTCCGATTGCGGGTCGACGGCGATTCGCCGCTGCGCGGTGTTGTCGGCGGTGTCGTCGTCCGCGTCGTCATCTGCCATGAGAATCCTCCTTGGGGACCGTCCCCGTTTTCTGCGGCCCGTCGTCTCCGGGCCGTGCATCACCGGGCTGCTCGTGGCTCAGGGCGTCCGTGAGCAGCGGGATGACGCTGTCCGGAACCATCCCCCTCACGTCGCCGCCATGTCGCGACACGTCCTTGACGATCGAGCTCGAGATGTGCTCGAGCACCGGATCGGCGGGGATGAACATCGTCTCGATGCCGGCCAGCTTGCGGTTGACGAGAGCCATGCCGAGCTCGGCCTCGTAGTCGCCGTTCTGTCGCAGCCCTTTGACGATCAGGGTGGCGCCGACCCGCGTGCAGTAGTCGGTGATGAGCCCTCGCGTCGAAGCGACGACGACGTGGTCGTATCCGTCGTCGTGCAGGGAGCGGCGAATCATCTCCACACGCACCGGCTCCGGGAACATGGGCGTCTTGGCGGCGTTCACCGCGACCACCACATGCACGGCATCGAAGAGCCGGGCGCAGCGCTCGATGACGTCCAGATGACCGGAGGTGACGGGGTCGTACGATCCGGGGCACACGGCGATAGTCATGGCCCCAAGCCTACCGCGTGAGGGCGGCGTCCTGCCGGTTCCGCGCCGTATCATGGGGGCAGCCATGGGGCCGGCGTCCCGACGGTTCCGGAATCCATCCTTCCGGGACGCGGGTCCTGGACCGGATGCGGTCACCTGGGTTCGGCGGGATGCGGACCGGAGTCAGCCGGAGAACACGGAGGGATGGAGACACGATGGGAGACGTGATGGAATCGACGAGAACGACGACCGTGATGGACGCCGACGCGACGACCGAGGGCACGCAGGGCGGTGCGGGCACCAGCGTCCTCGAAAGGACGCAGACCAAGGAGAAGCCCGCCCGCACCGGTGACGGCGACGCCGACCGCTTCGCCCACTACGTCTCCAAGGACCGGATCATGGAGTCGCGCATCACGGGACGTCCGGTCGTCGCCCTCTGCGGCAAGGTGTGGGTTCCGAAGCGCGACCCTTCGAAGTACCCGGTCTGTCCCGATTGCCGACGCATCTACGACCGGATGATGGGCGAGGGCGAAGGCGAGGACTAAGGGTTCCTGCCTCCCCGCACGGGATTTCCGGATCCGCATGGCCCCTCGCTGCAGCGCCACCGTCTCGGCTACAGCACCACCGTCTCCGTGGGAATGGCCGGGTCGCCCTTCATCAGCGACAGCGCGGTGATGGGCAGCTCGGCGAGGGCCTTCGCGCGGTAGCCGTGTGCCGTCATGATGGCGTCATGGCCCTGGTATCGCGGATTCGCCCGGCCGTGGTCCATGTAATCGACGAGCAGGTCCTTCCAGCCTTCCTGCGGATGGAACGCGGCGAGTGCGTCCTCGGAGCCCGAGACGACGTGCTCGGCGTCGGCCAGGCCGTATTCGTAGGAGCGGAAGGCGAGCTTGCGTCCGGGGACCGTGGCCTTGTCCTTCGACTTCTTCGCCACGGGCTCCATGCGTCCGTTCGCGCCTTCGCGTTCGGTGAGCTTGTACACCATCGCGCAGGTGGGGGCCCCCGATCCGGTGACCAGCTGCGTGCCCACGCCGTAGGAGTCGACGGGTGCGGTCTGGAGGGCGGCCAGCGCGTACTCGTCGAGGTCGTTGGTGACGGTGATCTTCGTGGTCGTGGCGCCCAGCGCGTCGAGCTGGTTGCGCACGCGCTGCGCGAGGGCGGCGAGATCCCCCGAGTCGATGCGCACGCCGCCGAGATCAGGTCCGGCGACCTCCACGGCGGTCCTCACGGCCTCCTCGATGTTGTAGGTGTCGACGAGAAGCGTGGTTCCCCTGCCGAGCGCCTCGATCTGGGAGCGGAAGGCGTCGGCCTCGGAATCGTGGACCAGGGTGAAGCAGTGCGCCGCGGTGCCGATGGCCTTGAGGTCGTACAGCTGGGCGGCGAGGAGATTCGCCGTGCCCTGGAAGCCTCCGATGACGGCCGCGCGGGCCGCGGCCACGGCGGCCCATTCGTTCGTGCGGCGCCCGCCCATGTCCATGCACGGCCTGTCCTTGGCTGCCGAGGCCATGCGGGAGGCGGCGGATGCGACCGCCGAATCGTAGTTGAGGATGGACAGCAGCAGCGTCTCGAGCAGCGTGCACTCGCCGAAGCTGCCCTCCACCTGGAGGATGGGGGAGTCGGGGAAGAACATCTCGCCCTCCCGATAGCCGCGGATGGATCCGGAGAAGCGGAAGTTCTCCAGCCAGCGAACGGTTTCGGGGCTCACGACCCTCCGGTCGCGCAGGAAGCGCAGGTCCTCCTCGTCCAGGTGGAAACGCTCGAGGGCGTCGAGGATGCGCCCGGTTCCCGCGACCACGCCATAGCGGCGTCCGGCGGGCAGATGCCTGGTGAAGATCTCGAAGACGCAGCGCCTTCCGGCGGTCCCGTCCTTGAGGGTGGCGTCGAGCATCGTGTACTCGTACATGTCGGTCATCAGCGCCGGCGAATAGTCAGTCATCATGGCCCTTCCTCATTGCCCCGGTTTTGTCCCCCACTGTAATCGCCGGACGGCGTCGCGGGGAGCGGCGGACGTGGCGGAAACGGAGGATGCGGCGAAGGGACGGGAGCGGGAGTCGGCGGAGCGCAGCGGGCGGCGGACGCGAAGGTCTGCGCGGGTCCGCCCGGTGCAGGCCCTGGTGGCCCGTCCTGCGGCTATGCTTGCGCTGCATGGGGATCAGAAGAGTCATCACCGCGCTGTGGCGCCTGGCCATCGCCGCCCTGTGCTTCGCCGGCACCTACGAGGGATGGACCGCGGCGAACAAATGGGTGTACTTCACCTTCCAGACGAGTCTGGTTCTGGGGATCGTCATGCTGTGGGCGGGCGCGGCCACGCTGCTGGACGGCGTGCAGCCGCCCGCCTGGCTCAAGGGCTGCGTGACGATGTACACGATCATCGTCGCCGTGGTGGCCTATGCGCTCCTGGCGCCCTCCGACCCGGCGACCACGCCCCATATCCTCGGCATCATGACCACGACGATGGTGCATCGCCTCGCCCCCGTCATGGCCGTCGTCGACTTCCTGCTCGCGGACGAGCACCGCCGCTTCCGCTGGCACTACACGCTGAGCTGGCTCGCCTACTTCCCGGTGTATCTCGCCTTCGTGCTCATCCGCGGCTGGCTGTGGCCGCATTCGGGGCCGGAGCCCGGCGGCAGCCCGTATCCGTACTTCTTCGTCGACCTGCCGAAGATCGGCTGGGCGCAGATGGGCGTGAACATCGTCGTCTACCTGGGCGCGTTCTTCGTGCTCGCGCTGGTGCTGTTCCTCGTCGACCGCATCCTTCCCGCCCGGCCGCTGATGGCCGGCGGCAAGGGGGGCAAAGGGTCGCGCCCGCGGGGGGCGAAGGCCAAGGGCTGAGCCCCCTCCGTTCGGTCGGGGGAGCCGGGAACCCGCGGAGGACTCTCCATTCCGCGGAAGACCCCGGTGATACCGTGAGGGGCATGGCAGAGATCAAGGACAAGCTGGCATCGGGGACGATCATCAGGGCCGACGGGCGCGGGGTGGACGAGATGAGGCCCACCCGCATCACCAGGCATTTCACGGATGCCCCCGAGGGCTCCGTGCTCATCGAATGCGGCAACACGCGCGTCATGTGCACGGCGACGTTTACGCAGGGCGTGCCTCGCTGGAGGCGCGACAGCGGGCTCGGGTGGGTGACCGCCGAATACGCCATGCTGCCCCGCGCCACCTCGCAGCGCACCGACCGCGAATCCGTCAGGGGCCGCATCGGAGGCCGCACCCACGAGATCAGCCGTCTTATCGGGCGCTGCCTGCGCGGCGTGGTCGACATGGCCGCTCTCGGCGAGAACCAGATCCAGATGGACTGCGACGTGCTTCAGGCCGACGGCGGCACGCGCACGGCCTCCATCACCGGCGCCTACGTGGCGCTTGTCGACGCGCTTCGCTGGGGCGAAGGGCATCACGCCATAAAATCGGCCGACAAGGCGCTGAAGGACCGTGTCTCGGCGGTGTCCGTGGGAGTCATCGACGGCACGCCCATGCTCGACCTGCCCTACGTCGAGGACTCCCGGGCCATGACCGATATGAACGTGGCGATGACCGGCGCCGGGACCTTCATCGAGATCCAGGGCACCGCCGAGCACCGTCCCTTCAGCAGAACCGAGCTGGGCGTGCTGCTCGACCTGGCCGAGAAGGGCAACCGCGAGCTGCAGCAGGCGCAGCTCGCCGCGCTCGCGAAGGACTGAGGGGACTTGCGGATGCGCATCATCGTCGCCACGCATAACGAGGGCAAGCTCGTGGAGATCCGCCGCATCCTTGCCGACCATCTGGGCGACGCGGCATCCCGCGTGGAGCTCGTTTCCGCCGGGTCCCTGGGCCTTCCCGACCCGGTCGAAACGGGTACGAGCTTCGAGGCCAACGCGCTGCTCAAGGCCCGGGACGTAGCCCACCGTACGGGCCTTCCCGCGGTGGCGGACGATTCGGGCCTGGTCGTGGACGTCATGGGGTCGGCCCCAGGCATTCTCTCGGCCCGCTGGTCGGGCGTGCACGGCGACGACGAGGCCAACAATCGTCTTCTTCTCGCCCAGCTGTCGGACATCCCCGAGGAGGCACGCACGGCGAGGTTCCGCTGCGCCGCCGCTCTGGTCGTGCCCGACTCCCCTGCCGGCGTCGATGCGGATGGTGCGTCGGACTCCGTCTTCGTGGTGCCGTCGGCGGAGGATGACGTGACGCCCATCGATGCGCTTCCCTCGGGCCTGGGCGCTGCGGGACTGCAGACCGTGGCCTTCGGTGAGATGCCGGGCCGCATCATCCGCCACCCCCGAGGAGGGCATGGCTTCGGCTACGATCCGCTGTTCGTTCCGGACGACCAGCCGACGTGCACGGCCGGCTCCGGGAATCCGCTGACCTCCGCCGAGATGACGCCGGAGGAGAAGAACGCGATCTCCCACCGTGGCCGCGCCTTCATCGCGCTGGTGCCCGCCGTTCGCCTGCTGCTGGGGGAATAAGCCTCCGGTCGATAGGGTCCGACCGGGCCGGCGTCAGGTCGTGAGCATTCTCAGGTCGTGAGCACCAGATGGGCGGCGACCATCGCCACGGCCCCCACGACGGCGGTCAGCGACAGCGTGAAGCCCGCCAGACGGGCGTTGCCGAGCACCCTGTCGGTGAACATCGTCGAGAAGATCGCCGTGGGCGCCAGGCAGCACAGCACCACGGCCTGCCTGACGGTGGCGTCGAAGGGCAGCAGCGTCCAGGCGGCCACGGCGAGAAGCACCCCGCAGGGCAGCCGCCAGGCGAGCACTTCGAGCACGTCCCGCACGTCATGCCGCGTCGCCGGCAGCTCGGTGAGCATGCCCACCATGAGCATCGCGCAGAAGGCGTTGGCGTCCGAGAAGGGCTCGCAGACCGCAGCCACCCATTCGGGGAGTCGCATCCCGGCGATCATCAGGACGATCATCAGCATGTAGACGTCGAAGGACGGCGAGGTGATGAATCCGCGTATCACCCGTCTGAGCGAATCCCGGCGTCGCAGCCTGCGGGCGTCGCGGTCGGAGCTTTCCGGGACGGAGGCGGCGGGGATGGCATGGGACGCCGTCGAGGCGGCGACGGGGGAGGTCGGGGATGCGGTGGGGAGGGAGACCGGAGCGGACTTCTCCTGGTCGGCCAGCGTGCGTCCGGGCTCGATATGCAGCAGCGACTGCGTGAGCACGTTGGTTCCGGCGGCCACCATCACGCAGTTGCCCACGTCGAACATCGCGGCCGGAACGAGACCCGCGCCGCCCACGAGGGCCTGGACCATGGGGAAGGTGAAGCATCCGATGTTGAATCCGGAGCCGTTGAGCATGACGAAGGCCCGGTCGGCCCGGGAATGGCGGCGCGTGGAGACGAAGATGAGCAGGGGCGGCACCAGCGAGGCGACGAGGGCGAAGGCCGACACCCACAGGAGCCCGATGCTATGCGGGTTCGCGGCGAAGGAGTACGTGATGGCGCCGGGGAGCACGATGTCGAATTCGGCCGTCTGGATGACTCTGTAGTCCCGGGGCCGGAACAGCCCCAGACGCTTGAACGCGTATCCCAGGGCGATGATGGCCAGAAGCACCACGGGCCGTATGATCGCCGACATACCGGCAATACTATGCCCGGCCCCGTGACGAGGTCAGGGAACCGAGGGAGCACCCCAGCGCCAGCAGGGCGATGGCGACGAGCAGCGCCAGGACCCGGCCCGCTCCCGTTGTGGTGGCCGCCGCGACGTGGACGGGGTCGGCCCGCTGCGACGCGGCCACGATCGTGGTGGCGACCGCCGTGCCGACGGCTCCGGCCAGCTGCTGCAGCGTGTTCATCGCCGCGTTGGCATCGGTCTGCAGTCCCCGTGGAACCGCCGCATAGCCGTGGGTGATGGTCGTGGGCACGCACAGCCCCTGCCCCACGGCGAAGACGGCATAGAGCAGGAGGTAGGTGGCCATGCCCGCATGCCGGAAGACGACAGCCATGGCGAGCACGGCGGCGAGGACGAGCGCGTTGCCGGTGAGGATGGGGCGGGCCGGTCCGAGGCGGTCGAGCAGCCATCCGCTGGAGGGGGCGAGCACGACGCCCAGGGCGCAGCCCAGCAGCAGCAGGCATCCGGAGGCGAAGGCGCCGGCGCCTAGGGAAAGCTGCCCGACGTTGGGGAGCAGATAGCCGAGGGCGAGCACGGTGAACTGGATGAGCATGACCATCAGCAGCGACAGGACGAAGACGCGGGAACGCAGGATGCCCGGGCGAATCAGGGGATTCGCCGCCCTTCGCATGCGCAGACCGAAAAGCGCGAGGGAAACGGCCGTCGCGGCGAGCAGCCCGAGCACCCTGGAGCTCGTCCATCCGGCTGAGGACGCCGTGGTGGTGGCGAGGATGAGGGCGGTGAATCCGCAGGACAGCGCGATCCAGCCGGGCCAGTCCATCGGCACCCGTTCGATGGGCGTCACCTGACGAATGCTGGCCGCGCCCATGACCAGAGCGACGACCATGACGGGGAGCAGGGCGGCGAAGATCGTCCTCCAGCCCCAGCGTTCGATGACGAGTCCTCCCAGCGAGGGTCCCAGCGCCGGGGCGAGGGCGGTGATCGCCGAGGCCGCGCCCATCATCAGGCCCATCCGATCGAAGGGAGCCTGGTCGAGGACGATGGAGAACATGAGTGGCAGCGCGATGCCGGTGCCCACGCCCTGCAGCAGTCGCGCGGCCACAAGACCCGCGAAGACGGGCGTCACGACGGCCAGCGCGGTTCCGGCGAGGAAGAACAGCATGGCCGTGACGAACAGCGACATCGTGGTGAAGCGGCGCTTGAGCAGCGAGGAGACCGGAAGCATGACGGAGAGCACGAGCAGATAGCCGGTGACGATCCACTGCACGGTGGAGGTGCCGATCGAGAACTCGCGCATCAGCGTCGGGAAGGCCACGTTGAGGGCCGTTTCGACGAGCACCCCGCCGAACGACATCAGACCCGTGGCCAGCACGGACAGAAGCAGCCGGGCGTCGACGCGGCGCTCGAAGGGAGTGGACGGAAGATCCGGCGTGGCGGTCCCGGGAGGGGACTGCCGCGCCTCCGAGGGCTCCCGTGGGTTTTCGGAGGCGGATGTGGGTTGCTGGTCGTCGTGTGGTCGGGTCATCGCATGCATCGCTCCCGCACTGTACCCGACGCCTCGGGGATTCGCCGGTTGCGTTTCGTTACATGGCGACGGCTTGGCGTCCCACCGGTTTCCGCCATACCGGTCCTCGTCTGCGATGGCCGCTAGATTGGACGGGTCGCGCGCATGGCGGAATTGGTAGACGCGCAGGATTTAGGTTCCTGTGGCTTAGGCCCTGGGGGTTCGATTCCCCCTGCGCGCACGGCCGGTTCCCGCTCCCGCTGCATGTCGGTCCGCGGCTGGGCGCGTACCGGTGATGGGTCCGTTCTCGGCGTCGTCGTGCGGCGCTTCCGCGTCCGGTTCCTCGTCGTCCCCGTCATCGACGGCGGTGGCCGTCATGTCCCCGTGCTCGGAGTCGTCCTGTGGCTCCTCGGGTCGACGCAGACCCCCTCCGACCAGTCGGAAGAAATCCCACAGCGTCCCGTCGATGTCCGTGGTGCGGTCGCGCAGCCATTGGATCTCCAGCCCGTCCGCCAGCGCGGTGATCGTTCGCACCGCCGCCGTGGGGTCCCATTCCGGCTGTAGGATCCCACGGCGATTGGCCTCGGCCATGACGGGCTCGAACATCCGGTGGATCATGGCGGTGCGGGCAAGAAAGTATTCATGGGCGGGGTGGCCTGGCTCGGCCGAGGCGGCCTGCATGCGGATGAACAGCTCGATGAGCCCCGGCGTGCGCTGCGTGTCGTGCAGTCCGGTTATGAGCTTGTCGATGATGTCCAGCAGGTCGGCGTCATCCTCGTCTCGGGGGCCCAGGACGGGGACGCCGTTCACGACCGCCACGATTCCCGATTTCTTCAGCCGGCGCATCATGAGGCGGAAACGGCGTTCGTCGCGGGCCTTGACGATCTGCACGAAAAGGTCGTCCGTCGAATGGAAGTAATGGAGAACCCCCGCCTGAGAGAGGTCGACGGCCTCGGCGACGTCCTTGAGGGTGGTTTCTCCGAACCCCTTGCGGCCGATGATCGATAGGGCCTTGCTGAGAATCTCTCGGCGCTTGGCGATGCCTTTGGCGTATGACCGGTGCTCGACCAATTCCTGGTTCCTTTCGGCGGACACATGTAGTTCGCGTTCCCGTGGCCGGCGTGCGCCGCCGCTGCCGGAAAAGGCGGGCGGCGCACGGCCGTCGGGCGTCGTAGGCGGTGCCGTTTCCCGTTGGGGTTCGGCGAGAACGCCGCCAGTATACAGTTCCGAAGAGGCCCGCCGACGACAGGGTTCCACGTTCTCGGCGTGTCGCATGAATTCGACCGTCATTAGTTTTTTGCCACCCTGGGCGCGATAGTCCCAAATCCGCGGCATGGCGTGCTTTTGAGGCGATCCGGCCCGACTCGGGATTGAGTCCGGAAAGCGACGGATGAATATCAAAAGCTAACAAAATTCGGTATACCGAATACAAACATGAGCAAAATTTAGTTTATTTTCCAAAAAACCGAATCACACTCAATTTCTCTGATATGGTGAATGCACGGCGACGCGAAGGTCGCCGGAACGTTCGAACCGCGCCGGGGCAGACAGCCGGACCCCCGTCCTTCGACACCCTGGGATCATACGGGGTCGCCGGCGCGGTAAGGACGCATGGCTGGCGAAGATGGGCCGAGGGGCCGTCGCCGGCCTCGATGCGGCTTCCTGCGCGCATCGGATATTCGAGAAGGGGATGATCGCCATGCTGGGAAGCCATCACGGACGGCATGCTTCGTCGCGGTCGGTCGATCAGGCCACGAGACGCGCGGCGGCCGTCGTCGCCGCATCGGCACTGACCCTGGTCTCGCTGCTTTCCTTGTCCCTTTCCCCGTCCCTGACGGTGACGGCCTCCGCGGACGATGACGGGTCGGGCCTCGTCGACGAGACCTTCCAGAACTCCACGGTCGATGACGACCGCTGGCTCGCCTTCGGAAGCGCCTGCCTGACCGCCGCGCAGCGCGTGGCCTCGGCTCCGGCCTCCACGTCGCACCAGCTGGGTGGCTGCTACTACCACGACTATTCCGGCCGAAACGGCCAGCAGACCGACTACACGGGCGCCGGAGACGAGCATGGCTATCTGCAGCTCACGGACAACTCGGGCGGGAAGACCGGCACGGTGCTCTACGACCGGGCCATCCCCTCCGCCGCGGGACTTGACATCAGCTTCTACCAGTACCAGTTCAGCGGCACGGGGGCCGACGGCATCGGCTTCTTCCTCACGGACGGCTCCTACACGCTCGACGAGCAGGGACCGGCGGGCGACGGAGTGGGCGGCGCGCTGGGCTACGGGTCCATCACCACCGCCTCGCAGAACACGGGCGACGCGACGACGTACGTCTCGGGCATCGCGCATGGCGTGCTCGGAGTGGGGCTCGACCGCTTCGGCAACTACAGCCGTCAGGGATACGTCGGTGTCAACTGCGGCGTCAGCGACACCTGGACCCTCCATCCGAACTCGGTGACCCTGCGCGGCTCCGGGAACGGCACGAGCGGCTACTGCATCGAGAAGTCGACGACTCTGGGCTCCACGACCTTCATCTCCACGTCGCCGGCCTCGCGCACCGATACGGGCGGCAATACGGGAACGCTTGTGCACATCAGGATCACCGTGCCGGATTCCGAAGGCAGACAGTATCTCACCGTCACCCTGACGAACAGCGCCGGCCAGAGCGTCACGCCCATCGAATCCCAGCAGGTGACGCTGCCGAAGACCGTCAAGCTCGGATTCTCGGGCTCCACCGGCGGCTCCACCGACGTGCACTTCATCCGCCGCATCGGCATCACGACCATCGAGCCCCTCGGCGCCATCAACCTCGTCAAATCCGTGAACCATGAGACCGGCAGCGGGTCCGTGACCGGAGGCACCACCCGGACGGTCTTCACCTCGGGCGACTCGATCCCCTATTCCTTCCTCGTCACCAACACCGGAACGGAGGACCTGAGGAACATCGCCGTCACCGACCCGAAGATCACGGCCATCACCTGTCCGTCCACGACGCTTGCGGCCGGTGATTCCATGACCTGCACCGGAACCTATTCGTCGGTGACCGCGGGCGAGGCCGGTTCGGGGACGGTGGACAACACCGCCGGCGTCAGGGGAACCACGGTCGGGGACGGGAGCGACGTGACGGACACGTCGACGGCCACGGCCCCCACGTACACCACCGGAACCGTCTCCGTCACCAAGAAGGTGGACGGCACGGCCGCCGCCGCCGTCTCGACGGGCGCCGACTTCACCGTCGACTACGGCTATCCGGCGGGAACGTACGAATACTGCTCCGCCGAAGGGACCGCGAAGGCATCGGACGCCAAGGAAACCTATCCGGCCGGATCGGGCACGATCGTCGTCCGTGCCGGGCAGACCGCCACGTCGGACGCCATTCCCACGGGCGCGACGGTGACGCTGAGCGAGAAGGCGCCCGCCGCGGTCGAGAACGCCACCTGGTCGGGCCCGGTCTTCAGCTCGAACGTCGTCACGGTCGGCTGCGAGGGGACCACGTCCTCCGCGACGCTGACCAACACCCTCGTCGGGGCGCCGGGCTCGGTCTCCTGGGCCAAGACAACCGATGACACCGCGGAGGGATACGTTCCGCTCGCCGGATCCCGCTGGAGGATCACCACAGGCGACCCGACGACGGATCCGGATGCCGAGGCCGCCGTGGATGCCGATGGCACCACGCTTGACGACATCACGGAATGCGGTCCCGGCGGAGCGGCGACCACCTGCGAGGGATATGCGGCGGGCTCGTTCCGGATCGGCGACCTGCCCTGGGGAACGTACTACCTCCAGGAGACGGAAGCCCCGGCCGGGTACCAGCGGGATCCCACGGCCTACCGCTTCGTCATCGGCTCCGGAGGCCTGGACGTGACGGTCACCTCCGCATCCCGCACATCGACGGCCACCGTCGATGCCGCCACGGCCGACTCGTCGGGGTCCCCGACCTCCGGTTCCGACGAGTCGTCCACCTTCGAGGGGACGTCCGATTCGGTGGCCGATGCATCCGCGGGACTCGCCGGCTCGACCGGGCTGGCGGGGACGGAGCCGAAGTCCATCGTCAACGCGCAGCGCGCCGTTCCGGACCTGCCGCTGACGGGCGGCGCCGGCGCGCAGGAGTTCATCGCCGCCGGCACCATCCTGGCCGTGCTGACCCTCGTCGTCGCGGGCGTACTCGTCGACAGACGACGACGCTCGTCGCAAAGAACCCGCCGACGGCACATACGCCGCAAGCTCGAACGTCGACAGGATGGACGGGTGGGTCCTCCGGCTCGACGACGGAGGAGCCCCGCCGATGACTAGGGGCTGAACCTCGGCCTCGGCCGGACTGACCGAGGCGCGACACGGCATCACACATGGAACGTCCTTCCAAGGCGCCCGAGCGGGCGCCAGGGACCAGTGCTTCCCTGAACGGCATTCGATGCGACCCTGACGGATGGCGTCGCCCGCGTCCATGCACTTTTCCCAGGCGGCATCCGATCGCGTTCCGTTCCTTCGTAGCCTCGTTGGGACGACCGCCCCGGAATCCGCTTGCCGATCCTCCGAACCCATTCGTTCCGCTTCCGATCGGAAGACCTGGAAATCAGAAAACCAAGAAATCAGAAAACCCCAAGAAAACACAGAAGGAGAAGAAGGACATGAGAATCACACGACAGGGGACAGGCCGACTGGTCTCGGCCGTAGCGGCCCTGGGCATGCTCGTCGCCGGGCTGGCCGCCCCCGCGGCATCCGCCACGACGACCGACCCGGTCTACGGCAACATCGACGCGTCGAAGACCGGCTCCATCATCATCCACAAGCATGAGCGCCAGACCGGCGACACGGTCGTCAGCGGCTCGCCGGACGGGACAAGCGGCGTCGGCACCAAGGGAATCAAGGACGTCACATTCACGGTCTACAAAGTGGACGGCCTCGACCTCGCCACCAGCGCCGGCTGGACGAACATCGACAAGGTGACGCTTCCCGGCAGCGTCACGGCCGACACCACGATTGACATCAACGGGACGGAGCATGGTCTCACCGCCGAGACGACGGTGACCACCGACTCCGACGGCGTGGCGACGGCCCCCGGCCTGTCCGTCGCGGCCTACGTGGTCGTCGAGACGGCCCATCCGGCCTCGGTCGTCGACACGGCCTCGCCCTTCCTCGTCACCATCCCGTACCCGGATTCCTCCGGGACGAAGGGCTGGCTGTACGACGTCCACGTCTATCCCAAGAACGGCCAGGCGACCATCAGCAAGACGGTCGACGACCAGACGACAGCCGGTCTGGGACTCGGCTCGACGGCCTTCTTCCCCGTGACCGTGACGGTGCCGACCCTGGACGAGGACTCCAGCTTCTCGTACTTCGTCGTCAAGGACCCCATGGATTCGAAGCTGTCGAACGTGACGGTTGCGGTCTCCCTGGACGGCCGGAAGATCACCGAGGATGAGGGCTACTTCACCTCCGGGAGCGGAAACACGGTCGTCTCCTTCACCCAGTCAGGTCTTGAGCTTCTCAAGACCAAGGGCGGGAAAAACCTGGTCGTCACCTTCTCCGGGACGGTCACGTCGGTCGGCACCATCAGCAACACCGCCTACCTGTACGTCGACACGCAGAAGACCTCCACTCCTCCCGATGATCCCGAACCGCCCGCCAATCCCCCCAGCACCCCCAGCGACACGGTGACACAGAACTGGGGAGCGTTGACGCTGCACAAGTACGACGCCGACTCCGGGAGCGCGAAGACGCCTCTGGAAGGAGCCGTGTTCGAGGTCTATGCCGCGAAGACGCCGTACCCCGCCGACGGGACGTGCTCCTCGACGGACACGACGGGCGATGCCGTCTCCGTGAACGGATCGACGACGTTCACCTCCACGGCGGACGGGACGGTGACGATTCCGGGCCTGTACGTCTCCGACTCCGTCAACGGCACGGTAAACAGCGTATTCCGCTGCTACGTCGTCAAGGAGGTCACGGCGCCCGCCGGTTACGTCATCCCCGTCGGTGACAAGGCCCTCACCGCGGTGAAGGTCGTCAAGGATGCGACCGTCTCCTCGGCCACTCCGGTGGACGTCCCCAACTCGAAGCAGACCATCCCCGGACTGCCTCTGACCGGCTCGAGCGTGATGATGATACTCGTCTCCGCGGGCGTGCTCGTCCTGCTGGGAGCGGGCGTGCTGGTCGTCGTCCGCCGCCGGGCGAACCGATAGACGTCGGATCGACGGGAGTCGACGATGACCGCCGCTGATCCGGCATCGCGGGTGGCCTTTCCTTCGGGCGAGGCCACCCGCCTTTCTCCCCGCGCCTCCGTGGCTCCTGGCGATGTGCGGATGGTCGCCGCAGGGGCGAGGGGTCGCGGCTCCTCCTTCTCCTTGGATCGTCAGGATCTCGCGCGACCACCACGGTCCCGCCGTTCGCACGGGATCCTCGACGGCGTGCTGGCCGTCATCATCGCCGTTCTGGTCGTGCTGGCGTCCTGCCTGATCGCCTATCCCTCGACGGCGTCGTGGGTGTCCGCGCTCAACCAGTCGGCGGTGGTGTCCGGAGGAGTGCCGGCATCCGACTCCGACGCGGCCCTTGACGCCCGGCAGCTGGCACTGGCGGAGCGATACAACGCCGGGCTTGGCTCCTTGGCCTCCTCGGCCGTGTACGACGCCGGGTCCAACGCGCCCTCCAGCGACGACGGCACGGCCCTGCACGGCCTGTACGACAAGGCCCTGGACGCGGGCGACGGCCTTATGGGCCGCCTGCAGATCCCCTCCATCGACGTGGACCTGCCCATCTATCACGGCACATCGGACGACACCCTGCTCCAGGGCGTCGGTCATCTCGAGGGCACCTCGTTGCCGGTCGGTGGCAGCGGCCAGCATGCCGTGCTCACCGGGCACCGAGGACTGGCGTCGGCCACCATGTTCACCCATCTCGACAAGGTGAGGACGGGCGACGAATTCACCGTCTCCACCTTCGGCCGCGTGCTCACCTACAAGGTCGTCCGCATCCAGGTCGTGGACCCCGACGAGACGAGGTCGCTGCAGCCCGTCGCGGGGGAGGACCTCGTCACGCTCGTCACCTGCACGCCCCTGGGAATCAACTCGCAACGCATCTTCGTCACCGGTGAGCGCGTGACGCCCACACCCGTGACGGCGGTGAAGGCGGCCTCGTCGAAGGCGTCCGTCCCCTCCCCGCCCTGGGCGGCCATCGTCGTGCTCGGGATCGTCACCGCCGACGTCGTCTGGCTGGGGCGCTCGTTGAAGAGGGAAGCCCGTCGGGGGCGGCATCTGGCCCCATAAGCGCTCCTGGTCGCATGGTATGAAGCACGTCATCATCGGAAAAGCGCCGGGTGGCTGGGTCTGTCGCGCATCCTTCTGCGGATCCACCCGCACATTCGAGTCCATGACGGAATGCCGTGGAAGTGGAATTCTTTCGCGGTTCTTGTTGTGCACCTGCTGACATCGGAATCCCGTTGACGAACCGCCCGGTGCCCTTGCCTGGCGATCCGCGTCCCGGAAACCTCTGGAATCACATCCGGAGCCACTTGACAGAATCGAACTGTCGACCTGCTCATTACGAGTGAGCCGCTCTGCCAACTGAGCTAAAGTGGCACGGCCCGGGCAGCATTCGCGACCCGCGCACAAGATGATGATGATACCGGAGGGTGTCGAATTTGTCACATCGCGGCGGCGTGGGATTTCCATTGACGGACGTCGGCGCGACAATGGACGGTATGACCGACGTGAATCCTGATATGTCAGATGCACAGACGGACGATGCCCCTTCGCGGTCGTCCACGGACGAATACGCTTCGCCCGTCCCCGAGGGGATGGAGGACTGCTATGCGGTCATTCCCGCCGGTGGCGTCGGCTCGCGCCTGTGGCCGCTGAGCCGTGGGGACCGCCCCAAGTACCTCTTCGACCTGCTCGGTCAGGGCCGCACGCTCATCCAGTCCACCTACGACCGCGTCTCGAAGGTCGTCGGCGCCGACCATGTGCTTCTCGTCACCGGGTGGAGGCATGTGGCGCCCGTGCGCGAGCAGCTTCCAGGGCTGCCCGAGGAGGCCGTCGTCGCCGAGCCCGTGCCCCGGGACTCCGGTCCGGCCATCGCGCTGGGCGCCGCCATCCTCGCACGCCGGCATGGCGGCGGGACCATCGTCGCCTCCTTCGCTGCCGACCAGGTGATTCGCGGGGACGAGGCCTTCGCCGACGCGGTCCGCCAGGCCGTGGCGGCCGCCCGCGCCGGCTACGTCGCCACCATCGGCATCGCCGCCTCGCGGCCCTCCACCGCCTTCGGATACATCCTGGAGGATTCCTCCCTGGCGGATGCCGTTCCCGACGCCCCTTCCGCGCGTCTGGTGCGGCGCTTCGTGGAGAAGCCGGACGCGGCCACCGCGCAGGCCTATCTGGCCACCGGCCGCTACCGCTGGAACGCCGGGATGTTCGTCATGCGCGCCGACGTGCTGCTCGACTGGCTGCGCGAGTCCATGCCCGTCCTGTACCAGGCCGTCACCCGCATCGCCGAGGCCTCGATGGGCACCCGCGACTCCATGGACGAGGCGATGGCGGCGCTGTGGCCGGGGGTGGAGAAGATCGCCTTCGACTATGCCGTGGCCGAGCCGTTGAGCCTGCGCGGGCGGGTGGCCATGATCCCCGGCGACTTCGGCTGGGATGACGTCGGCGACTTCAACTCGGTGGCGGCCCTCGTTCCGGGGCTTGAGGGAGGCTCGGTGAAGGTGCTCGGCGACGGCGACAAGGTCGTCGCCCTCGATTCGGCGGGGGACATCGTGGCCCCGGCCGCCGGGCGCACGGTGGCCCTGCTGGGCGTGGACGACCTCGTCGTCGTCGACACCCCGGACGCCCTGATGGTGGCCCCCCGGGCCCGCAGCCAGGAGGTCAGGCGTCTTGTGGAGCGGCTGCGCTCCCTGGGTCGGGACGACCTGCTGTAGGGGCGGTCGCGGACGTTCCGGCTGCGTCGTCCGGCGTTCCCCTCGCCATGTCCGTGCCAGGCCCGTTGGCGGATTCGCCGGTTCCGGCTGCGTCGCCGGCATCGCGCAGGATTTCGGCGTGTCCTCTCCCGCGCTTCGGCGCGGACAGCGCCAGCGCCCCCAGGAAGGGGATGAGCATGATCGCGCCGAACATGACGCGCAGCTGCATCCCGAGCGCTCCCGCCAGCAGCGACAGGACGATGCCGGCGGGCAGCAGGAACAGCGGCAGCAGCCGGCGGCGGTCCCGTCGGGCCGCGAGCACGGCGGCGGCGACAAGCGTCCAGGTGAGCAGGCCCAGATTGAACACGGCATGCGCCACCGGAGCCCATCGCGTGGTCGCGGCCTTCGCCTTGGTGGTGTGCAGCATGGCGGCGAGGATGCTGTACTGGTCGTCGGTTTTCTGCAGCGGGTTGATCGTCGACCCCATGAACAGCGCGTATGCCGTCAGACACGTCCCCGGGTTCGCTGTGCACAGGCTCGTCCAGTTGCGCAGGAACTCCGGCAGGTCGGAGTCGGTGAGGGACTCCACCTTGTTGGACATGACCACCAGCGGCTGGCTCTCGTAGTTCGAGGCCCATCGAGCGGCCGGTCGCATCGCCCGGAAGTAGGCGTCGGCGGTCGCGGGGAGGTTCTGCGGGTGACCGGTCTCCTGCCGGTAGTAGACGTAGGACACCTGCATGAGGGGGACGCCCAGCATCTCGGTCGTCGCGGAGGGCGTGGCGTGGAGCACCTGGTCGCAGTAGGCGTTCCAGGAGCCGGCGAGCGCGACGAAGACGAGGATGGACGCGGCCAACCGTCTCCATTGGCGCCTGTGGCGGATGAGCAGGAACACGAGCATCGCCGCCACGGGCACGAAGTTGTTCTTGCGCAGCTCGTTGACGAGGAACAGCGTGGCACCGAAGCCGACGAGGAACCAGGGGTGGCGCAGCACGGCCGCCCGCGTGTCCTCGATCTCGAAGAACTGCACGCACAGCAGCAGCATCGCCCCGGCGGCGAGGACGTCCTTGGTGCTGGAGACCGCGTAGGCGGGGAACAGCGGGTAGAGGCTCCAGACCAGGGCGGCGGCCACGGCCCAGCGCCGGCGGGCGTGCCGTCGCAGCACCTCGAGGGCCGCCGCCACGCACAGGCCGAACAGGACGGCCTGCAGGAGGTTGTCGAGCCACAGCTGGTTGCGTCCGACGAATCCAAGGAAGAAGGTGTCGAGCACGGAATGCTGGCGGCTGAACCTCCACGTCGCCCACTGGGACCGCTGGTACCGCGCGTCCGGCGAGTCGATGCCGGGGAACACGACCGCATAGGTCACGAGGTACGTGGCCAGCGGGAGGAGGACGAACCACCGCCTGCGCAGGGCGTCCATCGGCTTCGAGAGCATGCCGGCCATCATAGGGCGTCGCGCTGCGGGTTCGTGAGCGTGGCCGTCGTATGTCGGACGCACGCGTATTGGCGTGCGGTTCTGTCCAATTTTGTGAGTACCTTGTGAGGTGAAGTCAAGGACGCGTCCGAGGGCGCGCATGCCTCGCGCATGTCCGTCGGGCCGTGTCACCATGATATGAAAGGACCGATTCATGGCCATCAATCCGCCTGTCGACGCCACCTCGACCCCCGAGTGGGCGGCGCTGCAGAAGCACTTCGACAAGCTGCAGAAGGAGGGGATCAGCCTCAAGAAGTGGTTCGCCGATGATTCCGAACGCGTCGAGAAGCTGAGCTTCGACGCCGGGGACCTGCACTTCGACCTGTCCAAGAACCTCATCAAGCCCGAGACGCTGCAGCTCTTCGCCGACCTCGCCAAGGCCGTCAAACTCGACGAGCGCACGCGGGCCATGTACACGGGCGTGCACATCAACAACACGGAGGACCGCGCGGTGCTCCACACCGCGCTGCGCCGCCCGGATTCGGACGAGGGCAAGTTCATCGTCGACGGCCAGGACGTCGTCAAGGACGTCCGCGAGACCCTCACACGCATCTACGCCTTCGCCGACAAGGTCCGCTCCGGCGAGTGGAGGGGCGTCACCGGCAAGAAGATCACGACGGTCGTCAACATCGGCATCGGCGGATCCGACCTGGGTCCGAACATGGCGTACGAGGCCCTCAAGTCCTACGCGGACGCCGGCATCTCGGCCCGCTACATCTCCAACATCGACCCCAATGACATCGCCGAGAAGACGAAGGGCCTCGATCCCGAGACCACGCTGTTCATCATCGTCTCCAAGACCTTCACCACGCTGGAGACCCTCACCAACGCCCGCGAGGCCCGCACCTGGCTGCTTGATTCGCTCAAGGCCACCGGCGCCATCGACGGCTCCGAGGCGCAGAGCAAGGACGCGACCCGCAAGCATTTCGTCGCCGTGTCCACGAACCTCGAGAAGGTCGAGGAGTTCGGCATCGACCCGGCCAACGCCTTCGGCTTCTGGAACTGGGTCGGCGGCCGCTACTCGGTGGATGCCGCGGTCGGCACCTCGCTGGCGGTCGTCTTCGGCCCCCAGCGCTTCGAGGAGTTCCTCCACGGCTTCCACGCCATCGACGAGTACTTCGCCACCACGCCGTTCGAGAAGAACGTCGTCGTGCTGCTCGGCATGCTCAACGTGTGGTACCGCAACTTCTTCAAGGCCGCCTCGCACGCGGTGCTCCCCTATGACCAGTACCTGAACCGCTTCCCCGCGTATCTGCAGCAGCTGACCATGGAGTCCAACGGCAAGTCCGTGCGCTGGGACGGCACCCCGGTGACCACCGAGACCGGCGAGATCTTCTGGGGCGAGCCCGGCACCAACGGCCAGCACGCCTTCTACCAGCTCATCCACCAGGGCACGCAGCTGATCCCGGCGGACTTCATCGCCTTCGCCAACACGCCGAACCCGACGAAGGATTCCGGCCAGGACGTCCATGAGCTGTTCCTGGGCAACTACCTCGCGCAGACCAAGGCGCTGGCGTTCGGCAAGACCGCCGACGAGGTGCGCGCCGAGGGCACGCCCGAGGACATCGTCCCCGCCCGCGTGTTCACCGGCAACCGCCCGACCACGTCGATCTTCGGCGAGGCGCTGACCCCGTTCGCGCTCGGTGAGCTCATCGCCCTGTACGAGCACATCACCTTCGTGGAGGGCACCGTGTGGGGCCTCGACTCCTACGACCAGTGGGGCGTGGAGCTCGGCAAGCAGCTCGCCAAGCAGATCACCCCGGCGATCTCGCAGGACGACGCGGCGCTCGCCGAGCAGGACGCCTCCACCCAGAGCCTCATCCGCTTCTACCGCTCGAAGCGCACGCTCTGAGACGGGTCGGTCGCGTCATGGTCGCTGCTCTGCTGGGGCCGTGACGCGATGACGCCGTCATGATCGGCTTGCCTTCCGATGGCCCCCTGACGTTCAGCGCGTCAGGGGGCCATCGTCGTATCCGGTACGCGGTCTTCGGTACGCGGATCCGTATCCGGGATTCGATGCCCGGCGGCACCCGTCAGCCGGCGTCCTCGTCGTTGCGGGTCTCGATGTCGTCCATGTCGTCCTCGGTGGGCTCGTCGGCGAGGTCCTCCTCCGCCAGGGAGCGGGTGACGGATTCGGGTTCCGTCTCCTCGCGGATCTCGCCGTCTCTGGGCGCCCGCCAGTCGTCGAGGCCCTCGGCACCGGCATCCGCTCCGATGTCCGGGGCGCCGGGATTCGCGTCGTCGAGGGTGAGCAGGTCGTCGTCGGCGTCGTAGTCGAACAGCTCGCCGTAGCGTCCCCAGCCCACGGCGGTGGCGAACTGGCGTCGGGCCTCGATTTCGCCGTACCTGGGCAGCATCAGATCCACGATGAGCTCGCCGTGCACGCTGCCATGGTGGGAATGCAGCAGGGCCGAGTCGATGCTGCGCACCAGGGGCACGCGGTCGAGGGCCATGCGGGCGAACAGCCGCTTGCGGTCGAGGATGTCGGTCGTGCACCAGCGCACGCCGAGTTTGGTGGCGCGGATGCGGCCGTTCCGCACCTCGAGCACGCCGAGCAGGGTGCCCGCGTCCACGAGCGGGAAGAGGTCGTCCACTTCGAAGGAGAGGTCCGAGGCCAGATCGGAGAGCTGGACGCCCGCATTGCCGTGGTCGATGAGCACGTCGAGCAGACCCGTGATGCCGCCGGGAGTGGCGTCCGGCAGCGGCAGGGCGGAGGGGGTCGTCGGTGTGGGAGTCGTCCGTGTCGAGACCGCAGGGGTCGAGGTCGCAGGGGCGGAGGTCCCGGTCCCGGTGGTCGTCGCTGACGTCGCTGGCGACGTGGACGATGCCGATTCCGCCGGTTCCTCTGGCGTCCTCGTCTCGGACTCGGTCTCGGTCTCCGATGTTCCGGTGGGTCCTCCCGCGCCGGCTGCATTCGTCGTATTCGCCGGGCTCACCGCGCCGGCCGATTCCATGGAACGAGTCAAACCAGCCTGACCGGCAGAGCCTGCCGAGCCCACCGCCGGTGCAGCCGCCACTGGCGGCGTGATGGCTATGCCCGTCCCGGCCGTGGTTTCCACCGGCGCACCCGCGGCATCGGCGGCGACATCGGCGGCGGGAGCGCCGTCCATGTGTCCTGCGTCGCCGGTTGCGCCGTCCGCCTCGGCGCCGTGATGCCCCATGAGAACGCCGTACAGCCGGTCCACCGTCGCCTCGAAGGCCGCGCTGTGGCGGTCGCGTGGACGGGGGAGGTCGATGGGAACGGAGGCGGCCACGCGACCCGGGTTCGAGCTGAGCACGACGACCCGGTCGGCCATCTGCACGGCCTCCTCGATGTTATGCGTGATGATGAGCAGGGATCGGATGTCGCAGTCGTCGCTGAAGAACAGCCGCAGCACCTCCTGACGCAGGTTCTCGGCCGTGAGCACGTCGAGCGCGGAGAACGGCTCGTCCATGAACAGCGCGTCCGGGTGCAGCACAAGCGCGCGGGCGATGCCCACCCTCTGCCGCATGCCGCCGGAAAGCTCCTTGGGATACGCCGATTCGAAGCCGTCCAGACCGATGGAATCGATGGACGCCAGCGCCAGCTTCTCGCGCTGCCTGCGGGGCACCCCACGGGCCTGGAGGCCCAGCTCCACGTTGGCCTGCACGGTGAGCCAGGGCATGAGCGCGAAGGTCTGGAACACGAGGGCCACGCCCTGATTCGGCCCGGTGAGCGGCTCGCCCCGGTACGACACCGTGCCCTTGGTCGGCCGTACGAGCCCGGCGAGGACGCGCAGCAGCGTCGACTTGCCGGCGCCGGAGCGGCCCAGGAAGGCGACGATCTCGCCGTCGTACAGCGTGAAGGAGACGTCGTCGAGCACGGTGAGCTGCGAGCCCTTGTCGGAGACGAAGCTCTGGGTGATGCGGTCCGCCTCGATGAGCGCCTTGTCGGGCGAGACGGCCCTGAGGCTGCGCAGCATGCGTCGGCGGTCCTTGCGGCGCCGATGGGGGTCCGCCGAGGCGGCCGGATCCGCAGACGCCGACGTGGTTGCGCCCGTCTCCGGGCCCTCCTGTCCGTCGCGGAACATGGGATCATCCCTGTCCATCGTCCTTCCCCCTTCCGTTCGTCGTCATCCTCGTGGTCATCGTCATCCTCGTTCGCGATTCCTGATCATCGTCATCGCCATCGTCGCGGCCCCCTCGCGTCATAGCGAGAACCTCCGGCTGGCGAGCCTCTGCAGGGGCTGCCAGAAGACGCGGTTGACGGCCACGACGATGGCGCTCATCACCGCGACGCCGATGATGATGCGCGGGGCGTCGCCGCGCTGAGTGGCTTCGGTGATGTACGACCCGAGGCCCTTGGCGACAAGCGTGTGGTCCCCGTAGGTGACGATCTCCGAGACGATGGACGCGTTCCAGGCGCCCCCGGCGGCGGTGATCCCACCCTCGCACCAGGCGCCGAACACGGACGGCAGAATCAGGGTGCGCCAGCGCAGCGGGCCGCGCACTCCCATGCTGCGGGTCATCTCCTCGAGGTCGGACGGGATGGCGCTCGCCCCGGCGATGACGTTGAACAGGATGTACCACTGGGAGCCCAGCGCCATGAGCAGGATGCTGCCCCAGTTGATGTCGACGTTCCACGCGACGAACAGCAGCGTGGCGAAGGGGAAGATGAAGTTCGCCGGGAAGCTCGCCAGCACCTGGATGACGGGCTGCAGCGCCCGCGACAATCGCGGCTTCATCCCGATGGTCGCGCCTATGGGCACCCAGATGGCCGAGCATACGAGCGTGAGCAGGGCGACGCGCAGGAAGGTCAGGCCGCCGTCGGCGAAGGCGCGTCCAAGCTCGGCGAAGCCGGGACCCTGATGGATGAGCACGCCCAGGGTCACCGCTCCTGCGGCGAGCAGCGCGCAGCAGACCGTCGTGAACGCGATGTCGCCGGTTCTGCGTCCGGAGGGGTCCGCCGGCCAGCGCGAACCGGTACGGCCCAGCGGCCGGGTGATGACGTCCATCGCATCGCCGATGGGCCGGAACACGGAGGCCGTGAGATCGTCGAGGTGGGAACGGCGGATGACGCTGAGCACGAGACTCGACCGTGGTCCTTCGGCCGAGCCCTGCTCGTTGCGGAATCTCTGCGACCAGACGGTCAGCGGCCGCCAGACGAGCATGTCGATGAGCAGCACCACGACCACCATCGTGAGGATGGCCAGACCGATATGCCCCACCTCCTGGCGGGCGGCGGCCTGCTCCACGTAGCTGCCGATGCCGGGCAGGGCGTAGGTGGCATTGTTCACGGAAATCATCTCGGAGGCCGTGAGGAAGAACCATCCGCCGCTGACGCTCATCATGCAGTTCCACAGCAGGGGGATGGCGGAATTCGGAGCGTCGAGCTTCCAGAAGCGCTGCCAGCGGGTGAGGCGGAAGGACCGGGCGGCCTCGTCAAGCTCCTGCGGCTCGCTGAGCAGCGAGTGGTGGAAGGAGAAGGTCATGTTCCAGGCCTGGCTGGTGAAGATCGCGAAGATGGACGCGGCCTCCACCCCGAGCATGGAATGGGGGAACAGGGTGAGCCAGATGGTGATGGTCGCCGACAGGAAGCCCAGCACCGGCACCGACTGGAGGATGTCCAGCAGAAGCACGAGCACCTTGCCGACGCGGCGCAGGCGGGCGGCCGCAAGCCCGTAGAGGAAGGTAAAGATGAGCGAGAACAGCAGCGCGATCCCCATGCGCAGCACGGAGCGCAGGGCGTAGTAGGGCAGATGCGAGGGGTCGGTCGAGATCTCGGAGGGCGGGCCGGAGGGTCCCGTGGAGGCGGTGACGTCGGGCAGCACCCAGGCGATGACTCCGAACAGGGCCAGCACTCCGATGATGACGAGCACGTCCGAGACGAGCCGGGAGGCGAAGGAGGCCGGGGTGTCGGATGGGACGTGGAAACCGGTGAACATCGCGGTCAT
>NZ_CAUTOG010000002.1:0-66951 GCF_963540075.1 uncultured Bifidobacterium sp.
CGGACGGCCGCCCGGGGTCCGCACAGCCCGTGTTGCACGCCCCCGCCGCGCCGCATCCGGGGGGGGTCCCCCCCGGTAAGTCGGATGCTCCCGCCCGATTCGCCTTCGTCCGGACCTTCATCGGACCTTCCGTCATGCGTTCGCCGTGTGGGCGCGCGCAGACCCCGTGGTGTGCGCAGGGACATCGCGGAAGCGACGGGGCGCAGTGGCTCAAACCGCCGCTTTCCGATGAGTGGCCGACCCCTCCCGTCCTCGAGCCCATCGGGATGGACTCACCCCTCCGTCTGTCGCGATCGCCGTGTAGCCTTGCCATGGTTCGATTCCGGGCGCGTGCGCGCCGTGGACAGGGGGTCTGTTGACATGGCGGACGAGATGGCCGAGGGTTCACGGCGCGTTCTTCTCAAGCTCTCCGGTGAGGCCTTCGGCGGAGGATCGGTCGGCGTCGACACGCATATCGTCCGTCGCATCGCCCGCGAGATAGCGGTTGCGGTCGGCCAGGGGGTGCAGGTGGCCATCGTCGTGGGGGGAGGCAACTTCTTCCGTGGCGCCGAGCTCCAGCAGGCGGGGATCGACCGCAGTCGCGGAGACTACATGGGGATGCTGGGGACCGTGATGAACTGCCTCGCGCTGCAGGACTTCCTCGAGCAGGAGGGGCAGGCGACGCGGGTCCAGACCGCCATCGCCATGGGGCAGGTGGCCGAGCCCTACATCCCCCTCAAGGCCATCCGCCATCTGGAGAAGGGGCGCGTCGTGATCTTCGGCGCCGGCGCCGGCATGCCGTACTTCTCCACCGACACCGTCTCCATCCAGAGGTCGCTGGAGATCCACTGCGACGAGGTGCTGATGGGCAAGAACGGCGTGGACGGCGTCTACACCGCCGATCCCCGTCGCGATTCCACGGCCCGTCGCTTCACCTCTCTGAGCTACACCCGCGCCCTGGTCGACAACCTGTCGGTGATGGACGCCTCGGCGTTGTCCATGGCCCGCGACAACGGCAAACGCATCCGTGTCTTCGGCCTGGAGGGCGATGGCAACGTGACGAGGGCCCTTCTTGGGGAGCCGATCGGCACGCTGGTGTCGGACGTCGAGTCTAGCGTGGCCGGGTAAGGAAGACCTCGGCCGGTACACGGCATTCACCGTCGAATGACGGCCACACCGGGACGAGTTCCCAGAATCGGAAGGATCATCATGGCATCAGCGATAACCCAGGCGAAGGAGCAGATGGCCAAGTCGGTCGAGGCGACCAAGGAGAACTTCTCCGGCATCCGCACGGGACGCGCCAATCCCGGTCTTCTCAACGGACTCACCGTGGACTACTACGGGGTTCCCACGCCCATCAAGTCGGTCGCGTCCATCGGGGTGCCGGAGCCGCGCACCCTGTCGGTCACGCCCTACGACGCCTCGCAGGCCAACGCCGTGGAGAAGGCCATCCGCGACTCGGATCTGGGCGTGAGCCCCCGGCGCGACGGCAACGTCATCCGCATCACCATGCCGGAGCTGACGGAGGATCGTCGACGCGAGTACGTCAAGCTCGCCAAGACCAAGGCGGAGGACGGCAAGGTGGCCGTGCGCAACATCCGGCGCAAGGCCAAGGAGGAGATCGACCGCAGCGTCAAGGACGGCGGGATGGGGGAGGACGAGGGGGACCGTCTTCTCAAGGAGCTCGACAAGCTCACCCGGCAGGTCACCGACCAGCTTGACGAGCTGTTCGAGACCAAGCGCGGCGAGATCATGGAGGTCTGACCCTGTCCGGGTCGACGCATCCGAAGGACGGCCGATGAGCGTTCGCAGACCGCATGACGATTCCCCGGAGGACGTGGAGCAGGTCGTCGAGCAGATCAACCGCAGGGCCGGCAGGAACATGCCCCAGGCGGTGGCGACGGCGGCCGTGCTCGTCGTCATCATCCTCGCCTGCCTATGGATCAGCATGGACCTCTTCCTGCTGCTGATCGTGGTTTTCATGATTCTCGCCCTGTGGGAGCTGCGCGTCGACTTCGCCACGGTGGGACTTCACATCCCCGTGGTGACCCTCTGGATCTGCTCCACCGCGACCCTGGTCGTCACCTACTACTCGTCGCGGCATGTGATGGCGATGACGGTCGCCATGGCTCTGTCGATGCTCGCCGTGGTCGTCATGTCCACCATGACGCTCAGCTTCGGCAACCGGCTCTCCCTGGCGGTGGCGGACAAGCTGGCCAGCGCCGAGCCATCGGCCCGTACCGAATCGTCGTTCAACCATGAGACGGGGGAGCTTCACCACAGCAGGCTGAGCCATATGGCCGTGTCGATGTTCTCGCTGATGTACGTCCCGCTTCTGGCCTCCTGCATAGTACTGCCGCTGACCTTCAACGGTCATCATTTCGCGCATGCGCTGGTCCTCGTGTTCCTTCCCGCCCTGAGCGACACCGGGGGACTGTTCGCCGGTGCGTGGTTCGGACGGCACAGGCTCTCGCCGCGCATCTCGCCCAAGAAATCGGTGGAGGGTCTCGCCGGATCCATGCTGCTCGCCACGATCGGAGCCTATGCGATCTTCGTCTGCACATGGTCCCACCGTTGGGCTGACCGCTGGTGGGTTCCTCTGGTGGCGGGCGTCATGGTCGGCATCGTCGGCACGTTCGGCGATCTGTGCGCCTCCATGCTCAAACGGGACATCGGCATCAAGGACATGGGACATCTGCTCAAGGGGCACGGGGGGGTCATGGATCGGGTCGATTCCATTCTGCTGTCCGCCCCGTTCCTCGCCGCCCTGCTATGGATGGTGGGGCTATGAGGCTTCTCGCCGGGAAGTCCGGTCGTCGCAATGCCGAAGCCGGTCGTCGCAGCCATGCCCGTGACGTCGATGGGGGCATCGGATGAATCGCCGGACGGGTCTGTTCGGATGACGGGCGGGCACTCATGCCCACGAGACGGAGGAATGCGGTGACGCAGGAGAATGGCAGGGATGAAGCTCGGTCCGACGAGGCCGACGACACCGCCGACGACACCCGGGAGGACGTTCCGGCCCCAACCGTCTCACGGTCTCGGCACCCCTCATTCCCGGAGCGCAGGGCATCGTCTTCTGAATTCCGGGAGGTGCTGGCGTCCGGGCGTCACCGACGAGGCAGGCCGCAGCGCCATCTTGCCGACATGAGCGACGCCGAGGCCGCGGAGGCCATGGCCTCTTTCGGCCTCCCGCAATTCCGCGCACGGCAGCTGGCTTCGCACTACTACGGTCATCTCGACGTGGACGTCAGCGGCTTCACTGACCTTCCGGCCGACCGGAGGGAGGAGATCGGCAGGCTTTTCCTTCCGCCTCTGATCACCGAGGTCACCCATCAGACGGCCGACGAGGGCATGACCATCAAGACGCTGTGGCGTCTGTTCGACGGTTCGCTCATCGAATCGGTCCTCATGCGCTATCCCACCCGTGCCACGCTGTGCATCTCCAGCCAGGTCGGATGCGGGATGGGGTGTCCCTTCTGCGCCACGGGAGGGCTGGGACTCACCAGGAACCTGTCGACCGCGGAGATTCTCGAGCAGGTCCGCGTCGCCGCCCGCATGATGCGTGACGGGCAGGTCGCCGGAGGCCCCGGACGGCTGAGCAACGTGGTGTTCATGGGCGAGGGCGAGCCCATGGCCAACTACCGGTCGGTCGTTACCGCGGTGCGGCGCATCTCTGCGCCGGAAACGAAGGGGTTCGGCATCTCCGCGAGGAACATCACGGTGTCCACCGTCGGGGTGGTCCCCGGCATCCGCAGGCTTTCGGCCGAGGGGCTGCCCATCCGGCTTGCCGTGTCGCTGCATGCGCCCGACGACGCCCTGCGTGACGAGCTGGTCCCGATGAACAGACGCTTCGACACCGCGCAGGTGCTTGACGCGGCGCATGACTACTTCCTTGCGACGAAGCGTCGCGTGAGCATCGAATACGCGCTGATGCGGGGCATCAACGACCAGGAACGGCACGCCCGGGAGCTGGCGAGACGGCTCAACCACTACGGGGACGACTGGGTGCACGTCAACCCCATCCCGCTGAACCCCATCGAGGGGTCACGGTGGACGGCGTCGAAGCCGGAGGACGAGGACCGATTCCTCGAAGTGCTTCATGCCGCCGGCATCACGGCCACCCTGCGTGACACTCGGGGCAGCGACATCGACGGCGCCTGCGGCCAGCTCGCCGCACGTGCCGTGGAGGGAGCCGGACAGACGATGGACGGGGACGTTCCGACCGTCTCCTGATCGTCGCTGCTCCATCGGAGGGGCCACCCCTTTTGACGAAGGGGGTCGCTAGGCTGGACTCCAGCGCCGGCGGGCGCCAGGCCGAGGGAGGTTTCCATGTCGTTGGCTGTTCGTGTCATCCCATGTCTTGACGTGGACGCCGGACGCGTCGTCAAGGGCGTGCATTTCGATCACCTCCGCGACGCCGGGGACCCCGTGGAACTTGCTGCGGAATACTACCGCCAGGGGGCCGACGAGCTCACCTTCCTCGACGTCACGGCCTCCAGCTCGCATCGCCGGACGATGGTCGACGTCGTCAGCCGCACCTCCGAGCGCCTGTTCATCCCACTCACCGTCGGCGGGGGCGTGCGCAGCGTCGAGGACGTCGATTCGCTGCTGCGTTGCGGAGCCGACAAGGTGGGCGTCAATACGGCGGCGATCAACGACCCCACCCTGATCGAGCGCATCGCGCGTCGATTCGGCAACCAGGTGCTCGTCCTCTCCGTCGATGCACGGCGCGAACGCGGCGAGCGCCATACGGCCTCGGGGTACGAGGTCACGACGATGGGCGGAAGGACGTCCACGGGCATCGATGCCCTGTGGTGGGTGCGACGGGCCCAGGAGCTGGGAGCCGGCGAGATTCTCCTCAATTCGATGGACGCCGATGGCACGCGTGACGGCTTCGATCTCGAGATGATCCGGGATGTGCGGCAGGAGGTCACCATCCCCCTCATCGCCAGCGGCGGCGCCGGCAGACCGGAGGACTTCCCCCCGGCCGTGGCCGCCGGAGCCGACGCCGTGCTCGCCGCCTCGGTGTTCCATTTCGGCGTGATGACCATCGCCGACGTCAAAGGCGAACTCAGACGCGCCGGATACACGGTAAGAGCGGTCCCGGGAGCCTGACCGACCCGGACAGGACGAACCGGGGAACGCATCAGGCGTCCCCGGACATGTGATCGGCGGTGCCGCGAAGGCGGCGGGACGCAGAACGGAAGACGATATGGCTCAGTCCACACGCATGTCGGTGGCAGCATCGGACTCGGAGACCCGGGATCGGCTCGACCCCGCGATAGCCTCACGGCTCAAGCGCGACCCGAAAGGGCTCGTCGTGGCCGTGGTGCAGCAGTACGACACCCATGAGGTGCTGATGGTGGGGTACATGAACGACGAGGCGCTGCGTCGCACGCTGAGCACTGGCCGCGTGAGCTTCTGGTCCCGTTCACGTCAGGAGTTCTGGCGCAAGGGCGACACCTCGGGGCACGTCCAGTACGTCAAGGGCGTGTCGCTCGACTGCGACGGCGATGCGCTGCTCGTCGAGGTCGACCAGGTGGGCGCCGCCTGCCACACCGGGGCGCACTCCTGTTTCGACGCCGGCGGCCCCCTGCCGGTCGTGGAGGGGCATCGCACCCCGGAGCAGGAGGATGAAAGATGACGCAGTGCAGCGTGAAGGATTTGGGATGGGGCCAGACATGGCCGGATCGCGCCACCTTCCATGCCTTGGCCGACGAGGGATACCGGGTCATCCCCATAGTCCGGCGGCTGCTCGCCGATTCGCTCACGCCGGTCGGACTGTATGAACGGCTTGCGGGGGGACGAAGCGGCACCTTCATCCTCGAATCCGCGGAATACGGTGGGTCCTGGAGCCGCTACAGCTTCATCGGCGTCGACTCGATGGCCCAGTTGCGTTCCGACCGTGGCCGTGCGGCCTGGCTGGGGACGGTTCCCGCCGGGATCCCGCGCGAGGGGGATGCCATCGAGGTGGCCCATGCCGCGCTCAAGGTGCTTCGGGCCCCCCATGTCGAAGGCCTTCCCAACCTCACCGGCGGTCTGGTCGGATCGGTCGGATGGGACGCCATCCGGCACTGGGAGCCGACGCTGAGGGCCCAGGCCCCGGACGAGACGGGGCAGCCCGAGCTCGCCCTGTCGCTCGCCACCGACGTGGCCGTCGTCGACCATGTGTCGGGTTCGGTCTGGCTGGTCGCGAACGCCGTCAACGTCGATGACCGTCCCACGCGGGCCGATGAGGCCTACCACGGTGCCGTGGCCCGGCTCGACCGCATGCAGAGGGCGGCGGCCACGCCCGTCGACGGCGAGACGAGGGTGAGCGTGCTGGACCCCGACGCGCCGACCCCCGAGCTGCGCTTCCGCACGCCGAAGGACCGGTACGAGCGGTCGGTGGAGGCCGCGAAGCGGCATATCGTCGAGGGCGACGTGTTCCAGGTCGTCATCTCCCAGAGACTCGACATCGACTCCCCGGCGGACCCCTTCGACGTCTATCGGGTGCTGCGCACTCTCAATCCCAGCCCTTATATGTACTTCTTCGCTCTCACCGATCCGCAGGGGCGCGACTTCTCCGTCATCGGATCGAGTCCGGAGACGCTGATCAAGGTCGACGACGGTCATGTCATGACCTTCCCCATCGCCGGCTCGCGCCCGCGCGGGAACACGCCCGAGGAGGACGAGCGGCTCTCCCAGGAGCTGCTCGCCGACCCCAAGGAGCGCAGCGAGCACATCATGCTCGTCGACCTGTCGCGCAACGACCTCAGCCGCGTGTGCGTGCCGGACAGCGTGGAGGTCGTCTCCCTCATGGACATCAGGCGCTTCAGCCACATCATGCACATCTGCTCCACGGTGACGGGACGCGTGGCGCCCGGGGTGGGCACCTTCGACGTGTTCACCTCGGCCTTCCCCGCGGGCACCCTGTCGGGCGCCCCGAAGCCGCGGGCGGTGGACATCATCGACGAGCTCGAGCCGGCGGACCGTGGCATCTATGGCGGCACGGTGGGCTACTTCGACTTCTCAGGGAACATGGACATGGCCATTGCGATCCGGACGGCCTTCCTGCGCGACCATGAGGCTTCGGTGCAGGCGGGTGCCGGCATCGTGCTCGACTCCGTGCCGGCCAACGAATGGCAGGAGACCCGCAACAAGGCGGAGGCGAGCGTCGAGGCCGTGCAGATCGCGGCCAGGCTGCGCAACCTGTGAGATTCGGCCGGGCGGGCCGTCCCGATGGCCCGCCGAAGGATCCGGGGCCGATCCACGGCATTCCACGTCGGCGACTACAGTTGCCCGAAGGCACAAGCGAAGGAGAGGACTGTGACGGTACTCGACGATCTGATGGCGGGAGCCCTGCAGGATGCGCGGACCCGGGAACGGGACGTGTCCCTGGATGAGGTGCGGAAGGCCGCCGTCGCGGCGTCCGCGCCCCTGGACGCCCGGGCGTGGCTCCGTCGGGATGACGCCGTTCCGGTGATCGCCGAGATCAAGCGGTCATCCCCGTCCAAGGGCCATCTTGCGGACATCCCCGATCCGGGCGCACTGGCGCGTGACTACGAAAGGGGCGGAGCCTCGGCGATCTCCGTGCTTACGGAGCGGCGTCGTTTCCTCGGATCCCTCGGGGATCTTGACGTGGTGCGCTCCTCCGTGCATGTCCCTGTGCTGCGCAAGGACTTCATCGCCACGGACTATCAGGTCTGGGAGGCCAGGGCCCACGGCGCCGACCTCGTGCTGCTCATCGTGGCCGGCCTGGACGACGCCACGCTGCGTCGGCTGCTCGACCTTGTCCACGAGCTCGGCATGACGGCGCTGGTCGAGGCGCACACCCGCGAGGAGATCGATCGGGCGATCGCGGCCGGGGCCTCGGTGATCGGCGTGAACGCCCGCAACCTCAAGGACCTGAGGGTCGATGTGAACCGCTATCGGCAGCTTGCCGACGACCTTCCGGCGGATGTCATCCGCGTTGCCGAGTCCGGAATCTTCGGAAGCGTCGAAGTGGAGGACTACGCGCGGGCGGGCGCGGACGCCGTCCTCGTCGGCGAAGGCGTCGCCACCGCCGACGATCACGCCCTTGCCGTCTCCCGGCTCGTCGCGGCGGGCCATCGCGTGCGCGCCTCGGAGAGCCTTCCTCTCAGCACTCATCAGGGACCGTATTTCGGACGATTCGGCGGACGCTACGTCCCCGAGGCCCTGGTCGGTGCCCTTGACGAGCTCGAAGGCGTGTACGAGGAGGCCAAGGCCGATCCCGCGTTCCATCGGGAGTTCGCCCGGCTCAACCACCAGTACGTCGGACGTCCCTCGCCGCTGACGGAGGCCCCGGGCTTCGCTGCCCTGCTCAACAGGAGGGTCGGCGTCCACGCGCGCGTCTTCCTCAAGCGCGAGGACCTCAACCACACCGGCGCCCACAAGATCAACAACGCCCTGGGACAGGCCCTTCTCGTCAGGCGCATGGGCAAGCACCGCGTCATCGCCGAGACGGGCGCCGGGCAGCACGGCGTCGCCACGGCGACGGTCTGCGCCCTGCTCGGTCTTCGATGCCGCATCTACATGGGACAGATCGACGCGAGACGCCAGGCTCTCAACGTGGCGCGCATGCGTCTGCTCGGCGCCGAGGTCGTCGAGGTCACGCAGGGCACCCGCATCCTCAAGGACGCCATCAACGAGGCCCTGCGCGACTGGGTCACCAACGTGGAGGACACCCACTATCTGCTCGGTACGGTCGCGGGCCCCCATCCCTTCCCGACCATGGTGCGCGACTTCCAGAAGATCATCGGCGAGGAGGCCAAAAGCCAGCTGAAGAACGATTTCGGCATCGACCATCCGGACGCCATCTGCGCCTGCGTGGGCGGCGGATCCAACGCCATCGGCGTCATGAACGCCTTCCTTGATGACGACCGCGTCCAGCTGTACGGATTCGAGGCCGGCGGACATGGACCCGAATCCGGCGAGCACGCCATCCGCTTCGCCCCCGGCACCGGCCAGCTCGGCGTCTTCCAGGGCGCGAAGTCCTATCTGCTGGAGAACGACGAGGGGCAGACCCTCGACACCTATTCGATCTCGGCGGGCCTCGACTATGCCTCCGTCGGTCCCGAACACGCCTGGCTCAAGGAGCTCGGCCGGGTCCACTATTCGTGGGCGACCGATGACGAGGCGATGGGTGCCTTCAAGGACCTGTGCGAGACCGAGGGGATCATCCCGGCCATCGAAAGCGCGCATGCCGTCGCGGGCGCCTACAAAGCCGCCGCCGACCTCAAGGCCAGGGGGGTCGACAGCCCCGTGATGATCGTCAACGTCTCGGGTCGGGGGGACAAGGACGTGGCCACCGCCGGACGGTGGTTCGGCTATCTCACCGACGAGCAGAGCAGGGCGCTGGAGGCCAATGGGTCCCATGGCACCTCGGTGGACGGGAAGTGAACACCATGACGAACCATATGACGGCAGGCCTCGCCTCGGATGAGACGGCCACGACCACACCCTCGGGACAGCCTCTGGGAATCAGCCATCGGCCCAGTCCGACGGCGGCGCGTCTCGATGAGCTGAAGTCCACCGAGAACAGACCCGCCTTCATCGGGTATCTCCCCTATGGCTTCCCCGATTCGGCGACATCGCTCGAGGCCCTGCGCACGATCGTGCGCAACGGCGTCGACGTGGTCGAGATAGGACTGCCTTATTCCGATCCCGTCATGGATGGCCCGGTCATCCAGAAGGCCTCGCAGATCGCCATCGGCGCGGGGGAGCGGATCGCGCACGTGTTCGAGGCCGTGCAGGCGGTCGCGGAGGCCGGTGCCGTTCCGTTGGTGATGAGCTATTGGAACCTCATCCTCCACTTCGGGGTGACGCGCTTCGCGCGCGAGTTCGCCGAGGCCGGCGGCGCCGGCCTCATCACCCCCGATCTCATCCCCGACGAGGCCGGCGAGTGGATCGAATCCTCGGATCGCTATGGTCTGGACCGGATCTTCCTCGTGTCTCCCGATTCCACCGACGGGCGGCTCCAAGTGGCGGCCGCCAACGCCCGAGGCTTCGTCTACGCGGCCTCCCGCATGGGGGTCACGGGAGAGCGGTCGACCATGTCCACGTCCCCCGAAAGGCTTGTGGCCCGCACGCGCGCGGCCGGGGCGGACCGCGTCTGCGTCGGCATCGGCGTGTCGACGGCTGAGCAGGCCAGGCATGTCGGCTCCTACGCGGACGGCGTCATCGTGGGCTCCGCGCTGGTCCATACGCTGCTGGAGGATGACGGATCCCTCAAGGATCCCGTGCGCGGGCTTGAGGATCTGGCGGCGCGCACCCGCGAGCTCGCCGAAGGGGTCCGTTCGGCGCGGAAGGGCTGAGGGTCCAGGAGAGCGACCGCCGGAGGACCATGCGGGCGATGGACCGCGTTCGTCGCGGCACCGCCGCGTCGAAGGAACGAGACGAGGGAGAGCAGGAATGACGCTGGCGTATATACCGTCCCCGACGGTGTCCGAGTTCACGATCGGCCCCATCACCATTCACATCTACGCGCTGTGCATGCTCGCCGGCATCATCGCCGCGGTGACGATCCTCACCGTGCGGTGGAGGCGAATGGGAGGCACCTTCGACCAGGTCCTCGACGTCACCCTGTGCGCCGTTCCCGCCGGAATCGTGGGAGCGCGGCTGTATCACGTCGTTACCACGCCGGAGCGCTTCTTCGGGCCGAACGGCGACTGGGTGGAGATCTTCCGCATCTGGCATGGTGGCCTGGGAATCTGGGGATCCATCCTCTTCGGCGCCCTGGGAGCCTGGGCGTGGTGCCGGCACCGGCGTTATCCCATGGCCCTGCTCGCCGATGCCGTGGCTCCCGGTCTTCTCGTCGCCCAGGCCATCGGTCGACTCGGCAACTGGTTCAACCAGGAGCTCTACGGGGCTCCGACCACGCTGCCATGGGGACTGAAGATCAACTCCTCGGGAAGTGCCATCGGATCCAGCGAGGAGTGCTACGACGGATCGACCTGCCCCACGGGAACGCTGTTCCAGCCCACGTTCCTCTACGAGATGATCTGGAACCTCATCGGTGCCGCGCTGCTGGTCATCATCGGGCGCAAAGCCGCGGACCGACTGCGTGCGGGCTCGATCTTCGCCCTGTACGTCATGTGGTACACGGCCGGACGCACCTGGATCGAGACGCTGCGCATCGACTTCGCGCACGAGTTTCTCGGTGTGCGCATCAACGTATGGGTGTCGATGGTGGTGTTCGTCCTCGGCGTCGTGGCCTTCATCGTCATTCAGCGGGTGGGCTCCTCCGCCGCTGACCTGCGCAGGGGACTGCAGGCCGTCACCGTGGCCGAGGCGGCTGCCGAAGGCCGGAGCCATCCCGTGGGAGGCGACACGCCCCAGCAGGGGGTCCCGCAGGAGGACACCGGCGGAGATGCGGTGCGCGGGGACGGGGAGAAGCCGCGGGGTGATGGGGAATCGGATGCGGAATCCGCGGAATCCTAGGACGATTCGGCACCACGCCGACCCTGAATTCCCATCCCGTCTGTCTTCCTTCCTAGAATGGGCATCATGACCATACGAATCGCACCCAGCATCCTCTCCGCGGACTTCTGCAATCTCGAGCGCGACCTTGATGCCATAGCCACGGCCGACCTCGTCCATGTGGACGTCATGGACCATCATTTCGTGCCGAATCTCACGCTTGGCGAGCCCGTCATCGCCAGGATCTGCCAGGTGACGACGCTCCCTATCGACGTGCATCTCATGATCGAGGATCCCGACCGCTGGGCGCCCGAATACGCTCGTCTGGGAGCCGCCTCCATCAGCTTCCATATGGGGGCCACGCATGCGCCCGTCAGACTCGCCCGCCAGCTGCACGAGATGGGCTGCAAGGCCTGCTTCGCGGTCCGTCCGGCCGAACCGGTCGAACCGATCTTCGACGTTCTGGACGAATTCGACATGGTTCTCGTCATGACCGTGGAGCCCGGCTTCGGCGGGCAGAGGTTCCTCGCCAACCAGATGGGCAAGGTCCGTCGCCTGCGCGACGAGATCACCAGGCGGGGCCTGGGGACCAGCATCCAGGTGGATGGGGGAGTGGGTCCCGCCACCGCGGCCACGGTGGCCGCGGCCGGAGCCGACGTGCTCGTGGCCGGCTCCGCGGTGTACGGATCCCAGGACAGAGCGAAGGCCATCGCGGACATCCGTTCCGCAGGGCAGAAGGCCTTCAGGGCATAGCCCGCGGTCGCGGGACGGAAGGAATCGGAGATCACATGAAGACGTTCGAATCGCTGTTCGCGGAGCTCAGTGACAAGGCCGAGCGGCAGGACCCCGGGTCATCCACCGTCGCGGAGCTTGCCAGAGGCACCCATGCCATCGGCAAGAAAATCGCCGAGGAGGCGGGGGAGACCTGGATCGCCGCCGAATATGAGGGAGCGGATCGGACCGCGGAGGAGATGAGCCAGCTCATCTATCATCTGCAGGTGATGATGATCGCCAAGGGCATCACGCTGGAGGACATCTACGGCAATCTGTGAGCGGCTCGAGGCCGCCCGGAGGGGACATCCATGTTAAGAATCGCCGTGCCCAACAAGGGCATGCTGTCCGAACCGTCCTGGACCATGCTCTCCGAGGCGGGATACCGCCTGCGGAGCAATCCGCGTCAGCTGGTGGTCAAGGACCCCGACAACGGCATCGAGCTGTTCTACCTGCGGCCGCTCGACATCGCGGTGTACGTAGGCAGGGGAACCATCGACGTCGGGATCACGGGACGCGACCTGCTGCTCAACTCCGGAACCGACGCGGTCGAGGATCTCCCTCTGGGATTCGGGGCATCCACCTTCCGCTTCGCCGCCCCCAGGGACTCGGCCATCTCCGAGCTGTCGGACATCGACGGCAGACGTGTGGCCAGCTCCTACGACAAGCTCGTCCATGACTATCTGGCGGCCCACGGCATCGCCGCCGACATCATCCATCTCGACGGAGCCGTGGAATCCTCGGTCCAGCTCGGGGTCGCGGACCTCATCGCCGACGTCGTGTCCACGGGGACGACGCTGCGCAATGCGGGACTGCGCGTCTTCGCCGACCCGATCCTGCATTCCGAGGCCATTCTCATCCGCTCGCCGCGCCTCGCCGAGGACGACGATGGCCTCGTCGTCCTCAAGAGGCGCATCGAGGGCGTCCTGACGGCCCACCGCTACGTTCTGATGGACTACGACATTCCCGTCTCCAAGGTCTCCCGCGCCGTGGAGGTCACGCCAGGATTCGAAAGCCCGACCATCTCGCCCCTCCATGACAAGCAGTGGTCGGCGGTGCGCGTCATGGTTCCCAAGGACAAGGTCAATCAGCTGATGGACCGTCTCTACGACGTCGGCGCGCGGGGGATCATCGTCACCGCGCTGCAGGCCTCGAGGATCTGACCAGGCGCCGATGTCCGAGGGATCCGCAGGCAGGGGGCGCCGGGAGGGGTATGGTCCGGAGCCGAGGGACGTGTATCTCACCGTCCCGAACCTCATCAGCGTGTTGCGCATCATCTCCATACCGTTCATCGCCGCGCTGATCGCAGGTCATGACATGGCCCCGGCCCTGGTCGTTCTGGGACTGTCCGCGGTGTCGGATGGCGTGGACGGCATCATCGCGCGTCGCTTCGACCAGGTCAGCCGCATCGGACAGATCCTTGACCCGCTCGCCGACAGGCTGCTCATCTTCTGCAGCATTCTCGCCCTGGGGATCGCCGGCATCATCCCCTGGTGGATGCTTCTGGTGGTGGGGCTGCGCGACTGCCTGATGGCGACCCAGATCCTCGTGCTCGCGCAGCATGACTATGGGCCCCTTCCCGTTCATTTCGTGGGCAAGTCCGGAACCGCGCTGCTGATGACGTCCATCGTCACCCTCATCATCGCGGACCTGTGGCCCGATCCCTTCGGAACGGTGCTCCATGTCATCTCCCTGTCCATCTTCATCTGGGGAATCGCCCTGTACTGGCTGGCGGGCCTGCTGTACGCGTGGCAGGGCTACGCCCTGCTCCGCCGTCGGGGGTAGGGATGGGTGCGGATATGGACGATCCCGTCAGTCTCCCCGTTGATTCGGATCGCGGACTTCTGCACTCGCGTGTCGTCTTCTCCAGGGATTCACGCCGTCTGGGCTCCCATCATGTCCTCGGACCGGACGCAGCCGATGTCGCATCCCCGATTCCCAGACGTCATGCCAACGACTATTCGCTCAGGCTCATCGATGATCTGACGAACCGTCCGGTGGATCCGCTGTTCCTGGACGCCCGTCTCATGCCTCGTCGCCGTTCCACACTGAGGACGTGGATGACCCGTGCCCTGGTCGTCGTCATCTGCATCGCCGTGGGATTCGTCGGAAGCGCCTTCGTCAGAGTGCTCAACACCGACCCCCGCAAGCAGATCCGTGCCAGCCTCGCCAAGGAGCTCGAGCAGCAGACCACCAGCCTTGATGCACTGAACTCCGAGGTCTCCTCCCTGCGTGGCAGAGTCGATGCCCAGTCGAAGAAGATCGGGGCGTCGCAGGACGATTCGGTCCTGTCGCACGACGAGATGGTGAACGGCGCGGTGGAGGTCGCGGGGGAGGGAATCATCCTCACCCTCGCCGACCCGCTGGCCGCCTCCTCGGATTCCACATCGTCGACGTCGCGTCTGAGAATCGTCACCGACGCCGATCTGCAGACCCTGGTCTCCATCCTGTGGCAGGCAGGTGCCGAGGCCATCGCCGTCAATGGTCATAGGCTGGGGGTCCAGACCTCGATTCGCACCGCGGGACAGACCATTCTCATCGGAGCGAACGGCATCGACAGCCCCTATCGCATCCAGGCGATCGGGAACAGGACGACGCTGGCCAAGGCGGTGGGTTCGGATGAGCAGAAGGAACTCTATTCGACGTTCGCCCAGGCAGGAATCTATCCGCACGTCGACAAGTCCTCGTCCATTACACTGGAAGCCGCGGCATCCGGCGAGCTCTCGTATGCCAGAAAGGACGGATGATGGCTGCTGTCCTTGGACTGATCATCGGGGTGGTGATCGGCATCTTCGTGCGTCCGGACATCCCCATCGTCATCCAGCCCTATCTTCCCGTCATGGTCGTCGCGGCGCTGGACGCCCTTCTTGGTGCGGCACGGGCATACTTCGAACGCAGCTTCTCCGACCGCGTCTTCGTCATATCCTTCGTCTCCAACGTCGTGACGGCCACCCTTCTCGTCCTGCTCGGCAATCAGCTCGGCGTCGGATCGCAGCTCCAGACCGCCGTCATCGTCGTTCTTGGAATCCGCATATTCTCCAATGTCTCGGCCATCCGACGCTTCATATTCCATGGGTGATGCGATGTCGAACGGAAGAGGCGAGAGGCGGCCCGCGCATCGCACGCCGCACAGTCAAGGCGCCCGCGACAGGGAGAACGACAGAATCGTCACGGGGTCCTTTCCCGTCGTCCGCCGCCATCCCGCCAGGCATCCCTCCGTGCACCGGGGGATTCCGGCCAGGCTTCTGACGAGCGCGCTTATCGTCGTCATGTGCGCTTTCCTGGGCTTCGGCTACGCCATCCAGCTCAATAACAAGACGTCCACCTACGAGACGATGAGCGAGGAGGAGTTGACGCGGCTCATCACCGAGACCAGCACCCAGGTGCAGAACCTCGAGCAGCGGCGCAACCAGCTCCAGAGCCAGCTGACGTCACTGAAGGAGGCCGTGGACAAGCAGAAGGAGGCCGAGAAGATCGCCAAGCAGAACGAGGAGACGAACGGCCTGCTTTCGGGGCGTCTTGCCGCCCAGGGCGAAGGAGTGGTGATCCGCATCGGTCAGGGCACGAAGCAGAAGATCGATGCGGCGACGATGTTCCAGCTCATCGAGGAGCTTCGCAACGCCGGCGCCGAGGTGATGGCCCTCAATTCCGTGAGAATCGTGACCTCGACGTATGTGTCCGACACCACCGACGGCCTCGAATGCGACGGGGTCTTCCTGGAACCGCCCTACCGGATCCGTGCCATCGGGAATCCGCAGAACCTTCAGAACGCCGTGAGCATCGCCGGGGGAGTCGGATCGAAGCTGAAGGTGAAGTTCGGGTCGACCGTCACGGTGACGTCCTCCAAGAAGGTCCAGATCAGCGAGACCAGGAAGTCGAAGCAGTACACGTATGCGAGGACGGTAGAATAGCAGACATGACAGATCCCATTCCCAGCGCCGGGGAGACCACGATCATAGGAATCCCGGCCATCACCATACCCGTGACGTCGACGGGGGACAGGCCGCTGACGCAGGACGACCTCGACACCATCGCGCGCCTGTCGCCCGGCAGCGCGCTGCTCATCTCCACACGGGGAGCGGTGACGGGGTCGCGCTACCTGCTTGACGAGGACGAGGTCACGGTCGGTCGGGATCCCCATGCGGACATCCTCCTGGATGACTCCACCGTCTCCCGTGCCCATGCCGTGTTCCGCCGAGCGGACTCCACGTTCAGGGTGATGGACGCCGGCAGCCTCAACGGGACCTACGTCAACAGACGTCGGGTTGACTCCGCCGCCCTGCACAACGGTGATGAGATCATGATCGGGAAGTTCAGGCTCGTGTTCTTCACTCGCACGGCCGTCGTCGCCTGATGCGGGATGGCGCGAATCGGGAAACGACTGGATGGAATCCGGGGCGTCACGATCGCGGTGCTAGACTGGCCGCTGCCGTCGCTGACCGGGCGGAATGCGCATGAGTCGTGTGTCGGGGCACGGCGGAGGAGGAGAAGACATGTCATCCATGGCCACGAAGCCCCAGCTGCATCTTCACATCCCTCTTGACGATAGTGAGGATCTTCTCCCCGATGACGCCGTACAGGGGGAGCTTTTTGCCGGGGTGGACGAGGTGGACGGACCGAGCCGGGGATATCGCGGCGCCGTGGCATCCAAGGTCGCCGGAATCACCTATCGCCAGCTTGACTACTGGGCGCGCAAGCAGATCGTCGAACCCTCCATCACGCCGTCGCACGGATCGGGTTCCCGGCGTCTGTACTCCTTCCGGGATGTGCTGATTCTTGCGGTGTCGAAGCGTCTTCTGGATGTGGGGATCAATCTGCAGAACGTGACCACGGCGATCGGATTCCTGTCCCGGCGAACCGTCGACCAGCTGTCCGGCATCACGATCGTCTGCGATGGCCAGAACGTCCATGAATGCTCGGAGGACCAGCAGATGGCCGAGTATCTGCGCCAGGGCAGCGCGGTATTCGCCGTCTCCGTGGGCTCCCTGTGGCACAGCATCCATGACGCCCTTGAGAACGAGCCTTATGTGGATTTCGACGGCGTCAAGCCCAGGCAGGCGTCGGGTCGTCCCATCGATGACATCACCGAGATGAGACTTCGCCGTGAGCTCGCCGAACGCCATGCCATGCGCGAATCGGCCTGAGCGTTGACCGGTGCCGTGCTGCTGCTTCCGGTCGCTGTGGCTGCCGCCGCGGCCCTCTGCGGAGCGGCGGTCTGCGTCAGTTGTCTGCATGGGGGCGGCTTCCTGACGAAGGATTCGTCAGCGAGGCGTCGTGTCATGCCTGTGGGATGGCGAACGGCCTGGCTGCACGTCCTCTATCTCCTGCTGGGCTTCGCCGTTCTGCCGGCGTATGCGATCGTCGAGCCTGGTCTTGCCGCTCCCATCGCGGCCGAATGGGAGCGCTGGGGGTGGATCGCGCTTGCGGGGCTCGCCGTCTTCGCCGCCGTGCAGGTCGTGCTGTTGTATAGGCGCGCGGTCCATGCCATGCGTGCCGAGATGGACAGACGTCTGCGTTCCCATACGAGATAGAACGCGAGGATGCTCGCTCCTCGTCTGATCATCGCCGCGAGGGACGGTCGTCCCGGTGGTGGCCGTTACCGCCGATGACTTCTCGCATGCGATGAGATTGGTCGCCTATGCCGGTGGCGTGTCGGAAGGGGAGACGCGAGAGCGGCTCTCTGTTCATAATCTGACATAACGTACATTATCGGACAAACCGAAACGGCCTCGGATCACTGCTCACGACATCTCATCGGGGCCAATGGGACATAACGGAATCCACGGGACTCATCATCGTCTGAGTCAGACGATGAAATACTCGTTGACGGCATCATCAAGACCGGACACGTCATCGATGGTCAGGTAGGCGCCGTGGGCCTTGAGCTCGCCGGGTTCGGCGTAGCCCCATCCGCAGCCCAGGCAGTCCAGACCGCAGGCGCGCGCCCCATCGGCGTCGGTCCAGCGATCGCCGACCATCAGGGCCCGGTCGCCGCGTCCGGCATCGAAGCCGATGCCATCGAAGGCGTAGCGGATCACCTGGTCCTTGGCGATGCGCGAGTTGTCCCTGCTCGCCCCGTATACGGCGTCGACGAGAACGTCAAGCCCGAAGTGCCGGCAGACCGGCACGGCCTGGAATTCCGGCTTGCATGTCGCCACGGCCAGCATGAAGCCCTGAGATCGCAGAAGGCGAAGTTGCTCGGGAATGCCCTCGTACACCGAATTGACCAGCATTCCGGGAACCTTCGAGCCGGGATGCGCGGGGTCGTCGAAGCTCGCGGTCCGCGAATAGTAGTCGCGATAGATCGCCACCGCCCGATCGAGCTGGTCCTCGGGGACGCCGTTGCGGCGCATCGACTCGATGATGGCGGGTCCGACGAAGCGGCGCATCTCGGCCGCGTCGGGAACGGGACGTCCCATCTCCTGGAAGGCCCTGGTGGCGCTGGCGATGATGCCCGCATCCGACTTCGTCAGCGTGCCGTCGAGATCGAGGAGCACGATCCGACGTGCCGCAGGGTTCGTGTCGGTCGTGTGGCCCTCGCCCATCAGTTGTCCCTTCTCCGTGTCGGATGGTTCATGCGCATGCCTCAAGACGGGATGGCGGCCGATCTCTGGGGCATGCGCGCGAATCCGACTACTACTCGTAATCGGGAATCCAGCCGTCGTGGTGCATCCGCAGACGCTTCTCCAGAAGGGTCTTGAGCTCGTCCTTCGTGCGCCTTTCGAGCAGCATGTCCCAATGCGTGCGCGTCGGCTTGGCGATCTCGTCGGCCTCCTTGTCGGCCTCGCCCTCAAGATGGGCGGTCTGACCGCAGCGGCATTCCCATTCGTCAGGGGTTTCAGCGCCCTCGGCGAAGGGCACGATGGTGCGATGCCCATTCGGACAGACGTAGGTGACGTCCATGCGCGCCGCGAAGTCGACGTTGTCGTCCGACTCCAGCGACTTCGCACCGATGCTCATGCCGCGCAGACTGCGTTCGGCCATTCCTGCCTCCTTATCGACGGTCCATGCGCCTATCGCGCGGACCGTCTGCGGTCATGATTCCTCTACCACGCTATCGAACAGCTGCGACCACTGCTGCATTCCCTGATGCGCCGACAGAGAACGCGCATTCGCGAAGGCGTCAATCGACGCCGGAATAGGCCACCACTCCCCTGGTGATGGCATCCCGGGCGGCGTCAACCGTCCCCCGTCTGACGGAGACGACGTCCGGACGGGCCTCGCAGGCCGAGGAGATCTGCCCAAGGAGATCGGAGAGACGCTTCATCGTCCTCACGAAATCCCCGCCGGTCATATCCCCCTGGGCGAGGACGTCGGCGAGGTCGCTTCCGCCGGCCCAGGCATGGACGGCCGGAACCAAGGAGAAATCCAGAGGATCCGAGGCTTCAAGACCGCCCTCCTCACGCGTCTCCTCCAGACTGGACCAGAGACCCCGAAGCCTGGCGCAGGCTCGCGCGATTCCGCCGTCCTCGCCGCCCGGGTAACGGCCAGGCTCGTCGTTCCCCCCACGTCGGGCCTCGTACACCACTCCGGAGAGCACCGTCGCGAGCTCGCGGGGACCGAGATTCCCCAGGACGCCGTCCACCAGGGCCTCGGCGACAAGAAGGTCGTGGTCGCCGTACAGGCGGCGCAGGACCTGCCCCCGGCCGGTGAGAGCGAGGGCGGCGGAGGCTTCTCGTTGCAGATACCCGAGGGATTCGAGGATCGAGCAGATGGAGTCGAAGCGACGTGAGACCGAACCCGTCCTCTCCTCGTAGCGGCGGCGCAGACTTTCAAGCTCACGGGTCTCGCGCATCCAGCGATGGCCCCAGACCAGATGCCGGTCCAGATCCGGACAGGATCGACAGGGATGTCGCCGCTCCTCGTCTCTGAGCACGACGACGTCGGCGTCGAGCCGGCGAAGCGCTCGGCGGCGTTCCTGCGGCGAGTCGGCGGAACGCCGCGCGATGTCGCCTCTCCCCCGCTTCTGCAGGTCGCTGAGCCGCATCCGAATCGTCATGTACTCCCTGAAATCCCCGTGCTCGCACCGGAAGGCCTTCTCGTATGACGCCAGCGCCTCCTCGAGAACCCTCATGCGGGATTCCAGGTCGGTGGAGGACTCGTTGGCCTCCCACTGCGCGAAGCTGTGGTCCAGCGTCGCCCGCGCGGTGCCGTAGTCGCTGGAGCTCAGCAGGTTCACCGCCATGTTGAAGGTCGGACGGAAGCTGGAATGCAGAGGATAGACGCGTCGGCTTGACAGCGCGGCCGCCATCGCCGGGACGAAGCCCTGGTGGTCGACGACGATGGCGTGGCCGAGGTCGTCCACGCCGCGTCGCCCCGCGCGTCCCGTGAGCTGCGTGAACTCCCCGGGGGTCAGCGGGACATGGGCCGTTCCATCGAACTTCTCAAGCTTTTCGATGACCACGCAGCGCGCGGGCATGTTGATCCCCAGAGCAAGGGTCTCGGTCGCGAACACCATTCGCACGAGTCCCATCTCGAACAGGTGTTCCACGATCTGCCGGAACAGGGCGATCATCCCGGCGTGATGGGGGGCGAAACCCTCCTGCAGGGCGAAGCGGAACCTCGCGAAGTGCAGGGCCTTGAGGTCCGAATCCGGAAGCTGGCCGGCGACCATCCGGTCGACGATGCCTGCGATTCTTTCCGACTCCTCATCGGTGGTGAGTTCGAGTCCCGCCGCCAGACACTGCTCGACGGCCCGGTCGCATCCCGCGCGCGAGAAGATGAAGTAGATTCCCGGCAGAAGATCGAGGTAGTGAAGCTCATCGACCACGGCCCAGCGCTTCGGGACATGCCGTCGGACGCTCTCCCGGCGGTCCTCCTCCCCCCGCTTGGGTCGTCGTCTGCGTACCGACGGCGAGGACCGACGGACGGCCCTCGCATCGAGATCGTCGAGACGGCGCAGAAGATGCGGATTGATCTGGGTGGTCGTCCGTCCGGCCGAATCCGAACGATACAGGTCGATGAGCTCGGGCTCGTGGGCCTCGTCCCGCTGGATGATGACATGCTGCTCGAGCGGCACCGGTCGATGCTCGGAGACCACCAGGGAGGTCGCGCCTCGCACCGAGGAGATCCAACCGGAAAAATCCTCGACGTTGGACACGGTGGCCGAGAGCGCGATGATTCTGACCGAGGCGGGAAGGTGGATGATGACCTCCTCCCATACGGGCCCTCGGAAGCGGTCCGCAAGGTAATGGACCTCGTCGAGGATCACATAGCCGAGACGGTCGAGGGTGGTCGACCTCTCATACAGCATGTTGCGCAGGACCTCGGTGGTCATGACGACGATGTCCGCCTCGGAGTTCACCGAGGTGTCGCCCGTGAGCAGGCCGACGGCGTCGGATCCATAGGCGTCGACGAGGTCATGGTACTTCTGGTTGCTCAGCGCCTTGATGGGGGTCGTGTAGAAGGCCTTGACGCCGCGCCGCCGCGCGAGGAACACGGCGAAGTCGGCGACCACGGTCTTTCCGGCACCCGTCGGTGCGGCCACGAGCACGTTGCGTCCAGCCTCCAGGGCGTCGTCCGCCTGCGACTGGAAGTCATCGAGGTCGAAGGGCAGAGTCCGGGCGAATCGGGCCGCCTGAGTGGCGTCATGCCGGCGCTCCTCCATATAGCGGGCATAACGTTCGGAGGGGGACGGTTCCTCCCGGCCGTGGCGGTCGTGGATCCTCGGCTGGGTCATGTCTCTCCCGTCATTGACTTGCCGAACGTTGCGTCGCGCCCGTCGGGAATCACCCGACCAGACCGTGCCGGGACCCCGGATCGTCCGCGGCCGATTCCCGTCCTGATCCGTCCGACGTCCAGGATCTCCAGATTTCCCGGTGCCGGTCCCGTCTGCGGCGTGCCCGACGCTCGACGCCGACCCGGGCGTCGCCGTATCTCGCCGCGGTGAGACGAAGCGGCCGTGCAAAGGACGCCGGTTCGGCAGGTCGTTCCGCGGACGGCTCGGACATCCTCTCCAGATGTGCGGAGACGCGATCCGACACGGCGGATGCGTCATGCAGGGCACGAAGCCCCGAGCGGACCGCAAGCGCGACTCCCGTGGTCAGGCACACGAGCATGAAGGCGACCAGAACCAGCCAGATCCACCAGGGCATCTCAGCGCTCCGCGTCGCCGGAGGCGACGGTCTGGGCGCGTGAGGCCTCGGGCTGTCCGACGCTGAGCTCCCGGCGCGCCCGCGCGAGGATCATCGTGCGCAGCGTCTCCGGGGCGACGGCCGTGATATGCCGGGCGTGGGAGATGCAGAAGGCGACGAACCACGAGTCGGAGGAGACGATGAGATGGACCTTCTCCCCCGTTCCGCAACGTTCGACGGTGGCGCCGGGAAGCGTGGAGATGAAGGACAGGCCGGGGCGATCGGTGATGAACACCGCCGGCGTCCCGTTGTCGAAGCTCCATTTGCGCAGCTCCCCGACCGGGATGTCCGGGATCTCCGGACGGCTTGTCGGGGTGACGAGGACGGCGCGCTCGATGCGCGCCAGACGCAGCACCTGCCACACGCGGGGAAGGCCGTTGACCCTGTTGAGCGTCATGTCCTTGGAGACGAGCCCCCGCAGCCCCTCCGGGGCGGCCTCCGCCACGTCGGTCCAGACGGCGGCGTAGTAGACGCCTTCGTCCACGAAGATCTTCGACGGGGCGACCAGCTTGCGCCTGGTGCGTCCGGCGCCGTCCGTGTACTCCATATCGAGCAGCGAGTCGGTGTCGATGGCCTGGCGGACGACGGAGAAGCTGCGAGGCTCGAGCTCGTACCCGGTCAGGCTCAGCCACGGCGTCTCCCCGGGCCGGACGTGCTGACGCAGCGTCATGTACAGGGACTCCGCCTGGGAGCGCTGACGGTCGGGAAGCAGCGGGGCGTGGGCGAGATAGCTGACGGAGGCGGTGAGCATGCTCAGGTACTGCTGGGAGATCCCGGCGAGTCGTTCCAGACCCAGGGAATTGGTCGCGGAGACGATGCCTTCGGAGTCAAGCAGGGACCAGTCGATGTCGAAGAACTGGCTTCCGGCCATCTCCCCGTCGTCGGATACCGTCGTCAGCGTGTTGATGTCCTTGCGGACGACCGAGATGGCGCGCTTCATCGCGTCATCATCCTGCGCGGAGCCCACGAAGCGCTCCGCGAGTTCGGCCAGGGAGAACTCCTCCCCCAGATGCGCCGACAGGAACAGCATGAGCCGCAGACGCCGGTCGACCTCGCTTCCCGTCTGGAAGGAGGCCCCTCCATGCTGCTGCAGAGGATCCGACGCCTCCGGATCCTCGGCGTCATGGTCCTGGCGGCTGATGGACGGCGAGACCACCGTGTCCCCGTCCTCGCCCCGCGAGGAATCGGCCAGGCTGAAACGGGTGGCCGCGGTGAGACGGCGGTGGAAGGCGTCGGCGGCCTCGTGCGGGCTGATGATCGAGGCGCCGGGATGTTCGAGCACGAACATCGCCAGATCGTCGGAGTCCGCATAGGCGACGTTGAGATGCTCGCCGTCCACGTCGACCGTGGCCGCGAATCGCCGTGAGTCGATGACCTTCACCAGGGCGTCGGGAATGGTCTGCGTACCGAGTCCCGGGGCGATGGAGTCCAGACCAAGCCCCGGTACGGGCGTCTGCGGCACGCGTGGAGTCGTGCGCGAGGCGTGCTGTTCGACGGGCTCCCGCGCGGACATGGAGGATATCGACATGGATCTGGCGAGATAGTTGGCTGCGGCGAGAACGGGAAGGTCCTCCTGCTCGAACCGCAGACGCACCCGTGGCTCGTCACCCAGCTGAAGCCTGTACGAGGCGAAGTCCTGTCCCTCGGACTTGGACGAGTACTCAGGCTGACGGGATTCGATGGCGATGCCCATGGCGGCCAGCTTGGCCCGATCGCGTTGGAACTGCTTGGCGAAGGCTGCCTTCGCCGCCTGATCGGCCAGCTCGCCATAGGAGTCGGCGTATGCCTTGACCCTCTGGGCTATCTGGCGGGAGGTCAGCCATTGTGGGAACGCCGACGACAGAACCGCGAGCACGTCGAGCTCGTGCTTGCCCCATTTGTCGGAAAAACGCCGCCTCCCGCTGCTTCCCTCTGCCATTGGTCCTCGCGTATCGTTATCGTTCCATGTGTAGTGCGGCCTGTCGGCGCGCACCTTGTTCCATAGTAGAGCGTCCGCACGCGGATGTCGGCGTTTTCACCACAATGTGTCAGCCCGCTTCCCGATGTCATGTCCCGGTTTCAGGCTTGGCCGAGCGACGGGGAGGATAGCCGGAAAGCCCTGTCGGATGGCCGCGAGTGGGTCCGGAGCCTTTCAGGGGAAGAGGACCGGAACGCCATGCCGTGAGGCCCTTCGGAGCACACCGAAACGGGATCAGACCCAGTCGTCGGGCTCGATGCCCTGAGGTCCGACGAACTGCCCGTCGGGAACATAGCTGGGATGGCCCTGGTCCTCAAGGCGCGCGTCGCCGTACATAGTGACGTTGCGGCCGAAGGTCCAGTCGCCTTGGATGGTGACGGACCGGGCCGCGGCGATGGAGGGCATCGAATAGGGGAAGCGCTCGTCGAAGTCCTCGATGTTGCGGTAGTAGCGCTCATCGAGACTGACCGAAGGGAAGTGGTAGTCCCCGTCCTCCATCTCGAAGGAATCGGTGAGATGGAAGCGGTCGGAGCGCATGATGAACAGGTCGTCCGTGGTCTTGACCGGCAGGAACCTCATGCGATCCACCTGCACGCAGAGGGCCCCGTCGAACAGGGATACGGCCGCACCCATGGCGGTCTCCAGCTGGACGACCTTGTCGGACCCCGGGTCGGTGGGGTCGACTTCTTTGTGGTTGACGATGATGGGAAGGGGCAGCACCCCGTCATATCGGGAGAGAAGGTCCCTGAGAGCGTCGATGCGCATCCAGATGCTGTTGGTGTTGAAGTAGGGATGACGCGAGATGTCCTGGGCCGCCGATCGGTCGTCGGGGTGCACCTGCGTCATCTCGCGCAGCAGCAGACGTCCGGTTCTGCGGTCACGTACCAGATGCCCTCCCTTGCGGTCGGCGTCGGTGCGGACGGCGACCTCCACCATGACGGGGGCCCCGGTGTTCTCGAAATGCTGGGCGAGGGTTCTCGACGGTCTGGCCCCGAGGTTGTCGGAGTTGGAGATGAAGAGGTATCGAAGGCCCCTGCTCTCCAGCGCATCGAGGAGTCCGGACTCCCAGATGGTGGAGAACAGGTCGCCGTGCCCGGGGGGGCACCATTCAAGATCCGGATTCTTGGGGAAGTCGACCGGCAGACCCGTCGATTCGAGGATTTTGGGCTCCTGGTGCTGGATGATCTCCCGGGGTACATCGGACTGCCTGAAATGCCGGTTGCGGTCGACGACGCGCATGGTGTCGCGCGAGGTCCGGAAGGAGTCCATCAGCGTCAGGGGAAGCGGGACGCCCAGACGATGTCGGGCCATGATGACCTGGCCAAGGATGATGTCGATGAATCGCATCTGCCGTGCCTTGTGGCGGCGCACCGGAAGCAGCGACTTCGCGCCCGACAGACCCATGGACGTGCCAAGCCCGCCATTGAGCTTGAGGAAGGCCGTCCTCGCAAAGGCCGCGACGGCCCTGTCATGGTCGATGGTGTCGTACACGTCGTGGAAGCTGGGCACGTCGGTCACGGGTTCGACGTCCTGCTCGCGAATCCAGGCCCCACCGGAATCCGATTTCCAGGCGTCGTACAGACGATGGAACTGAGCGATGGCGACGTCGCTCATCGCGGCATCCCTCATCTTCGCGGCCGCTGCATCGAACGGGTCTGTCACCATGGACTCCTTTGATTCGCCGACGTCGATTATCCGGGCGCGCGAGGAGCATGGCGACTTCCTCGACCCCATAGGCCCCCAGAGGACATCGTCATGGGAATCTGCCGTCCCGACGACGAAGGCGACGGAAAACCCCGTCGCCATATCGTCGGGCCGGCGGGATTTGAACCCGCGACCCCTTGACCCCCAGTCAAGTGCGCTACCAAGCTGCGCTACGGCCCGAACGGTGCCTGCGGCACCGAGTGGACAGCCTACCACAGGCCGTCCGAGCGCTCAAACCGGCGTGCCCTCGTTCGTCCGCCCGTGTCGTCTTCTTGGCTTGCGGAGGGCTCTGGACGGGAGAGCCGTCAGCGCCGTCTGCGTTCCCGCACCGTCACGGAGATCTGGACGGGGGTGCCCTCGAAGCCGAACTCCTCGCGCAGCGACCTTTCGATGAAACGTCGATAGCCGTGCTCGAGGAATCCCGTCGCGAATATCACGAAACGCGGCGGGCGCGTGGAGGCCTGGGTGGCGAAGAGGATGCGCGGCTGGCGTCCTCCCCGCAGGGGATGCGGATTCGCCGACTGCAGACGTCCGAGGAACGCGTTGAGCCGTCCCGTGGAGATCCGGCGGTCCCAGGAGGCCAGGGCCTCGCGCATGGCGTCGGGAAGCCGGTTGGTGTGCCATCCGGTCTTCGCCGAAAGGTTGACGCGTCTGGCCCAGGTCACCCGGTCGAACTCGGTGTTCCACAGTCGCTCGACGCGCTGGCGGACGAACTCGTCCGCCAGATCCCATTTGTTGAAGACCAGCACGACGGCGCGTCCGGCGTCGACGGCCTGGCTCATGACCTTGAGGTCCTGATCCGATATGGGCTGGGAGGCGTCGAACAGCACCAGGGCGAGTTCCGCGCGCTCGATGGCGGCCTGCGTGCGCAGGGCCGAATAGTATTCGGCGCCCGTCAGACGATGCTGACGGCGACGGATCCCCGCGGTGTCGATGAACAGCCAGTCGTCCCCGCCGATGTCGATGACCTCGTCGACGGGATCCCGCGTCGTCCCGGCGGTGGGGTCGACCACCGACCTCTGCTCATGGGCGAGCTCGTTGAGCAGCGATGACTTGCCCACGTTGGGACGCCCCACAAGAGCCACGCGACGCAGACCGGAGGGCGTGGCCGCTCCGGATCGCCGCGTCGTCCTCCGCAGGGAGCCCACGGCGGCGTCCAGAAGGTCGCCTATGCCGCGTCCGTGCAGGGCCGAGATGCCGTAGGGCTGTCCCAGGCCGAGCTTCCAGAACTCGGCGGAGAGGTATTCCGCGTTCTGTCCGTCGATTTTGTTCACCGCCACCGTGACAGGACGTCCGGAGGAGCGCAGCAGCGCGACGATCCGCTCGTCGGTGGCCGTCATTCCCACCTGTCCGTCGACGACGAACACCAGGGCGTCGGCCATCCGGATCGCGACCTCCGCCTGCGAGGCCACCGCGGAGTCGAGTCCCGCGACGTCGGTCTCCCAGCCTCCGGTATCGAGGAGACGGAATGACGTCCCCGCCCATTCGCCGTCATAGGCGACGCGGTCCCGGGTGACACCCGGGGTATCCTCGACCACCGCGGCGCGACGCCCGAGAATCCGGTTGACGAGGGTGGACTTGCCCACGTTGGGACGCCCCACGACCGCGAGGACGCCGATCGGTTCGGGACCGGCCTGCGTGTCCATGGCGCCCGGGACCCGTGTCTCCTCGATGAGTCGCAGGTCGTCCTCGTCAAGGTCGTAGCCTTCGAGATTCGCGGCATACAGCCGTCGGTTCTGCTCCTCGATCGCGTCATCCACGAGATGGACAAGCGCGTCGAGTGTCTGGTCGAAGGTGAGGTCGGAGTTGTCCAGCGTCGTCACTCCATCGGCCGCGGACAGGAAGCTCGTCACCGCGGAGTCGGCACGATCGCGTGCGGCGACGTCCTCGCCCCCGACCCCGACGACCATCTGCCCGCTGCGGCGCGCCTGGCGCACCTCCTCGCGGGCGGTGAGCAGGACGCGGACCTCGGCGTCCGGCGCCACCACGGTGGTGATGTCCCGGCCCTCGACGACGATCCCCTTCCCCGCCGAGAAGGAGCCCTCAGCGCGTTCCCCCTCGATGATGGCGCGCTGGGCGGCGATGAGGACGTGCCGGACGGGGATGACCCCGGACACCTTCGAGACATGCGAGGAGACCTCGGCGGAGCGGATCGCCTCGCTGATGTCCCTCCCGTCGGCGTGGACGGAGGGCTCGTCGGGGTCGACGCCGAAGTCAGCGTGCCCTCCCGTGAAGAACTCCCCCACGGTCTCCGTGACGGTCTGCGCGTCGATGGGATCGGCGTCGAGGTCTATCCCGTGATGCAGGCACCACCAGGCGCAGGCCCGGTACATCGACCCCGTATCCAGATAGGCGAGGCCGAAATGCCGGGCCAATGCCCTCGAGGTCGAGGATTTGCCGACCCCTGCGGGGCCGTCGATCGCGACGCGGATCACAGACCCACCTCCTTGGACAGAGACCGGACCTCCGTGGACGAGAGCACTCGGTAGGAACCCGGCTTGAGATCCCCCAGCCGGATGGGACCGATCTGGGTGCGCACCAGACGACGGACGGGGAAGCCCACCGAAGCGAGCACGCGCCGGACGATCCTGTTGCGACCCGAATGCAGCACCACCTTGACGATCGTCGTCTCACGGCTGGAATCGATGATGGCGCAGCGGTCGAAGCTGATCGGGCCGTCGTCGAGGCGAACCCCCTGGGTGACCAGACGCCGGCAGACGGTGCCGGGTATGCGCCCTTCGACGGTGGCCACATAGGTCTTCTCGACCTCATAGCGCGGATGCATGACGTGCTCGCTGAGCTCCCCGTCGTTCGTCATGAGGATGAGGCCCTCGGAGTCGTAGTCGAGGCGTCCCATATGGAAGATGCGTTCGTAGCGGTCGCCGACGATGTCGCGCAGCGTGTAGCGGCCCTTGGGGTCGTCCATGGTGCTGAGCACCCGTCGCGGCTTGTTGAGGACCAGGGTGACATGGTTCGTGTTGATCCTCACACGCGAGCCGTCAACGCGGATCTGCTGGTGCGAGGGATCGGCGCGCGCCCCCAGTTGGGTGACCAGCTCGCCGTCGACCTCGACCCTGCCGTCGAGGATCATGCGCTCGCAGGCCCGCCGCGATCCGAAGCCCGCCTGCGCAAGAATCTTCTGGAGGCGGATTCCCTCCTCGTCGTCCGTCCCATGCGGCCTGTGCGCCTGCCGTGCTTCGTCGTTTGGTGACTGCTGTTCATAGGGGTGTGGCATCGTTCTCCCAACGTGGCCGTTTCGTCAAAGCCCTGCCGTCGTCCACCCTTTCGGATCGCACATGCATGGCGCCGTCCATGGTATCTCAATGCCGGTTCCGCCGGCCGCGCGAAGAGCCGGACCGCAGGACGGGCTGATACACTGACTTGCGTTTCGGGGATTCCCTCATCACACTAAGGATCAGCATATGAGCAATCGCACAGCCGTCGGCCTCCCGTCCGTGGCGACCCCTCTGGCGCTCCGGGCGGGCGCCGAGCTCGTCGGAAGCCTGTTCGTCTTCCTGGCCATCTACATGGTGAGCTCCTATGGAACCGCGATGTATGGCGTGAACATGGCCTTCATCGCGGTGGCCACGGGACTCGCGTATGCGGCCGTCACCACGGTGATGGGGAAGCTGTCGGGAGGACACTACAACCCCGCCGTCACCGTGGCCGCGATGCTCACCGGACGCACGGCCCCGCTGGATGGGCTCATCTACATCGTGGCCCAGATTCTGGGTTCCCTGGGGGCCGGTGCCCTGCTGCGCTTTCTTCTTCCCACGTCCTCCTCGGTGAAGGCCTCCGTCTGGCTGACGCCGGTCGTCAACGGATTCGATGACGGCTCCGTGTCATACTCCACCCTGAGCAGCGTGAACATCAGCTTCAGCATCGGTCTCGCCGTGCTCGTCGAGGTCGTGGGCTCGATGATCGTCATCGCGGCCGCCCTGCGCACCCTTCGACAGGATGGAAGCCCGACCGAGGACCACGGCCTGGTCATGGGCATGGCCTATGGGCTCGGCGCGGCCGTCGCCTATCCGCTGACGGGGGCGGGGCTCAATCCCGCCAGATCCACGGGAATCGCCGTGTTCGCCCAGAACCAGGGTCTGTCGCAGCAGCCTCTGCAGCAGCTCTGGGTGTTCTGGATATGCCCCGTGCTGGCGGCCGCCCTCGTGGCCCTCGTCGTCATTGTCGCCCAGATGCTCTCCGGCCGTGCGACCGGTCCGGTCGCGCAGGACGCCGCCGATGCGGAGGACGATGACGACGAGACCGATTCGGATGCCTCAGACGATGATCCCGATGCTCAGGAAGACGAGCAGCAGACCGAGTCCGAAGAGGATGCCGATAGCCGCGTCGAATCCGACTGAGCGCACCTTCCAGGGGCTGCGTTCCCGCAGCGCGAGACGCAGGACCCCGCAGACGATGGAGGTCACGGCAAGAGTCGCCGTGGCCTCCATCGCGTATCCGAGCGCGGCGAGGAGGATGGCGATGAGGGTGACGAGCGCAACGGACCATTCGAAGACCGGGCGTCCCTCCTGATTCTCCGAGACGAAGGGGTGCTTCGGCATTCGTCCCACCTGACCTTCCCACCGTTCCGTGATCGTACTCGCCGGCGTTCCGGGATCGCGTACCTCCCATGTCGTGGAGAGCGGTTTCGCCGGGACCTTGGACGGGCCTTGGTTCCGTTGGCTTCCCACGATACCCCCCATAGGCCTCGACGGCGGGCTCATCCCGGAGCGCATAAGGGGTCCGAGGCGCAGACGCGCGCCGGAACACCAGGCCGGCGCAGGTCGCCATCCGACGCCTTGTGCCGGCCTGATTAACGTCGTGGTCGGTGAATCAGTGGAAGAAATGCCGCGTGCCGGTCAGATACATCGTCACTCCGGCCTTCCTGGCGGCCGCGATGACCTCGTCGTCACGGATGGAGCCGCCGGGCTGCACGATGGCCTTCACGCCGGCGTCGATGAGGATCTGCGCCCCGTCCGGGAAGGGGAAGAAGGCGTCGGAGGCGGCGACCGAGCCCGTGGCCCTGTCCGTTCCCTCCGCCAGGGTGTTCGCCCTCGTCACCGCCAGATGGCAGGAGTCGACGCGGTTGACCTGACCCATGCCGATGCCCACCGTGGCCTCGTCATGCGCGAGCAGCACGGCGTTCGACTTCACGCAGCGCACCGCATGCCAGGCGAAGCGCAGGTCGCGCAGCGTGGACGCGTCGGCGGAGTCCCCGGAGACGAGCCTCCAGGCGTCGGGTTCGTCGCCGGGCGCGTCGATGAGATCCGTGGACTGCACGAGAAGGCCCCCGTCGATGCACCGCAGCTGCGTGGGCGACGTCGGTGGCTCCTGCACCTTGAGGATGCGCAGGTTCTTCTTGTGCTGGCGCAGGAAGTCGACGACCCCCGGCTCGTAGTCGGGGGCGACGATGACCTCGGTGAAGATGTGGTGGATGCCCTCGGCCATCTCCATGCTCACGGTCGTGTTGGCCGCGATGACGCCGCCGTAGGCGCTGAGCGGGTCGCAGGCATGGGCCTTGCGGTGGGCCTCGGCGACGGTGGAGCCGATGGCGAGTCCGCAGGGGTTGTTGTGCTTGACGACGGCCACGGCGATTGCCGGGGCGAAGTCCCACACGGCCCGCCAGGCGGCGTCGGCGTCGACGTAGTTGTTGTAGCTCATCGGCTTGCCGCCGAGCTGGGCGGCGTGGGCGAATCCGCCAGGGGCGAGAGGATCGAGATAGAGGGCGGCCTGCTGATGGGGGTTCTCGCCGTATCTCAGGGCATGGGATCGCGTCCATGTCCTGGTAAGCGGCTGTGGGAACTCCGTCTCCCCGATCCCATCCTCGGCCGCGGGCGCGGCTACGCTGCCTGGTCTGGACCACCGCTTCGAGGCCCACTCGACGATGGTCGCATCGTAGGAGGCGGTGTGGGCGAATGCCTTGCCGGCCAGCCAGCGACGTTCCTCCAGGCTGAATCCCGTGCCGTTCGCGATGCGCTCCGCCACGAGGGCGTAGTCGTCCGGGTCGGTGACGACGGCGACGCTGGCGCTGTTCTTCGCGGCGCCCCGCACCATCGACGGGCCGCCGATGTCGATCTTCTCGATGCAGGCGGCCTCGTCGGCCCCCGAGCGGACGGTGTCGGCGAAGGGATAAAGATTGACGACGACGAGATCGAAGGGAGAGATGCCCAGTCCCTTCAGCTCGCTGACATGCTCGGGATTCGTCATGTCGGCCAGGATTCCGGCGTGGATGTGCGGGTCCAGGGTCTTGACGCGTCCTCCCAGGCTTTCGGGGAACCCCGTGACGTCGCTGACCTCGGTGACGCCCACCCCGAGCTCGCGGAGCCTGCGTGCGGTCGAACCGGTGGACACGACCTCCACCCCCGCCGAGACGAAGGCCTTGGCGAGCACGTCGAGCCCCTCCTTATGATAGACGGATACCAGAGCCCGTCGTATCGGTCGGTTCGATGTTGTCATCATTGTCCTCCTTGGATTGTTGTCCGGATGTGACGATTCTCGGGGGCGGCGTCCCCGCGAGGGTCGCGTCGCTCTCCCCCGTTCCCTCCGTCGGGGCTTCCCGTCGCCTCTGCAGGGACGAGCGGATCCAGCGTATTGCGAAGACGCCGGCCGCGGCGATGACGACGAACAGCCAGCCGGACAGCAGTCCGAGGACCGCCGGGCGAACGACGGCCCTCGTGGCATCCGACACGGAGACTCCGAGATTCCTGAGGCGGTTGACTCCCAGTGATCCGTTGGACAGCGCGAACAGGCCGCTGGCGGATGCGGACAGAAGAATGACGGCGAGAAGCGCCGATCCCGCGGGGTAGGCGAGGCGCAGGAGGTCGCGGACGAAGGCGCGCGGGTCGGATCCGTCTCCGATGCGCGTCGGTCGTACGGCGAACCCGCGGTTCGAGAGCATGGCGGCAAGCATCAGGACCATCGAAATCGCCCCGGGGAGAAGAAGCAGGCAGGTTCGGAGCGTGGAGAATTCGACCTGTCCGGGAAGCAGCCCCAGGACGGGGATGGCGGGAAGCTCGGCGGACTGTCCCGTCCACATCGTGAAGGTGGCCAGGGCGCCGATGGAGAATCCCGATCCGAAGACCCATGAGGCCGCCCACAGACAGAGGTTGGGAAGCCAGGCAAGGGTGCAGACGGTGGTCAGGATGCGGGACCCGGTGCCCATGCCCGTCATGTCGAACACGGCCAGCATCGCCCGCCAGTCCATCATCGTCCATGCGATGACGACGAGGCATCCGATGCCAAGGGATGCGATGACCAGGGTCGCGGCGAGTCGAAAGCCGATGCCGAGCATACGGGTGATCTCCGGAGGCAGGCGATCACGCCAGGTGCCCCGCACACGCGTCATGATCGGCGAGGCCGGCATGGCGGCGAGGGCATAACCCACGGTGAACACCGATCCCGTCTTGACCAGAACGAGCCACAGGGGGTCGAGCAGAACGACCTGCACCCCCTGCGTGAAGACGGCGTTGACGACGAGCCAGACGGTGAGCCCCGCGATGAAGCCCGACGCCGATGTGGACAGCCGCTGGGCGAGGGTCATCACCAGTGCGATGAGAAGAGACGTCAACAGCAGTGGGATGAGGGTGAGCGTCACGACGCCCCAGCGGAAGCCCACGCCCTGGGCCAGAAGCATCGCCGCCTCGGTGAGGGAGACCGAGAACTGCGAGAGGTTGTCCCCGCCCTCCTCCATGGAGATCACCAGCAGGGTCAGCGCGAGAAGCAGTCCCACCCCCAGGGAGGAGACCGTCAGGGAAAGAAGGGCGACGGCTCCCCCCGCGAGCGTCCCCCGTAGTCTCCCCACGGCTGCTGGCTTCACGCGCCGAGGACCCCGCGCAGGGTCTCCCGCATGAGATGAGCGGCCTGGGCGGGGGTCGCTCCCACGGGAATCCCCGCGGCCTCAAGTGTCTTCTTCTTGTCCTTTGCCGTTCCCCTGTCACCCGAGACGATGGCTCCGGCATGTCCCATCTGACGCCCTTCGGGAGCGGTGAACCCGGCGATGTAGGCGACGACGGGCTTCGTCATATGCGTGTCCGCCCATCGGGCCGCGTCCTGTTCGGCGCCGCCCCCGATCTCCCCGATCATCATCACGCCCTTCGTGGCCGCGTCCGCCTCGAAGGCTTGAAGGGCCTCCTGAAGGGTGGTGCCCACGATCGGGTCGCCTCCGGCGCCCAGACAGGCGGTGAAGCCGATGTCCGCAAGCTCTCCCATGAGCTGATAGGTCAGCGTGCCCGACTTCGACACGAGGCCGAGCGGCCCGCGGCCGACGATGCCGTCAGGGATGATGCCCAGATTGCAGCCATGCCGGTCCGTGGTCTCGGGCAGGGTGATCAGGCCCGGGCAGTTGGGTCCCACGATGCGGGCTCCGTGCCTGAGGGCGAGCTCCACGGCGTAGGCGGTGTCGGCGACGGGAATGCCTTCGGTGATGACGACGACAAGCGTCATGCCGGCCTCGATGGCCTCGACCATCGCGTCCTTGGCGAACCTCGGCGGAACGAAGACCACGCTGGTCCGCGCGCCGGTGGCCCGTCTGGCGGCGGCGCAGTCGGCGAAGACCGGGATATGGGCGTCCTCGCCGTCGGCGGCGCCGGGGAAGTCGACGATCTCCCCCGCCTTGCGCGGATTCACGCCTCCTACGATTCTCGTCCCTGCACGGAGCATCCTGGAGGTGTGAAGCATCCCCTGGCGCCCTGTCATGCCCTGGACGATGACGGGGGCTCCGTCCTCGATGAACAGCGTCATCGCGAGCCCTCCTTCGCGGTTTCCGAGGGCTCCGCGGCGGCCTGTGCGGCGGCCTGCGCCGCCTCCTCCATCGTCGACCTCACGAGGATGCGAGGATCGCGCGCAGCGCTGAGGATACTGAGCCCTCGCGCGGCCTGATTGCCGTCGAAGCGCACCACGATGGGCAGCGACGGGTCGTGCTCGGCGACGGCGTCCAGCAGGCCCCTCGCCACCTCGTCACAGGAGGTGATGCCTCCGTACACGTTGATGAGCACGGATCTCACCTGCGGATCCGACAGGACGATGCCCAGGCTGTCGCTCATCACCTTCGCGGACGCCCCTCCCCCGATGTCGAGGAAGTTGGCTGCCCTGACCCCGGTCCGCTGCGTCCGCCCGGCCCCGGCGACGGCATCCAGGGAGCTCATGACAAGGCCGGCCCCATTGCCGATGACCCCCACCTGGCCATCGAGATGCACGTAGTGCAGGCCGAGTTCGCGGGCGCGCGCCTCGAAGGGATCGCGATGCGCCGTGTCCTCGAATCGCGTCCAGCCCTGGTGGCGGAAGGCGGCGTTGTCGTCGAGGGAGATCTTCGCGTCCAGGGCGCACAGCGACTTGGACGACTCGTCATCCGGATCGCCGATCTTCGCCAGAGGGTTGATCTCCACCAGTGTGGCATCGTTGTCGCGGAAGCACCGCCACATGCGCAGCAGAACCTCGGCCGCCTGGTCGACGTCGGCATGGTAGAAGCCGATGTCCTCGGCCATGCGCCGTGCATCCTGGGGTCCGAAGTCATCAAGCGCCTCGATATGCAGCCGCCGAACGGATTCGGGGTGCATCCGGGCGACCTCCTCGACCTCCGTCCCGCCGTTGGCCGTCGCGAGGACGTCGAAGTCACGAGAGGACCTGTCGATCGAGATCGAGACGTAGTACTCGTGCAGGATGCTTTTGCCCTCGGCGACGAGCACGCCGTTGACCGCATGGCCATGGATTCTCATCGGGAGGATCTTCTCCGCCAGGACCTCGGCCTCGTCACGGTTCCGTGCCAGACGCACCGCTCCCGCCTGTCCGCGGTGTCCTATCGTCGCCTGGCCCTTGACGACGCAGGGGTAGCCGACGTCGTCAGCGGCGTTCCCGGCGTCACCGACGGTGGCGGCGTACACCGCCGACGGCACGGGGATGCCTGCCTCCTCGAGTAGCTGTCTGGCCTGGAATTCGTAGAGGTCCATTCCTCGCTCACCTCTGGTTCGTGGTGGATCTTTTCCTCGGAAGCGACGGCGCGGGTTCAGGCCGGCATCGTGAGCAGGGAGCTGATGGGACGGCCCTTGAGGGCGGCGGTTCCGTCAAGTCCCTCGAGTTCCATGACGAAGCTGAAGCCCGCGACGAGGCCTCCGCATTTCTCGATGAGGTCGGCGGCGGCGCTCGCCGTTCCACCGGTGGCGATGAGGTCGTCGACGATGAGCACGCGCTCCCCCGGAGAGACCGCCGAGGTCTCCACCTCGATCGTCTGGGTTCCGTACTCCAGGGAGTACTGCTCGCCGACCGTCTTCGGGGGAAGCTTGCCGGCCTTGCGCACGGCGATGAAGCCCTTGCCGAGCCGCCATGCCAGGGCCGGACCGAAGAGGAAGCCCCGGGCCTCCAGACCGGCCACGGAATCGAAGGAGTCGGCGGGGACCGGAAGCGATGCCTCCAGCGCCGCGATCATGATCCGCAGACCCCGGGGATCGGCCAGAACGGGCATGAAATCGCGGAAGAGAATCCCCTTCTTGGGAAATCCGGGAATCGACCGGATGAGGGAGACCAGGTATTCCGCATCCTTCCTGTCGACGTTGCTCAGCTTGTCGATGCTGATATCGCTGTCTGCCATGCCTGCCTGTCCTTGACTGCTGTATGTGCTCTGCGAAGTCCGTCATTCGGGCGGGATGAGGGCATGACGATCAGGCGCCCGCATCCCGATGACGGGCTAAAGCTCTCGGGGTGCGGCGACGTTCCCCGCGCCCGGCGCATCCTTCTGGATCGTCGACGCGTCGGAGGCTTCCGGCTCCTGTATCGGCTCCACCCGGACCCCGTCTCCGGAGTCGGGGACCGTCGCATCTGGATCGGAGTCCACCGGAACCTGATCCGCGCCGTCCGCGTCGGTGGGGTTGGCGGAGGGCAGCGGGTTGCCGTGCTCGTCGACCTCGCTGTCATCCACATAGGCGGGACGGACGTACTCCTTCGAGATGGAGCGGAAGGTGAAGCGCATGACTGAACCGTCCGAGTCGATGACGATCTCCTCGTAGCGGGAGTCGACGGAGACGACCTTGCCGATGACCCCGCCGATGGTGATCACCTCGGTGCCTGGCTGGAGCGACTCCCGGAAGTCCTTGACCTTCTGCTGCTGCTGCTTGGCCTTATGGGACTGCCAGAACATCATGCCGGCGAGCATGACGACGATGACGATGATGAACAGGGTGTTCTGATCCACTGCGCTGACTCCTCACGGACTGGGGGGACGACGGCTGTCGGACGTCCAGGAACATCATGCTAGAAGAGCTTGCTGACATCCGATGCCGCGTCGCCGCCCTGGTCGTCATCGGGGTCGAGGCCCAGATGCGTCCATGCGCGTCTGGTGGCGACGCGTCCCTTCGGCGTACGCACCAGAAAGCCCTCCCGAACGAGATACGGCTCGCAGACGGTCTCCACGGTTTCGGCCTCCTCGCCGACCATGGCGGCGAGGTTGTTGAGGCCGACGGGACCTCCCGCGAAGCTTGTGACGATGGCCCTGAGCACGGCGATGTCAAGTCGGTCGAGCCCTTCGGAATCGATCTGGTACAGAGCCAGGGCGTCATGGACGTCCTTCTGCCCGATCACGTCGAGGTCATGGACGATGGCCCAGTCGCGCACGCGACGCAGAAGACGGTTCGCTATTCGCGGCGTCCCGCGGGACCTGAGGGACAGCTCGGCGGCCGCGCCCGGCCCCAGCGTGATGCCCAGCACGCCGGACGAGCGGTCGACCAGCCTTTCCAGCTCGTCATGGGGGTAGAAGTCCAGATGCGCGGTGAAGCCGAAGCGGGCCCGCAGCGGCGCGGGAAGCATCCCCTCCCGGGTCGTTGCCCCCACGACGGTGAAGCGCGGAAGCGTCAGCGGGATGGAGGAGGCTCCCGGTCCCTTTCCGACCATCACATCCACCCTGAAGTCCTCCATGGCGATGTAGAGGAGTTCCTCCGCGGCACGGGGAAGACGGTGGATCTCGTCGATAAACAGAACCTCCCCGGTGTCCAGGGAGCTGAGAATGGAGGCGAGGTCGCCCGCATGGAGGATCGCCGGGCCCGACGTCACGCGGATGGGGACGGCGAGCTCGTTGGCGACGATCATCGCCAGGGTCGTCTTTCCCAGTCCGGGAGGGCCGGCCAGAAGGATATGGTCGGGAGGCACGTCGCGCTTGCGGGCGGCGTCGAGGAAAAGCTGGAGCTGGGCCTTGAGCCGGGGCTGACCGATGAATCCGTCCAGGGCATGGGGACGCAGCTCCTCGTCGCTGACGGGCTCGTCGCCCACCGGGGCGGAGGAGACCATGCGCAGGGATTCCTCACGTGCGCCGGCGTTTCCTCGTGCGACGGCGGCGTCTTCGTTCCGCGCTTGTGCCGCTGTCATGCCTATCTCCCTCTATCCAGCCAGGCCAGCGCCTCGCGAAGCAGCCCGGCGGCGTCCTCCGGGACGGCGTCCGGCGTCTTCGTCGCGGCGCTGACGGAATCGTCGTTCCGTCCCTCCAGACGAACGTGCGACACGGCCCGTCCGGCCTCCTGCTCGGACCAGCCGAGGGAGACGAGTCCCTCGACCACCTGGCGGTCCACCGTCGGCTCCGTGACATCGTCCGCGGAGCCGACGGGGCCAGCGGAGGCGTCGACGTCGATGGAGCCCCTGAGCTCGAGGATGATTTTCTGCGCCCCCTTGCGTCCCAGTCCCGGAGCCTTAGCCAGGGCCGCCGCGTCGCCGTCGGCGATGGCGCGGGCGAGGTCGTCCGGCGTAAGGGTGGACAGCAGGGACTGCGCCACCTTGGGGCCTATTCCGCTGGCCTTCTGCAGTTGAAGGAACATGCGCTTCGCGGCGGCCGTCAGAAAGCCGTAGAGCACGGGCTGGTCCTGGGCCACGGCGAGAACCGTGGACACGCTGACGTCCGCCCCGGCATGCAGCGCCGCAAGGTCACGATGCGGCATATGGACGTCGAATCCGATTCCTCCCACGAGGATGAGCGCGGCGTTCCCGTCCACGGAGACGACCTGGCCGCGAAGCATGCCGATCATGCCCGTCCTCCCCTCGAATACGTCTTCGAACATCTGTTCGATATCCTACTACACGGCCGCGAGCCTTCGAATCCGAGAGGAACCGGACGACGCACGGCCATGCAGGGATGGGGATGGATCCGGCTACATGCCTCTGTCGCCGTTGATCCGCCGACGACCGCGACGCCTCTGCTCGGCCAGGGCCCACTGTCGCTGGGCCTCGGTGAGATGCTCCTCGCGTTCGCCGCCCTGCAGGGCTCCGGCTGGTCTGAGCGCATGGCAGATGGCCTGGGCGAGGGCGTCTGCGGCGTCCGGCGGGGTCGGCATGGCGTTGAGCCTCAGGATGCGCATGACCATCCGCTCGACCTGGATCTTCTGGGCGGTTCCGTTCCCGGTGATGGCCATCTTGGCCTCCGTCGGGGTATGCAAAGCGACCGGTATGCCCCGCTGTGCCGCCGCGAGCATGGCCAGACCGGCCGCCTGGGCGGTCCCCAGCACCGTGTTGAGGTTCTCCTGGGCGAACACGCGTTCGATTGAGACGGCGTCGGGGGCGAAGCGGTCCATCTTGGCGACGAGGCCGTCATAGATGGCAAGGAGGCGCAGATCCTGCGAGACGTGCGGATCCGACCTCACCACGTCGACATGGACGAAGGAGAGCCTGCGGCCCTCCCCCGCCTCGATGACTCCGACGCCGCAGCGCGTCAGACCGGGGTCGACGCCGAGAATGATCACGGCTACTCCAGCTCGGCGAGCTGCTCCATCACCTCGTCGGAGGCGGTCCAGTTGCTGTAGATGTTCTGGACGTCGTCGAGGTCATCGAGATTGTCGATGAGCCGGGAGACCTTGTGGGCGTCGTCGAGGTCGAGCTCCACCTCGGTTTTCGGCATCATGACGAGGTCGGCCGAGTCGTAGTCCACTCCGGCGGTCTGCAGGGCCTTGCGCACCTCGATGAGATCGGAGGGGTCGGTCACCACCGTGTACTCGTCGCCGTCATCCTGGACGTCCTCCGCACCCGCCTCCGCGGCCTTGTCGAACAGGGCGTCGAAGTCCACGCCTTCGGCGGGAACGACGATCTGGCCCTTGCGCTCGAAGTTGAAGCTCACCGCACCGGAGGTCGCCAGCGAGCCGTTGCCCTTGGTCAGCGTCGAACGGACCTCCGCCGCGGCGCGGTTGCGGTTGTCGGTGAGGCATTCGATGATGAGGCCGACGCCGGCCGGGGCGTAGCCCTCGTAGACGATGTCCTCGTAGTTGGCGGCCCCGGCCTCATCGCCGGACCCGCGCTTGACCGCGCGCTTGATGTTGTCGGCGGGCATTGAGGCCTTCTTGGCCTTGACGATGGCGTCATACAGGGTCGGATTGCCGTCGGGGTCCCCTCCGCCCATGCGCGCCGCGATTTCGATGTTCTTGATGAGCTTCGCGAACAGCTTGCCGCGCTTCGCGTCGATGGCGGCCTTCTTGTGCTTGGTGGTCGCCCACTTGGAATGCCCTGACATATTGCTCCTAGCAGGTTGGGTATACGGAAAACGACATGATTGTAAGGCCAGAAGCCGACATGACCCTTGGTATGACGCGGGACCGGGCTTAGGCGCCTTCGTCGTCCCGCGTCATCTCGCGGTGCACCAAGGCCATGCGCTGAACCACCGTGACGGCTCCCAGAACGGCGAGCAGCACCATATCGGCCGCGAGTATGGCGTCGACGCCCGTGAGCCCCGCCAGCGCCATGCCGACGAGGATGATGGCGAGACGGTCGGAACGCGTCGCGACGCCGTTCTTCGCCTCGTATCCGACCGACTCCGCTCGTGCGCGCGCGTAGGAGGTGACGAACGAGGTCATCACGGCCACCAGTGCTGCAACGATGCCCGTCCATGCCACGGCGTCGGCGGCCGTGGGAGCGCTGTTCCACGTCCGCGACCAGGGCGTGTGAAGAATGAAGTAGAGGGTCACGGAGACGAGGACGGCCCAATCGGCGATCCTGTCCAGCGTGGAATCGAGGAAGGCGCCGTATGGCGTCCCTCCGGTCGTGATGGCGGCGATGGACCCGTCGAGGGAGTCGAAGATGACCAGAATCGTCATCACCGCCGCGCCGGCGAAAAGCCACCCCGTGACCCCGGTCGCCACGGCGGCGAGGATGGTGCCCACGGCTCCGATCACGGTCACCGCGTTCGCCGTCAGTCCGAGGGATACGAGCCATCTCGCCACGGGTGCGATCAGCCGTTTGAAGGGCGATCTGAGGCGTTCGAGCACGGGATGTCCTTTCTTTGCCGCCTGGTGGGGACGCCGCCGAATCGCATGCGTTCCATGGGGGCGGCCCCCGCGTGGAACGCAGAGGCCGCCCCCTCCTGCATCACCTGGTGGCGGCCCGGAAGTCGTCGGCCGTGTTGACCAGGACATGGTCATGGATGGTGCGCACGATCCAGTCATGCGCCTGGGCGACGGGAACGCCGTTGAGCTGGCTGCCGTCGCGGAAGCGGAAGCTCACCGCGCCGTTGCTCGTATCCTCCTCGCCGGCGATGATGGTGTAGGGGACCTTCGATTTCGAGGCGCTACGGATCTTCTTGCCGAAGCGGTCGTCGGACTCATCGAGCTCGCAGCGGACGAGGTCGTCCTCGAGGCCGGCGATGAAGGTCGTCAGATGCGCGGCAAACTCGTCCGCCACGGGCACTCCGATCACCTGCACGGGGGCGAGCCACACCGGGAAGGCGCCTGCGTAGTGCTCGAGCAGGATGGCGAAGAAGCGTTCGATGGAGCCGAACAGGGCCCGGTGGATCATCACCGGCCGCTGGTGCGAACCGTCGGCCGCGATGTACTCGAGCCCGAAGCGCTCCGGCAGGTTGAAGTCGAGCTGGATGGTCGAGACCTGCCATGTGCGCCCGATGGCGTCGCGGGCCTGCACGGAGATCTTCGGCCCGTAGAACGCCGCGCCGCCCGGATCGTCGACAAGCTCGAGGCCCGAGTCCTTCGCGACCTCGGCGAGGGTGCTCGTGGCCTCCTCCCAGACCTCGTCCGACCCGACGAACTTGTGCGGGTCCTTGGTGGAGAGCTCGAGATAGAAGTCGTTCAGTCCGAAGTCCTTGAGCAGGCCCAGGACGAAGGTGAGCAGGCTGGCGAGCTCGTCCTTCATCTGCTCGCGCGTGCAGTAGATATGCGAGTCGTCCTGCGTCAGGCCGCGCACGCGGGTGAGCCCATGCACCACGCCGCTTTTCTCGTAGCGGTAGACGGTTCCGAACTCGAACAGCCGCAGCGGAAGCTCACGGTAGGAGCGCTGCCGGGACCTGTAGATGAGGTTGTGCATGGGGCAGTTCATCGGCTTGAGATAGTAGTCGAAGCCCTGCTTGGTGATGTTGCCGTCCTTGTCGCGCTCCTCGTCGACGCGCATGGGCGGGTACATGTTGTCCTTGTACCACTGCAGATGGCCGGAGGTCTCGTACAGGCCGCCCTTGGTGATATGGGGGGTCTGCACGAAGCTGTAGTGATGGCGGCGGTGCTGGTCCCGGGAGTAGTCCTCCATGGCGTTGATGACGGCCGCCCCCTTGGGGTGGAACACGGCAAGGCCGGGCCCGATCTCGTCGGGGAAGGAGAACAGGTCCATCTCCTGGCCGAGCTTGCGATGGTCTCGGCGCGCCGCCTCCTCCATGCGCGTCATGTAGGCCTTGAGAGACTCCTTCGTCGGCCACGCGGTGCCGTAGATCCTCTGGAGCATGGGGTTGTGCTCGCTGCCCCGCCAGTAGGCGGCGGCGCTGCGTTCAAGCCTGAAGGCCCTGACGTAGCGCGTGTTGGGCAGATGCGGTCCGCGGCAGAGGTCCTTCCATACGACGTTCCCGTCGCGGTCGATGTTGTCGTACATGCTCAGCTCGGAGGAACCCACCTCGGTGGAGGTCTCGGGGTCGAGCGCCGCCTCCTTGTCGCCGATGAGCTCGAGCTTGTAGGGCTGGTCCTTCTCCTCCTCACGCGCCTCGGCCTCGGTGACGACCCTGCGGCGGAAGGACTGGGATTCGCGGATGATGCGCTGCATGCGCTTCTCGATCTGCTTGAGGTCCTCCGGGGTGAAGGGGCGGTCGACGTCGAAATCGTAGTAGAAGCCGTTCTCGATGACGGGGCCGATTCCCAGCTTCGCGTCCGGCCTGATCTCCTGCACCGCCTGGGCCATGACATGCGTAGCCGAATGCCGCATGATGGCGATCCCCTCCGCGCTGTCCAGCGCGATGGGTTCGAGGGAGTCGCCGTCCTTCAGAGGGGTGTACAGGTCGCGGGGCTCGCCGTTGAGACTCACGGCGATCACGTCGCGGTCATCCACGAACAGCTGTGTTCCGGTGGTGTCCGACGCCACCTCCCTTGTCGTTCCGCTGACTGTTATGGAGATGGTTTCCTCGGCCATTGTCGTCCTTTTCTATCGGGGCCCGCGGTACTAGGGTGCAGGCCTGGACTGTCGTGCAACGCCGTCACTATACGGTCGATTCGCGACAAGGGACAGGGCCGGTTCCGGTCCGCCGAAGCGGGATGCGGTTACGTCCGGTCCACGTCGGACGAGGACGTCTGGAGCACCCCGATGCGAGGCGTCGTCCGCTCCATTCGTTCGGACGTCGACGAGGGAAGGGCCTGCGATGTCGACGAGGACGAGGTCGGCTGGGAGGGGGTCACGCCGTACAGCGCCCCCAGAGCGCTCCAGACCTCGGGCACAAGGGCCAGGACGCACAGGACGACGCCAAGAACCAGAAGCATGAGATTGCCGTGAAGCCCGCGCACCAGAGCGACGAACAGCAGGAAAAGCCCCGCCGCAAGTGAGGCATAGGGAAGAATGGCGATGATCGTCCCCATGATCCCGACCTTCCATGAGGCCCGGAATCGTCGCTGCCTGCCGTCGCGGTGATCGGACGCCTCGTCAAGGAATCCCGGGAGATGACACCCCTGTATACGATCTAGGCCATTCTACTCCACCGGCGCATGACGTGCGCAGAAAGGCGCGATATCCATGAGTCGAACCATGGATATCGCGCCGGTCGGGCGATTCGGGTGGGTGATGTAGGAATCGAACCTACGACCCCTTCCGTGTGAAGGAAGTGCGCTAGCCGCTGCGCCAATCACCCGGCTGTCAGCCCGGGGGTGGACGCCGGTCTTCCGGCGTCCACCCCCGTTCCGTGTGGGCGATACAAGATTCGAACTTGTGACCCCTTCCGTGTCAGGGAAGTGCGCTACCTCTGCGCCAACCGCCCGGGTCATACCATTCCGCAGAACATACGATTCTGTTTCATGAGAGGTGGGTACGAGAGTCGAACTCGTCTATACGGCTTTGCAGGCCGCTGCCTAACCGCTTGGCTAACCCACCGTAAGGTCATCAACTCCTCGGACCTTAGAGCGGACAACGGGACTCGAACCCGCGCTCTCGACCTTGGCAAGGTCGCGCTTTACCAACTAAGCTATGTCCGCGATGCTCTCCGACTGGCCGCCGAAGCACGAGGCACTACTGTAAACGACAACCCATCCTGTGGCAAATGCGCGTGTCGTATCCCGGGTCGAGGCGTCCGGCGACCATTCACCGATGGCTGAAGACGGGCGGCATGCGTTCCGGGCCATGTCCTCCCGGTTACATTGGTTCCTATGGGTGCTGACGGGAGAGATCCGAAGACGACGCTGGTCGTGGCCTTCGAGGGGTGGAACGACGCGTGCCAGTCCGCGACGAACGTCGTGCGACACCTCGTCGCGCGCTATGAGTCCCGGGAGGTGCGCCACATCCGCTGCGACGGCTACTACGACTATCAGGTGGCGCGGCCCATGATGTGCCACGTCACCGGTCGCGCGCGCATCCTCTGGCCGCAGACCACCTTCTACGAGGTCGACATGGGGGAGAAAGGTCGGCTGTACGCGCAGATCGCTCCCGAGCCCAACTATCGGTGGATCGAATACTGCCGACAGAGCCTGCGGATCGCCGAGGAGCTCGACGTGGATCGCATCGTGACCCTGGGATCGATGTTCGCCGACTGTCCCCACACCCGGCCGCTCCCCCTGGACGTGTCCGACTCCCAGTGCACCTGCGATATGGACCGTGAGTACAACGGTCCCGTGGGGATTCCCACGGTGCTGGATGGCATGGCGGACGAGGAGGGGCTGGACACGACCAGCATGTGGGTATCCGTCCCCAAGTACCTCGGAAGCGACGACTGCCCGCAGGGGACCCTGCAGATGCTCGACGGTCTTTCCTGCGTGATCGGGACCGACCTGGACCAGGGCGATCTGGCGCAGAAGGCGGAGGCATGGCGCTCGCAGGCGTCTGTTCTGGCGCGATGCAACGACGAGCTGGCCGACTACGTCGGACGACTCGAGACCGACTACGACAGGGCGAGCCACGCGCGGCATGTGGCTTCGCCGGGGACCGTGCAGGCCGAGCAGCTGGTGCACGAGACCGAGGACTATCTGCGACGCATGGGCGGGAGAGGCGAAAGGAACGGCGGCACGCCTTCCGAGGACTGCGGCTGCGACTGACGATGAGCATGCGGGGGGGGGGGGGCTCATCCCTGCCCGCGCGGTCCCGGCGACGCCGCAGGGACCCACCCCGCGCCCCGGGGTTTCAGTCGAGGGCGGGAAGCACCCCGGAGATGAGCAGCAGCGCGACCACGATCGCGAGGACGATGCGATAGATCGCGAAGGCGCGGTACGAGAACGTCGACACGAAGCGCAGGAACCCGATGATGACGACGTATCCCACGACGAAGCTCACGACCGTGGCCGCTATCGTCGCCCCCCAGCCTGGGAACATCGCATCCGCCTTGTAGTCATGCAGCGCCTTGACCCCCTCGAGGATGCCGGCGCCGAACACCGCCGGGATGGCCATGAGGAAGCTCACGCGGACCGCCGCCTCGCGCGTGTACCCCATCGCGCGGCCGAAGGTGATGGTCCCTCCGGAACGGGAGACTCCGGGGATGAGGGCGAGCATCTGCCCGATGCCGAACAGCAGCGCGTCCTTCGCCGTCATGTCGTTCATCGTCCTGATCTGTCGTGAGCGGGCGTCCATGATCCACAGAATCACACCGAACACCAGCAGAACCGTGACGGTGATCCACAGATTGCGCAGGGTGGTCTCGATGACGTTCTGGAAAAGCAGACCGGCGATGACGATGGGAAGGGTGCCGATGATGATGTACCAGCCCAGGGCCGCGTCTCGGTCCCCCGCTCCGAGGCGATGGGCGCGGTCCCGGCCGTTGCGTCCCATGAGGCAGCGCCACCAGTGGGTGAGGATCCTTGCGATGTCATGCCGGAAGTAAAGGATGACGGCCAGCTCGGTGCCCAGCTGGATGATGGCCGTGAACGCGGCTCCCGGGTCGGACCCGATCATGAGGTCGCCGATGATGCGGATATGTGCGCTGGAGGACACCGGTAGGTATTCCGTCAGCGCCTGCACCAGCCCGAGGATAATCGCCTGGAAGAAGTTCATGGTGTCCTTTCCGCCGTGCCTCGGCCGGTCCCTCCCGTCGGGCGGACCTGCCATGCCGTGACATACCATACCCGCCGAGGTGGCCGTGCGGTGCGACGTCGCATGACCGGCCGTATGTTGTCGCCGTGGGAGACGAGTCTGAAGAGGTGCCATGGGAGGTGTGCCGGGGTCGTTCCGGCGTGCTTTGAGTCGCCATGCAAAAGGCCATAGACCGGGAGGCTGGAATGTCCACGTACAGAAAAAGCAGGGCCTTCGCCCCGAAGGGCTTCTTCGAATGTGAGGGCAGGGGTCTGAAATGGCTTGGGCAGGCGACTGCCCAGGGCGGGCCTCGTGTCGTGAAGGTGTACGGATGGGGCGATGATCATCTCGACATCGAGCGCGTGGAGCCGGTCTCCCCCACCGTCCGCGCGGCATGGGCCTTCGGCGCGGGGCTCGCCAGGATGCATGACAGCGGGGCGGACTGCTTCGGCGCGGCCCCAGAAGGCTATGACGGGACCTGCTATTTCGGTCCCCTGCAGGACCCGGTCCCCATGGATGTCGGCGAGTGGAGCGATCCGGCGACGTATCTTGCGCAGGGACGTCTGCGTCCCATGGTCGAGATGGGCGTCTCCCGCGGCTCCCTCGACCGTTCCGACGTCGAGCTCACCGAGCGGGTCATCGGCAGGCTGCCGGATCTGCTCGGGCCTGCGGGTGACGACTCCCCCAGCCGCGTGCACGGGGATCTGTGGAGCGGCAACGTCATGTGGACCGGCGCCGCGGACGGAGGCGTCGAGGCCGTTCTCATCGATCCGGCCGCTCATGGAGGGCATCGCGAGGAGGATCTCGCCATGCTGGACCTGTTCGGCATGACCTCGCTGGGCTCCATCCTTGACGGTTACCAGAGCGTGCATCCCCTCGCCGCCGGATGGCGGGAGAGGCGCACGCTCTGGCAGCTGTATCCCATCGCCGGGCACTGCGTGTTCTTCGGCGGCGGGTACGTCAGCGAGTACCGGGCCATGTGCCGGTCGCTGTTGAAGGAGGGCTAGCGCGGGACCAGCGACATGACGGTGGCCAGGGCTCTCAGCCGAGGACGTCGCGGATCTTGTCGAAGAACCCCTTGCGTCCGCCTTCGACGGAGGATCGGGGAGCCGGGCCGGAATCGTCCGCGCTCCCGTCGTGGCTCGAGGCGAAGTCCTCGATGAGGCGTCGTTCCTTCTCGCTGATGCGTCCAGGGATCTCGACCTGGAGATGGACGATGAGGTCGCCGCGTTCGGACGGTCTGCGCAGGCGCGTCACGCCAAGCCCCTTGAGGGTGGTGACGTCCTCCGGCTGGGATCCGGCGGGGATGTCCACCGTCTGCTTGCCGTCGAGGGTGTCGATGTCCGTCCTGTGGCCGAGAACGGCCCAGGTCATGGGAATCCGGATCCAGCAGTGCAGATCGTCGCCCTGGCGGGTGAAGCGCTTGTCCCTGCGAATGCTCACGTCGATGTAGAGGTCCCCTGCGGCTCCGCCGCCCTCACCGACCTCGCCCTGGTTGGCGAGCCGCAGGCGCGTGTCGTCGCCGATGCCCGCGGGGATGGTCACGCCGACCTCACGGGTGACCCTCACGCGGCCGTGTCCCAGGCAGGACGGGCAGGGATGCTCGATGATGGTGCCGTGTCCGGAGCATCTTTCGCAGGGGGCCGTCGTCATCATCTGGCCGAGCAGCGTGCGCACCACCCTCTGGCGGTATCCGGACCCGTGGCATTCCGGGCAGGTCGTCGGCTTCTCCCCCGATGCCGTGCCGGTGCCCGAGCATTCGCCGCACAGTCCGAAGGTGCTGATCCTGACGTGGGCGGTTCCTCCGAAGACCGCCGTCCTGAGGTCGATCGAGGCCTGGGCGAGGGCGTCGCGCCCCGGCTGCGTGCGGGGCGTGGGACCCTGCGACTGCCCGCCGCCGAAGGCCCCACCGAAGAACTGGCCGAAGATGTCGCCGACATCGCCCATGCCGAACCCCTGTGGCGCCGATGACGCTCCCGGGTCGTTGGGGTCGACGCCGGAGTCGTACATGCGTCGCTTGTCGGGGTTCGAGAGCACGTCGTAGGCGCTGTTGACCTCCTTGAACTTGTCCTCGTACTCGGGCCCGGCGATGTCGGGATGGTACTTGCGGCTCATCCGCCGGTAGGCCTTCTTGATCTCCTCGTCGCTCGCCGTGCGCTCGACGCCCAGAACCTCGTAGTAGTCCGTCACTGCCCGTCCTTCGTCGCTTGTTCCGGTCATATTGTGCCATGCGGGCGCGTCAGGTGGCGTCCTTGTCGTCCGACGGCGTGATGAAGGCGGTGAGATAGCGGGCCACCGCCCTCACCGCCGCGATGGTGGCCGCGTAGTCCATATGGGTGGGTCCGATCGACCCCACGAAGGCCAGCGGATGCGATCGGTCGGTTCCGTCCCCGCGGCTCGAAGCGACCAGCGTGTGCCCGTACCCGCTGGTGACCACGGAGGCGTTGCGCAGTTCGGTCGCGCCGGTCTCCGAGCCGATCGCGACGCCGACGCCCGTGTCCGACCTCTCCTCGCTCAGGGCGTTCATGAGCTTCATCAGCACCACCTGCTCCTCGAGTGCGTCGAACAGCGGCGCGAGATCGGTCGCACTGGTCTGCTGGGCCAGTCGGGAGGTCCCCGCCAGGTACAGTTCGGACTCGCGTTCGTCGACGGCCATGTCCTCGAGCGTGCCGGCGAGGGTCTCCGCCAGGGCGCGCACGTCGGAGCCGACGACGAGGCGGATGCGGTTGGCCGCCCGAGCCAGGGAGAGTCCGGCCGCCTCCGTGTTCACCGCGCGGCAGAAGCCGGTCAGCGTGCCGTCGTCGGGCATGGGCTCCGCCCGCATGAGATGCTGGGCGACCCTGCCGCTGTCCGTGATGACCACGGCGAGCAGCGTCTCCGCGGACACGGGCACCATCTCGACGTGTCTGAGCGTCGACTTCGACAGGGAGGGCGAGGCGACGACGGCCACCTGCCCGGTGATGTCGGCCAGAAGACGGGCCGCGCGACGCAGCGTGTCCTGAAGGCTCACCGAGCCGCGGAGGAAGTTCGCGATGCCGCGTCTCTGCGCGGACGAGAGGGGCACCACCGTGGACAGACGGTCGACGAAATAGCGGTATCCCTTCTCGGTGGGGATCCTCCCCGCCGAGGTGTGGGGCTGGACGAGGTAGCCCTCGTCCTCCAGCGCCGCCATGTCGTTGCGGATCGTGGCGGAGCTGACCCCGAGGTCATGGTGATGCGCGAGCGAGGAGGATCCCACGGGTTCCTGGGAGCGTATGTAGTCCCCGACGATCGCGCGCAGAACAGTCATGCGCCGCGACTGCATGGCCGCCTCCCTTCTCCGCCGCGGGTCGCGCCCGGGCAATTATTCCGCGGCGTCGTGCCCCTTCCGGCTTTTCACCAGTTTTAGCACTCCGGCGTCACGACTGCTAACGATTTCGTCACGGGAGGACCTCGCGCCCGCTCGTCGCGGCCTTGCGAACACGCCTTTCCCGACGGAAGACGTCGTCTGTCCCGACTAGCATGAAGACGCAATGCGAGGGAGGTCATGGCACGGCGCAAGCCGGAGGCCTGGCGCCCGAGGTATCCCCGGAATTGGGAAGGAAAGTAGATCATCTATGACCGATTTCACCTGGTCTGAACTGGACGAGCGCGCCGTCAAAATGGCCAAGGTCCTCTCCGCCGATGCGGTGGAGAGAGCCGGACACGGCCACCCGGGCTCCCCGGTCTCTCTGGCCCCTATCGCCTACACCCTGTACCAGCACTACATCACGCATGACCCCAACGACCCGCAGTGGGCCGGCCGCGACCGCTTCATCCTCTCCGGGGGACACGCCTCGCTCACCCAGTACGTGCAGCTGTACTTCTCGGGCTACGGCCTGACCCTCGATGACCTCAAGTACTTCCGCGGCGGCTCCGACACCCGCACGCCGGGCCATCCGGAGTACGGCCTGACCCCGGGCATCGAGATGACGACCGGCCCGCTCGGCCAGGGACTCGCCTCCGCCGTCGGCTTCGCCTACGGCCAGCGCTTCGAGCGCGGTCTGCTTGACCCCGACGCCCCCGCCGGCACCTCCCCGTTCGACCATAAGGTGTGGGTCATCTGCGGCGAAGGCGACGTCGAGGAGGGCGTCTCCTCCGAGGCCAGCTCCCTCGCCGGCAACCAGAAGCTCGGCAACCTCACCGTCATCTTCGACGCCAACCACATCCAGATCGAGGGCGATACCAAGCTCACGTTCTCCGAGGACATCCTCAGGCGCTATGAGGCGTACGGCTGGTACACCGACGAGGTGAGCTTCATCCAGCCCGACGGCTCCTACAAGGAGGACGTCCAGGCTCTGGCCGCCGCGCTCGACAAGGCCGCGAAGGTCACCGACCGCCCGAAGTTCATCAAGGTCGACACCCTCATCGCGTGGCCGACCCCCGGCAAGACGAACAACGAGGCCGCCCATGGCTCCAAGCTGGGCGCCGAGGCCGTGGCGGGGCTCAAGAAGCTTCTCGGCTTCGACCCCGACGTCGACTTCCCCGTCGACGAGGATGCCCTGGCCCACGCCCGCAAGGTCGCCGAGCGCGGTCTTGCCGCTCACAAGGCCTGGGACGAGAGGTTCTCCGCCTGGCGCAAGGCGAATCCCGACAAGGCCGCCCTGTACGACCGTCTGAAGGCCGGCGAGCTGCCCGAGGGCTTCGACAAGGCCATCGACGACCTGGAGGCGGGTCTGGAGCCCGGATCCAAGGCCGCCACGCGCGGTTCCTCCGGCGCCGTGCTCAACGCCGTCGCCGCGGTCATGCCGGAGCTCTGGGGCGGCTCCGCCGACCTCGGCGGCTCCAACAAGACGGATATCAAGGGCGCCAAGTCCTTCGGCCCGTCCGCCGATGCCACCCGCACATGGCCCGAGACCTCCGAATACGGACGCCAGCTGCATTTCGGCGTGCGCGAGTTCGCCATGGGCGCCATCACCAACGGCATCCTGCTCGGTTCGGACACCCGCCCGTTCAACGGCACCTTCTTCCAGTTCTCCGACTACGAGCGGCCCTCCGTCCGTCTCGCGGCGCTGATGAAGATCCCGAATCTCTACGTGTGGACCCACGACTCCGTGGCCCTTGGCGAGGACGGCCCGACCCATCAGCCCATCGAGCATCTGGCGGCGTTCCGCGCCATCCCGCAGCTTGAGGTCGTGCGTCCTGCCGACGCCTACGAGACCGCCGAGGCCTACCGCGCGTTCTTCGAGAAGAAGAACACGCTGCCCACCGCGATGATCCTCACCCGCCAGGGAGTCCCCGCTCTCGACGAGACCAAGGCGAAGGCCAGGGAGGGAGTCCGCAAGGGCGCCTACGTCCTCGTCGACGCCGACGGAACCCCCGACGTCATCATCATCGCCACCGGTTCTGAGGTCCAGTGGGCCGTCGCTGGCGCCAGGACCCTGGATGCCGAGGGCATCAAGGCCCGGGTGGTGTCGATGCCGTCCATGGAGTGGTTCGAGGAGCAGGACGAGGAATACAAGGAGGAGGTCCTCCCGAAGTCCGTCCGTGCCCGCGTCTCCATCGAGGCCGGGATCGCCATGCCGTGGTACAGGTACATCGGCGACTACGGCAAGGCCATCTCCATCGAGCAGTTCGGCCTGCAGGGTGACGGGGCGCAGAACATGATCGACCTCGGCATCACCGCCGAGCACGTCGTCGAGGCGGCGAAGGCCTCCATCGAGGACGCGAAGGCCGCCTGACCCGCGATCCGGCAGCATCCCCATGGCGGGGTCCGACGCTCCCTTCGGGTGCGGGGCCCCGCCGCCCATGAATGTTTTCCATGACCATGGAAACGAAGGAGAAACAACAACAATGACAGCAGCAACGCAGCGCACCAGCGACTCCGGCGTCTCGATCTGGCTGGATGACCTGTCCCGCACCCGCATCGAGTCCGGCTCCCTGCAGGATCTCATCGCCAACAAGAACGTCGTCGGCGTGACCACCAACCCCTCCATCTTCCAGAAGGCCCTGAGCCAGGTCGGTCCGTACGACGCCCAGCTCAAGGAGCTCGGCAGGGTCGACGTCGAAACCGCCGTCCGCGAGCTGACCACCACCGACGTGCGCAACGCCACCGACATCTTCCGCGAGGTCGCCGAGCGGACCGACTTCGTCGATGGACGCGTCTCCATCGAGGTCGACCCCCGCCTGGCCCACGACACCGAGAACACGAAGAAGCAGGCCGTGGAGCTGTGGGAGAAGGTCAACCGCCCCAACGCCATGATCAAGATCCCGGCCACCCTGGAGGGGTTGCCGGCCATCACCGCGACGCTGGCGAAGGGCATCTCCGTCAACGTGACCCTGATCTTCTCCATCGAGCGCTACGAGCAGGTCATCGACGCCTTCATCGAGGGCATCTCGCAGGCTGACGCCAACGGTCACGACCTCGGGCACATCGGCTCCGTCGCCTCCTTCTTCGTCTCCCGCGTGGACACCGCGGTCGACAAGCTGCTCGAGGCCAATGGCTCCGCGGAGGCCAAGGCCCTTGAAGGCAAGGCGGCCGTCGCCAACGCGCGGCTGGCGTACCAGCTTTTCGAGAAGAAGTTCGCCTCCGACCCGCGCTGGGCCGCTCTCGAGGCCAAGGGCGCCAAGAAGCAGCGTCCGCTGTGGGCCTCCACCGGCACCAAGAACGCCGCCTACTCCGATTGCAAGTACGTCGACGAGCTCGTGGCCCCGTTCGTGGTCAACACCATGCCGGAGAAGACCCTCAACGCCCTCGCCGACCACGGCGACGGCGCTCCGACGATCGTCGGGAGCTATGAGGAGAGCAAGGCCATCATGGACAAGCTCGCCGATCTCGGCATCAGCATCAAGGACGTCACCGACGAGCTCGAGGCCGACGGTGTGGCCAAGTTCATCGCCTCCTGGGATTCGGTGCTGTCCGACACCCAGGCCGGGATCGACCGGGTCAACGCCTGATTCCGATTCCCTGATGTGACGCACCGCATTCGGGACGCCACGGAATGAGAAGAGACCGGTGGGAAACCCCACCGGTCTCTTCTTTTTTCCTCGTTCGGTCCGGCTTCCTCGTCCGTTCGTCGACCACGACGCCTCCTTGAGCCGAGTCCTTCGTCCTCCGGTGAGTCCGTGGGTTTCGGGGTCGTGATGTCTCGGGGGCATCCGGGGTCGTCCGTTGCTTCAGAGGCTGAGCTCGTCCTCGATCCATCGGGCCACCCCATCCTCGTTGTTGGAGCGGCAGACGGCATCGGCCGCGCAGAGGACATCCGGCACGGCGTTTGCCACGGCCACCCCCAGACCGGATTCGCGAAGCATGGGGATGTCGATGAGGTCGTCGCCGAAGGCCACCGTCGCCGCTTCGGGAACGTCCAGACGGGAGCAGACGGTGCGCAGCGAATCAGCCTTGTTGGCTCGGGGGTGCATGAGCATCCACATCACCCCCTCGGAGACTCCGACGGCGAAGTCGGAGGGAATCAGAGGACGCAGGATATCCTCCTGGCCCGCCTGGGGGAAGACGATGATCTTGTCGGCCATTCCGTCGGGCACGTCGGTGAAGTCCGTGTACCGGAAGACCTGCGTCTTCCAGTACACGGAAACGTCGAAATTCGTGTACCTCACGTCATTCATCACCAGACCGATGCGCAGCCCCGGTATCCGGGACAGGAGCATGCGGCATACCTCGCATCCGCGGGCCGAGGGGAACCCGACGGACAGCACGTGTCCGTCATCCGGGAGGCTGCCCGACGTGAGCAGTCCGAAGTCCGAGGACTGCGGATCCAGATCGATCAGGGCGCCGTTGAGATACACGCAGACGTCGGGGTGAAGCATATCGACGAGAGGGAGTCCGGTGCTCACCGGACGGGCGGTGGAGACGCCGAAAAGAGCTCCCGCATCACGAAGGGCGCGCACCGCTTCGATGGTTCGCGGAGTGAGGAACCTCTCCTCGAAGGTGGGGGCGTCATGGAGAAGGGTTCCGTCAAGGTCGGCCATGACGAGCAGGGGAGTCATACGAGAGGAACGGCGTTGGATACGGTCGTGCGATGCGACGACATGACCGGCAAGTCCAGATGACGATGGACGCACGCCCGAATAGGCCCTCAGACGAGATTGAACTTGGTTATGAGTCCCAGACCGATGATGATGGCCACCCAGATCAGCGCGATGATGACGGTCCAGCGGTTGAGGTTCTTCTCGGCGACGCCCGAAGTGCCGGCGTTCTGCGTCAGACCGCCGCCGAACATGTCGGAAAGCCCGCCGCCCTTGCCCTTATGCATAAGGATGAGAAGGGTGAGAAGCACGCTCGTGAGAACGAGCACGATCTGCAGGACTAGCTTGACGACGGCCATTGCTGACACGGATGGACCTCCCACTCGATGAGTACGACACCACCATACTCCACGGGGGCGCCCGCTGCGAGTCCTCTCCTGAAGGGCGCCGACGGATGTGACGGTGATGATTCGGCACCGCCCGCCTTGGACCGCCCGCCGGCTTTATCGACCGAGGCCGGCATGGCCCTTCCGCGTGGACTTCTCGACGATGCGCGCGATGGAGGCGAACTCCTCGGCGTCCAGCGAGGCGCCTCCGACGAGGAAGCCGTCGACGTCCGGTTCGGCGATAAGCTCTGCGGCGTTGCGGGAGGTCACCGACCCCCCGTACAGCACCCTCACGTCGGAAGCGACCTGGTCGCCGAAGACGCCGCGCATATGCCTACGGATCGCGCGGGCGGCCTCCTGCGCGGAATCCGGCGTCGCGACAAGACCGCTGCCGATGGCCCACACCGGCTCATAGGCCACCAGGATGTTCGCCGCCTGCTCGTCGGAGAGGTCCCGCGTCACGTCGCTGACCTGTCCGACGGCGAAGTCCAGGGCGATCCCCTCACGACGCTCCTCGAAGCCCTCCCCCACGCACAGGATCGGGTGCATCCCCGCGGCAAGGACGCCTCTGACCTGGTCGACGATGTTCGCGTCGTCCTCGGGATGGTACCGACGCCGTTCCGAATGCCCGACGATCACGTAGGTGCAGCCGAGACTTGACAGCATGTCGGCCGACACGTCACCGGTGAACGCCCCCTGCGTGGTGACGGAGACGGCCTGGGCGCCGTAGCTGAGGTCCAGACGGTCGGCTTCGACGAGCACCTGGACGCTGCGGATGGCTGTGAAGGGCGGCATGAGGGCGACCTCGCAGCGCCGTGCGTCGAAGCGCGCGTCACGAAGCAGCCAGGCCAGCTTCTGCACGAAGTAGGTGGCCTCGAGATGGTCGAAGTTCATCTTCCAGTTTCCGGCCACCAGCGGTTTGCGGGTCATCCACGCCTCCTGCCCTTTCGGCGATCCACGCTTCGTCACGTTCCGCGAAGCGCTTCGGTCGCCGGCGCCCATGACGATGCGCGCTCCCCCATGCCACATAACGGACGGGCACGTCAGGTCGGAACGAACTCCGCCTGACGTGCCCGGAACGTCGGGGTCGATGCTACTCCAGGACCTTGAGCCCGGGAAGCTCCCTGCCCTCAAGGAACTCCAGCGAGGCGCCGCCGCCCGTCGAGATGTGCGAGAAGCCGCTTTCCGGGAATCCGAGGTTGCGCACCGCGGAGGCGGAATCGCCGCCGCCGACGATGGTGAACGCGCCTGCGGCGGTCGCATCGACCAGGGCCTGTGCGACGGCACGGGTGCCTTCTGCGAACTGGGGGACCTCGAAGACGCCCATCGGGCCGTTCCAGACCACGGTCTTCGAATCGACGATCGCCTCGTGGAACAGCTTCGCCGAGGCGGGTCCGATGTCAAGACCCATGCGGTCGGCGGGAATGGCGTCGGCGGGGACGATCTGAGGGTCGATCGGGGTGTCGCCTGTGGGGAATCCGGCGTTCACGACGATGTCCGTGGGAAGCACGAGCTCGACGCCACGCTGCTTCGCGGTCGCGATGTAGCCCTTCACCTTGTCGATCTGGTCCTCCTCGAGCAGCGACGTGCCGACGTCATGGCCCTCGGCCTTGAGGAAGGTGAAGACCATCCCGCCGCCGATGACCAGACGGTTGGCCTTGTCCAGCAGGTTCTCGATGACGCCGAGCTTGTCGGAGACCTTCGAGCCGCCGAGCACCACGGTGAGGGGACGGTCGGGGTTCACCGTCGCACGCGACAGGGCCCTGACCTCCTTCTCGACGAGCAGACCGGCGGCCGACGGCAGGTCGGCGGCCACGTCGAAATTGGAACCCTGCGCCCGATGGACGACGCCGAAGCCGTCGGAGACGAACACCTCGCCGAGAGCCGCGATCCTCTTCGCGTACGCGGCGCGCACGGCCGTGTCCTTGCTGGTCTCCTCGGGATTGAACCGGACGTTCTGCAGCAGGACGACGTCGCCGTCCCGCATCGCGGCGACCTTCGCCTGGGCGTCGGGACCGTAGGTGTCCGCGGCGAGCGGGACGTTCACGCCGAGCAGCTCGCCGAGACGGGCGGCGACGGGGGCCAGGGACAGGGAGGGGACGACCTTGCCCTTCGGGCGTCCGAGATGGGCCATGAGAATCACCCTGGCCCCCTCCTTGCGCAGGGTGGTGATCGTCGGCAGGGCGGCGCGGATGCGGCCGTCGTCGGTGATGGTCTCGCCGTCCAGGGGAACGTTGAAGTCCGCGCGAACGAGAACGCGCTTGCCGGTCAGATCCCCGAGATCCTTGAGTGTCTTCATGAGCATCCTTTCTGATCGTTCCCCCGTCGGCTCATTCGGGCGTCGCCGTGGTGACCGATGGAGGACGAGACGTGTGTGCTGCGCCATCAGAGATGATACAGGCACGAACGAACAAGCCGCCGGGTTGGGGATCCCGGCGGCCTTCGAGGATGTCAGGCCTGACGCCTGCCGCGCGCCTTTGCGACCTTGTCGGCGAGTTGGAGCAGTCGGCGGATGCGGCCGGCGATCGCATCCTTGGTGATCGGCGGATTGGCCTGGCGGCCGAGCTGCTCGAGGCTGGCCTCCGGGTGGTTGAGCCTGAGCTGGCCCGCCGCGCGGAGATTGTCGGGAACGTCGTCGCCGAGGATCTCGAAGGCGTGCGTCACCTTGTCGATGGCCTCCGCGGCGGCCTTCGCGCTGCGGCGCATGTTGGCGTCGTCGAAGTTCGCCAGCCGGTTCGTCTTGGATCTCGTCTCGCCGTCCGAACGCCGTCCCGTCCATTCGCGGGCCGATCTGGACGCGCCCATGAGGGAGAGCATCCTTTCGATGGCATCCGGGTCCTGCAGAGTGACCCGGTGCGAGCTACGGACCTGGCGGGCGCGGGCCGCCGTGATGCCCAGACGCCGTGCCGCCTCCTGCAGAGCCAGTGCGGCCTCCTGCGAGGGGCATATGACCTCGAGGAACCCGGACGTGCCGGGCTCCGACACATAGCCACGGGCGAGAAAGGCTCCACGCCAGGCCGCCTTCACCTGGGCGATGTTGCCGGTGAGGATGTCGGAGGGAAGCCCCTGGACGAGATGCATCCTGCGGTCGAGCAGTCCCGCCTGGAGCGCGAGCGCGGTGGCTCCGTGCTCCACGAGCACCGCGTAGCGCTTCACGGGCCCTTCGGGCGTCGTCCTGAGGACGGGCGTGACGACGGCCTGGCGGCGGAAGCAGGTCGAGATGGCGTGCTGCAGCCAGCGCGAGGCCTCCAGAGAGTCCAGCTGGGCGCGGATCACCGCCTGGTTGTTCATGGGTCGAAGACCCCCGCCGAATCGCATCATCGCCGCGGCCTGCGCCATGGCGACAACGGGAGGATCGTTGTCGATTGCGGCGAGTTCGCTTTTGACATCATCGAGTAGTGCCAAGAGCATCCTCCTGATTCCGTTCTTCTCTCTGGTGGCCGAGGGATTCCACCCGTTCATGCCACGGCAATCTGTGATACCGAAGGTTGTGGACAACCTTGTCTGTCCCCGTCCGCGGGTCCAGCGGACCGGACCGTCTCAGTCCCGTCCCCGACGGTGAAGCTCGCGCGCGGACACGGTCACCGACAACCCCCGTGCGCGGAGCCTTCGGGCGAGCTCGTCGCCGACGGCGACCGAACGGTGCTGGCCGCCCGTGCATCCGATGGCGATGGTGACGAAATGCTTGTCCTCCTTGGCGTACCCTTCGACGGCGACCATGATCGTCCGCTCGAAGGAGTCGAGGAACTCCCGTGCCCCCGGGCTTGACAGCACGTAATCGCTGACGGGGGCGTCCCGGCCGGTCATGTCGCGCAGGGCGGGGATCCAGAAGGGGTTCGGCAGGAAGCGCACGTCGGCCACGAAATCGGCGTCCAGCGGAATTCCGTACTTGAAGCCGAAGCTGAAGATGTGCACCGACACCGTCGAGGGTCCGGATCCGAGCATCGCCTCGTAGAGCTTGGTGGACAGCTGGTGGATGCTCAGCCGGGAGGTGTCGATAACCGTGTCCGCATGCTCCTTGAGACCGGCCAGCAGCTCGCGCTCCTCATGGATGCCGTCGATGAGGCGGTTGCCTCGCTGGAGGGGATGCGGTCGGCGAACCGATTCGTAGCGCGTGATGAGCACGTCGTCCGCGGCGTCGAGGAACAGGATGCGAGTCGCCACGCCGAGGTCGTCCAGATGGCCGAGGACCGCGGACAGGTCGTCGAAGTAGCTGCGCGATCGCACGTCGATGACCGCGGCCAGACGATGCACCTTCGATCCCGATGACGTCATCATGTCGACCAGCGGGATGAGCAGCTTGGGCGGCAGGTTGTCGACCACGTACCAGCCCATGTCCTCGATGCAGTCGGCGGCATGGGACCGTCCCGCACCGCTCATGCCGGTGATGAGAAGCACCTCGAAGCGCCGGTCGTCCCGTGATGGGACGACCTCCCCCGGCACGCCCGGGGATGGCCGCACGACCGAATCGGCCACCTGGCGCGGCGACGCCTGCGCGGATGATGCGGCGTTCGTCGTCGCGCATGCGTCGTCGTCCACGGGCCTCACGTCCTGCTCGTCGTCGTTCCCCATGCCGACCCCCCCGTCGTCGTTCATCGTATGGTCCGGTGCGTCAGCGCTCTGGCCAGCGCATCTCGCATGGCGGCCTCGACCGCCAGGGGGTCCGTGGCATCAAGCCGGGCACGTCCTTCAGGAACCGCACCGACCATCAGTTCCACCTGGTCGATCGCCTGGTACAGCAGCATCTCCTCGCCGCCGAGCCCCACCCCGCCCAGACGTTCCCAGACCGATCGGAGCAGGCTGGGGTGGGGATCGTACGCCACGTCGAGCAGCGTCCCCCGCGCCGTCGTCGCGGCGGCGAGGAGGGCGCGGGCCAGATCGTCGGCGGCATGGGGAGGGAGGGTGCTGATGACCAGGTCGCAGTCGGGCAGCATCGATGACGTCATCCCCTCCGACAGGGGCAGGGACCGGAAGGCCGCGATGCTCCTCCCATGCCGGGACGCGAAGCCCTCGAGGGGCGTCGGCTTCTGCGGCCTTCGGGCGAGGACGGTGATGCGGGAACGGCGGAACAGCATGGTGCATGCGGCGAGGGCGGACAGCGCGGTGTTGCCGTTCCCGAGGACGACCACGTCGGCCTCGGAGGGGGAATCCGGCCGGGCGTGGCGGATGGCGCGTTCGATGCCATGGACGTCCGTGTTGTACAGCGCGATAGAGGTCGGTTCCGTCGCGGATGAATCGGGGGCGACCGCTCCCCGGGAGCGGGCCTTCGACGGCGAATCTGCCTCGGCTGAGGGATGTGCGAAGCCCAGCACGGCCGTGTTGGAGACGCCGAGCTCCCTCGACCAGCGGTCGGAGGGGCTTCCGAAGGGGCGGACGGTGCGCTTCAGGGGCATCGTCAGGCTCAGACCCACCCAGGAGGCGTCACGACTTTCGAGAAAGCCGGGAAGAGCAGGCTCTTCGACGTCCTCACGCGCGTAGGACCATCCGTGGAGCCCCAGAGCCCCGTAGGCCGCGGCATGCAGCACGGGCGACAGCGAATGCGCGATGGGATGCCCCAGAACGGCGCAGCGATGCTCGGTCCACGTCATCTCGTCTCCTTCGTCGTCCCCATGCTATCCGCCGGGATGGTCTCCCCGTCCACGGCCATTCGACCGGCGGACAGGGCGGTTGCGGAGTCGGTGTCCAAAGCCCGCCGAAGGCTCAGGGCCCTCGCGTGCCCGATGCCCTCCACGGCCTCGAGCTGCTCGACCGACGCGTTGCGCATGCGCCGCACGGAGCCGAAGGCCGTGAGAAGCCGCTTCTGGAGGGCGGGGCCGACCCCCGGAACATCGTCGAGGGCCGAGCGCAGGGCGCCCCGCCGCCGCACCGTCCGGTGATAGGTGATGGCGAAGCGGTGCGACTCGTCCCTGACGCGCTGGAGCAGGTACAGGCCCTCCGACTGCCTCGGGAGTATGACCGGATACTCCTCCCCCGGCAGCCACACCTCCTCGAGGCGCTTGGACAGTCCGCAGACGGCGACGTCCTCCACTCCACGGTCCGCCATGGCGCGGGCGGCGGCCTCGGCCTGCGGACGGGCCCCGTCGACGACGACGAGATTGGGCCGGTAGGCGAAGCGATGCGGACGGGAGTCCTGCTGGACGGCTTCGGAGGCGTTCGCACCGGATGCCCTGGCCCTGCGGTCCGCCTCCATGCTTTCCCCGGAGTCGCCCGCGATGTTGCCGTGTCTGAAGCGTCGCGACAGCGTCTCGTAGAGGGCGTCGAGGTCGTCAAGGCGTCCCGCGCCGTCCGACCCGCGGATCTCGAAGCGACGGTATTCCGACTTCCGTGGCATGGCGTCCTCGAAAACCACCATCGAGGCCACCTGGAAGCGTCCGTCCACGGCGTTGGACACGTCGTAGCATTCGATGCGCAGAGGCGCCCTGCCCAGACCCAGCGCCTCCGCCACCTGCCGCATGGCCTCGGTCCGGGCTCCCATGTCGTTCACGCGGCTCAGCTTGCTGCGCTGCAGGGCCTGGGAGGCGTTGTCGTTCGCCCGGTCCATCAGCGTCTTCAGATCGCCTCTGCTGGAGACGGCGATCCTTGTCGCCGCACCTCGCAGTCCGGTCAGCCAGTCCTCCAGCGCCTCTCGTCGCGCCGGCTCCACCGGCACCACGATGCGCGGAGGAACGGGTGCGATCGGGGACATGAAGTCATCCCGTCCCGTCCTCTCCTGCCTGAGATGGCGGCTCCGCGTCGCCCGTGCGCGCGACCGCTCGTCGACGGCGTCCGCCCGCTGCGTGACGCCGAGGGCGTCCCGGCGTTCGACGAGCGCGATGGCCGCGTCCCCGCCCTCGGACCGCCGCGAAGGGACGTCCGGCCGGACGTCCCGGAAAGGGCTCACGGAGGAGCTCGGGGATTCCGTCGCGGGCGCCGATGCCGGAGTGGACGGCGACTCCCCCGTCAGCTCCGAGTACACCTGCGAGATCATCTCGGCCATGAGCTCGTGGTCGTCGATGTCCTCCACCCGTTCGACGCTCCAGTTGCGCTCTCCGCGGATGGTTCCGGCCCGCACGAAGAAGGCATGCACGGAGGCCTCGAGCTCGTCCGAGGCGAAGCCGAAGACGTCGGCGTCCACGTCCTGGTCGAAGACGACGGCGTTCTGCTCGACGACCGTGCGCAGCATGGCGATCTCGTCACGCAGCCGGGCCGCGCGCTCGAAGTCGAGCGTCTCGCTGGCGCGGCGCATCTCGGCGTCCAGCGTCGTCAGATACCCGCGGCCGAGGTTGCCGCTTATCACGCCCACAAGCCGTTCGCACAACCGCCGATGGGCCTCGGGACCGATCCTTCCGACGCAGGGGGCGCTGCACTTGCCGATGGAGGCCAGAAGGCAGGGACGTCCGGACAGCCTCGCCCGACGGAAGACCCCGTCGGAGCAGGTGCGTGCGGGGAAGGTCTTGAGAAGCGTGTCCAGGCTATGGCGCAGGGGCCAGACCTTCGCGTAGGGGCCGAAGTACCGGGAGTCCCGGCGTCGTCGGCTGCGGGTGATCCAGACGCGCGGAACCGTCTCGCCGGTGGAGACGGCGAGGTACGGGTAGGTCTTGTCATCGCGGAAGACGACGTTGAAGCGCGGGTCGAACTCCTTGATCCACGTGTACTCGAGAGTGAGGGCCTCGAGCTCGGTGCCGACGACGGTCCATTCGAGGCTCCGCGCGGTGAGCACCATGGTCCGGGTCCGCGGATGCAGCTGGTCCAGCGCCTGGAAGTAGTTCGTCAGGCGCTGACGCAGGCTTTTGGCCTTGCCGACGTAGATGACCCTGCCCTCGCCGTCTCGCCATTTGTACACCCCCGGACGCGCGGGGATGTCCGAGGTGCGGGGCCTGAAGAGGTCGCGGGAGTCGCCGAGCAGCGGGGCTCCGTTGACGTTCGTCGGCCTGCCGAGGGCCGCCTTCCCGTCGCCCGTCATGGCCTGTGGGCAAGCATCGGGGCCAGGAAGCGCCCCGTCCAGCTCTCCGTGCGGACGGCGACCTGCTCGGGGGTCCCCTGGGCCACGACGGTCCCGCCGCCCTCGCCCCCCTCCGGACCGAGATCGATGATCCAGTCCGCCGACTTCACGACGTCGAGGTTGTGTTCGATGACGATCACGGTGTTCCCCTTGTCGACGAGCTCCTGCAGGACGAGCAGCAGCCGCCGGACGTCCTCGAAATGCAGGCCCGTCGTGGGCTCGTCGAGGATGTACACGGTGCGTCCCGTCGACCGGCGCTGCAGCTCGGTGGCGAGCTTGACGCGCTGGGACTCCCCGCCCGACAGCGTGGGGGCCGGCTGGCCGAGGCGGATGTATCCCAGACCCACCCTCACAAGCGTGTCGAGATACCGGGAGATCGAGGGATAGGCGCGGAAGAACCTGGCGGCCTCCTCGATGGGCATGTCGAGCACGTCCGCCACGGTCCTGCCGTCCCAGGTGACCTCGAGGGTCTCGCGGTTGTAGCGCCTGCCGTGGCAGGCCTCGCATTCGACGTAGACGTCCGGCAGGAAGTTCATCTCGATCTTGATGGTGCCGTCGCCGTGACAGGTTTCGCAGCGGCCGCCCTTGACGTTGAAGGAGAACCGCCCCGGGCCGTATCCCCGGACCTGGGCCTCGGGGGTCTTCGCGAACAGCGTGCGGATCTTGTCCCACACTCCCGTGTACGTGGCCGGATTGGACCGCGGGGTGCGGCCGATGGGGTTCTGGTCGACATGGATCACCTTGTCGCACTGCTCGATGCCTTCGACGCGCGTGTGCTTGCCGGGGACGATCCGCGCCCCGTTCAGCCTGTCGGCGAGCGCCGGGTAGAGGATGGAGTTCACCAGCGTGGACTTTCCGGATCCCGACACGCCGGTCACGCAGGTGAGGACGCCAAGAGGGAAGCTCACGTCGATGTTCCTGAGGTTGTTCTCCCTGGCGCCGCGGATGACGAGGGCGCGCCCCCGCTTCGTCGGGCGCCGGGTCCTCGGGATCTCGATGGCGCGACGGCCCGTGAGATAGTCGCCGGTGATCGACCGGGCGGCTCCGCCGATCCGCTCCGGCGGACCGGAGAAGACGACCTCGCCTCCGTGCTCGCCGGCACCGGGCCCCACGTCCACCAGCCAGTCGGCCTTCTCCATGGTCTCCTGGTCGTGCTCGACGACGATGAGGGTGTTGCCCAGGTCACGCAGGCGGTGCAGCGTGGTGATGAGCCGCGCGTTGTCCCGCTGGTGCAGACCGATGGAGGGCTCGTCCAGCACGTACATGACGCCGACGAGCCCGGAGCCGATCTGCGTGGCCAGACGGATGCGCTGGGCCTCGCCGCCGGACAGCGTCTTCGCCGCGCGGGAGAGCGTGAGGTAGCCCAGACCGACGTCCTGGAGAAAGCCGAGACGGGCCCGGATCTCCTTGAGCACCTCGCCGGCGATCGTCGCCGCCGCGCCCTCCAGCTTCAGACCCGTCACCCAGTCGAGGCTGCGGGCGATGGGCATGTCGCATACGTCGGCGATGGAGCTGTCGGCCACCGTGACGGCCAGGACCTCCGGACGCAGACGGCGCCCCTGGCAGGTGGGGCAGGGAATCTCGCGCATGTAGGACTCGTAGTACTGGCGCATCTGCTCGGAGTCCGTCTCGTCATGCCGCCGCATAAGCGCCCGGACCGCGCCCTCGAAGCCGGTCGAGTACTCGCGCAGGCGCCCCCATCGGTTGCGGTAGGAGACCTTGACGGAGAAGTCGTGGCCGTACATGATCGCCTTGCGGGCCTTGGCGGGAAGCCGCTCCCAGGGGGTGTCCATCCCGAAGCCCATCTCGTCGGCCAGGCCCTCGAGCAGATGACGGTAGTACTCCCCGGTGCCCTTCGTCAGGCCCCAGGGCTCGATGGCGCCGTCGTTGAGGCTTTTCGAGGGGTCCGGGATGACGAGTTCCGGATCGATCTCCAGCTTGTAGCCGATGCCCGTGCAGTCGGGGCAGGCGCCGTACGGGGCGTTGAAGGAGAAGGTCCGTGGTTCGATCTCGTCAAGCTCCAGCGGGTGGCCGTTCGGGCAGGCCCGATGCTCGGAGAATGGCCTGCGGCGATCCGGGTCGTCCTCGGCGAGGTCGACGAGCTCGGCGACCATCGTCCCTCCGGACAGCTTCAGCGCGGTCTCCGCGGAATCCGTCAGCCGCTGGCGGATGCCCTCTCGTATCGCCAGACGGTCGACGACGACCTCGATCGTGTGCTTGCGCTGCTTGGCGAGGGTGATGTCCTCGGAGAGCTGACGCATGTCGCCGTCGATGAGGGCGCGCGCGTATCCGTCGCCGCGCAGCTGTTCGAGCAGGTCGGTGAACTCGCCCTTGCGGCCGCGCACGACGGGGGCGAGGATCTGGAAGCGCGTGCGGTCGGGCAGACGGAGCAGCTCGTCGACCATCTGGTCCGCGCTCTGGGCGGCGATGAGGGAGCCGCAGACCGGGCAGTGCGGCACGCCCGTGCGGGCGAAGAGCAGACGCAGATAGTCGTAGATCTCGGTGATCGTGCCGACCGTCGAGCGCGGATTGCGGTTCGTCGTCTTCTGGTCGATGGACACCGCGGGGCTCAGACCCTCGATGAGGTCCACGGCCGGCTTGTCCATCTGTCCGAGGAACTGCCGGGCGTAGGCGCTCAGGGATTCGACGTAGCGGCGCTGACCTTCGGCGAACAGGGTGTCGAAGGCCAACGAGGACTTGCCGGAGCCGGACAGGCCCGTGAACACGACCATCCTGTTGCGGGGAATCGCCAGATCGACGTTCTTGAGGTTGTGCTCCCGCGCCCCCTGGATCACGATCTTGCGGTCCCCCGGCACGGCGGACATGTCGCCGACGAGGGTGCCGTCGCCCGCGATCAGGGGTATGCGGTCAGAGGTGGGCCGCGAGGGCGTCGGCGCCGACGACGGCGCGGCCGTCGGGGTCTCCCCCGCCGGATCCCTCGACGTCGTCCGGGATCCCGGGGCCTCGGTCGTCTCAGCCCGTCCGTTTGCCGTCGTCCGCGTCGTCCTCGTCCTCGTCGTCACCGCGACCTCCGCCTTCGTCCCGCATGGTCCCATCCCTTGCGCGGTGTCCACACTAGCGCAGGGGACGCCCCTTTTCGAACACCTGTTCGATGACGGCGGACGGCGACCGCCGTCGGCGCCGTCCGGACGCCCTGCCGCTATGATGGGCCGATGGACCCGCGCGTCTCACCGGCGGCGGGACGCGCGACGACGTGGCCCGCGGACGCGACCCATGGGGGCCTGCGTCGCGGTTGCGAAACGGCACGCGGCGGATGAGGGACACACGGCGGACACGGAAGCGGCGGACGAATGGCTATCGAGGGCAAGGGACTGGAGATTCGCATAGGGGCGCGGGTGATTCTCCGGCCCACGGATTTCCATGTCGCCGCCGGCGACAAGATCGGGCTGGTCGGCCGCAACGGCGCCGGCAAGACCACCCTCACCCGCGTCATCACCGGCGACGTGCTGCCCACGGCCGGAGCGGTCCGTGTCTCCGGGAAGCTGGGCTATCTCCCGCAGGACACCCATGCGGCCGATCCGGCGCAGACCGCCCTGGACCGCATGATGAGCGCCCGCGACATCGCCTCCATCATCATCCGTCTGCGCAGGGCCGAGACGCAGATGACCGACCCCGACCCGGACGTCATGAGCAAGGCGATGGACCGCTACGACCGCGCCATGCAGGACTTCGAGAAGGCCGGCGGATACGCCGCCCAGTCCCAGGCCATCGCCATGGCCTCGAGCCTCGGTCTGCCCCAGGAGGTCATGCAGCAGAGGCTGGGCACGCTTTCCGGCGGCCAGCGCCGGCGCGTGGAGCTCGCCCGCATCCTTTTCTCCGACGCCGACACCCTCATCCTCGACGAGCCGACGAACCATCTCGACGCCGACTCCATCGAATGGCTGCGCGGGTATCTGAAACGCTTCGACGGCGGCTTCCTCGTCATCTCGCACTCCACCGAGCTGCTCGACGAGGTCGTCACCAAGGTATGGCATCTCGACGCCCAGCGCGGGCAGATCGACATGTACGCCATGGGCTGGAAGGCGTATCTGCGGCAGAGGGTCGTCGACGAGGAGCGCCGCCGCCGCGAGCGCGAGGTCGCCGAGAAGAAGGCCGACAGGCTCATGCGCCAGGGCGTGCGCCTGCATGCGAAGGCCACGAAGGCCGTCGCCGCCCAGAACATGATGCGTCGTGCCGAACGGCTGCTGGCGAACACCAGCGAGGCGGAGAGGGCGGAGAAGGTCGCCGACATCCGCT
>NZ_CAUTOG010000003.1:0-65833 GCF_963540075.1 uncultured Bifidobacterium sp.
GGTTCCGCGACATGGGTTCCATGACGTCGGTTCCACGAATGGCCTTCAGCGGATGTCCTTCAGCGGATGGCGAGCGTCCAGGGGTCGGTGACCTGGTCGATGCGCAGCGTCCGGGGACGGACCCCCGTCATCGCCTCGACGCGGTCCGGCACGTCCCGGACCGCATAGCGGAGCCACAGCGATTCGATGGCCGAATGGGGGGTGTCCACCAGCAGGGGACGGGCGGTCGCCGCATGGCCCGCAGGGTCCGCAGGGTCCGCGCCGGCGAGCGAGGCCTCGTAGCGGGCGCGTTCACGAGCGTCGAGGGCGGGATGATGCCGCAGATCGCTCGTCACGTAGACGTCCGCGCCCGATGCCCGGACCTCGTCGAACAGGGAGTCTCCGGAGCCGGGAAGCACCGCCACGCGGCTCACCGGGGCCTCGGGGTCGCCGGCGACGAGCACCCCGCGCTTGGTATGTGGCAGGGCCGCGGCCACGCGTCCGGCGAAGTCGCGCAGCGTCATCGGCTCGGGAAGCGTCCCCACCCGTCCGAGGCCGAAGGTCCCGGTCTCATCCCCCGGCGCGGGCACCAGAGGCCGCTGGTCGACGAGTCCGAAGGCGTCCGCCGCGGCCTGCCCGACGCCACGCGGCGCCACGTCGGCGTTCGTATGCCCCACCCACAGGGCGCAGCCGGCGCGGTACAGACGCGCGATGACGGCGCCATGCGCACCGCCGTCCGCCCCCGCCAGCCCCGAGACCTCGTGGACGGAGCGGAAAAGAAGCGGATGATGGCACACGAGCAGGTCGGCGCCGCGCCGGACGGCCTCCTCGACGACGGCCCGCGTCGGGTCGACGGCGAAGGCGACGACCGAGACCTCGTCATGCGGCAGCCCGACGACAAGACCCGGATGGTCCCAGTCCTCGGCGTAGCGCAGCGGATACAGCTCCTCCAGGGCCTTGACGACCCTGACCAGTTCGACCATCCCATCCTCCTTCGGCGTCTTCGGGACGTCGCGGAAAAAGACGCTCAGTGCGCGGCCTGCTGCCAGTCCGCGCCGACGCCGACGGCGACGTCCAGCGGAACCGCCAGAGTCACCGCATGCTCCATGGCGTCCTTCACCAGCGCGGTGGCCTTCCCGGTCTCCCCCGGAGCCACCTCGAGCACCAGCTCGTCGTGGATCTGCAGAATGATGCGGCTGCGCAGACCCGAGGACTCGAGGGCGGTCGCGGCGCGAATCATCGCCAGCTTCATGATGTCGGCCGCGGACCCCTGGATGGGCGCGTTGAGGGCGCCGCGCTCCGCGGCGTCGCGCGCGGTGCGGTTCGTCGAACGCAGGGCCGGGAAGTAGCGTCGACGACCGAACATCGTCTCGGTGTAGCCCTTCTCTCGCGCCCCCGCGACCAGCGACTCGAGGTAGTCGTGCACCTCGCCGAAGGTCGCGAAGTACTTGTCGCGCAGCACGTCGGCGGCCGCCGGGCTCACGCCCAGCTGCCGGGCGAGACCATAGGTGCTCAGCCCGTACGCCAGGCCGTAGCTCATCGCCTTGACGTGGCTGCGCTGGTCGGGGGTGATCTCCTCGACCGGCACGCGGTACACGAGGCTGGCCACGAAACGGTGGAAGTCGGCGCCGGAGCGGAAGGCCTCGATGAGGGCGTCGTCCCCCGACAGGTCGGCCATGATGCGCAGCTCCACCTGCGAGTAGTCGCAGCTCAACAGGGCCTCGAAGCCCTCCCCCGGTACGAACGCCGAGCGGATCTCCCGTCCGGCGGCGTTGCGGTTGGGGATGTTCTGCAGGTTCGGGTCCACGGAGCTCAGGCGCCCCGTGGCGGCCACGGTCTGTTCGAAGGTCGTGTGGATGCGCCCGTCGCCTGGATTGACGGCGTCCATCAGGGTGCGCACGATCTGGCTGAGCTTGATGGTCTCACGGTAGCGCAGCAGAGCCCCGAGGAAGGTGTTGGCCCGCTCGTTGCCGGCGGACCTCAGATACAGGTCCTGCAGGGCCTGGGCGCTCGTGGTGTAGGACCCCGTCTTGGTGCGGCGCGTGGGCCGCAGGCCCATGTCGTCGAACAGCACCGCCTGCAGCTGCTTGGGGCTCTGGAGGTTGACCTCCGTCCCTGCGGCCTGCCAGGCGATGGACTGGGCCTGCTCGGCGTCAGCGGCGAACTGGCCGTGCAGCGCGTCGAGCCGGCTCTGATCCACGGCCGCACCCACCGTCTCCATGCCATGAAGAACATGGGAGGCGGGAAGCTCGATGGACTCCAGCAACCCGTACTGGCGGCGCTCGTCGACCACCGGCGCCAGGCGAGCGGCCAGGGCGGAGACGATTCCGGCATGGAGGACGGCCTGGGCGAGCTCGGCCTTCGCGGCGGCCTCGTCGCAGGCCGGTCCCGCATCGAGGTCGAGCATGCCCTGGTCCGCATCGGCGGCCCGTCCCTTCCCGTCGGATTCGTCGCCGGGCTCCTCGGGATGCAGGTCGAGGAAGCGGGCGGCCGCCTGCTCGAGTGAATCGGCATGGAAGTCGGGCTGGACGAGATAGGCGGCGAGCTTGGTGTCGAACAGCGGGCGTCCCATCGACAGCCCCCAGGACCCGAGCAGGTGGAGATGCTCCTTGTAGCCATGCACGACGACCTCGCCATGCCGGGCGTCAAGCAGCCCCTGCAGGGCCTCGCGCAGGTCGTCGTCCGGACGCCCCACGACGGCCGCGGCCGACGCGCCGAGCTCCAGAACGAGGATGTCGGCGCGAGCCTGCCCGGGACGGGCCGACCCCTCGATGTGGACCACCAGCGATCGCGCCATGCGGCCGTTGCAGGTCGCATCCCCGTCCACGACGCCCGCCGGCGCGGCGGTGGTCCGAGCCGGCTCCCCTCCGGCTCCTCCGGCGTCCTCGTGCGTGTCGGCCCCCTCGGGGGACGACGCATCGTCCTCTTCGACGACCTTCCCGATCCAGGCGCGCAGCCCCTCGGCGCCCGTCACCGTCACGGGCTCCGGCCTGGGGATCTCCACGGCGACGGCGTGCTCCGCGACCGTCGCCTGCGAGGCCGCCCCGAAGGCGTCGAGCACCCGCCTGCGCGTGGTGGCGCCGAACTCGAGCTCGGTGAAAAGGGCGTCCAGGGCCCTGACGTCCGGGGTGCCGAAGCCGAGGTCGTCGACCGTGACCCCGAGGTCCAGATCGCGCACCAGGGCGTTGACCCTCCTGTTGAGCCTCACCTGGTCGATGCTCGCGCGCAGGGCCTCGCCCTTCTTGCCGCCGATCTCGTCGGCATGCTCGATGATCCCCGACAGCGAGCCGTACTGCCCCAGCCATTTGGCCGCGTAGCCGTCGCCGACGCCCGGCACGCCGGGGATGTTGTCCGCGGTCTCGCCGCGCAGCGCCGCAAGATCGGGGTATCGGTCCGGGCCGACGTGATACTTCTCCTCGACCGCGTCGGGGGTCATATGCTTGAGATCCTTGAAATGATGCCCGGGGTACAGCACGGTGACGTCGTCGTCGATCAGCTGGAAGGCGTCGCGGTCACCGGACAGGACCAGCGTGCGGCATCCGGCCGTCTCGCCCATGCTCGCCAGAGTGCCGATGACGTCGTCGCCCTCGTAGCCGGGCTTCTCGATGAAGGTGACCCCCAGAGCGGTGAGCATGCGCTGGATGATCGGCAGCTGCGTGAGCAGGTCCTCCGGCGCGGCGTCCCGGGTCCCCTTGTACTGGGGCAGCAGCGTATTGCGGAAGGTGCCGCCCTTGACGTCGAAGGCCACCGCGAGATGGTCGGGACGCTCCGCCTGGATGACCTGGGCGAGCATCGTCGCGAAGCCCCATACAGCGTTGGTGGGCTGACCGGAGGCGGTGCTGAAGTTCTCCACCGGAAGCGCGAAGAACGCCCGGAACGCGAGGGAGTGCCCATCGACCGCCAGAAGGGTTCCGCGGTCGCCGCCCGCCGCGGAACCCCGGCTAGCGCTCATCCCCCTCGTCGCCGCCGTCGCCGTCCTCGTCGGACTTGGTGTCGCCGTACTTGGCGATGATGGCGAGAGCCAGCCGCCTCTTGGGGATGCGCTGGTCCATGGAGGTCTTCTGGATCCAGCGGAAGGCGCCCTGCTCGGAGAAGTCGGCCTTGTCCATGAGCAGGCCCTTGGCGCGGTCGACGAGCTTGCGCTCCTCGAGCGTCTCCTCGCTTTTGCGCAGCTTCTCCTCGGCCTGCCGCAGACTCTCCTCGACGTCCTTGAGCCGCTTCTCGCTGCGCTCGACGCTGTCGAGAAGGTCATTGATCTCGCTGAAGCGCCCCATGGCGACCTCAAGGGCCGGGAGAAGCTTGGACTCCTCGTACGGCTTGGTGACGTAGGCCATGGCCCCCGCGCCGGTGGCCTTCCTCACCAGATCGGTCTGCGAGTACGCGGTGAGCATGACGACCGGGGCGATGTTCTCATCGCAGATCGTTCCCGCGGCGGCGATGCCGTCCATCCGGGGCATCTTCACGTCCATGCACACGACGTCGGGACGCAGCTTGCGGGTGAGTTCGACGGCCTCCTCGCCGTTGGCGGCCTGGCCGACGACCTCGTAGCCGTTGTCCTCGAGCATCGACACGAGGTCCATGCGGTTGATGGACTCGTCCTCCGCGACCACGACCCGCGGCTTGCGGGAGCCGTCCCTGGCGGGGGTCTGCGTCTTCGCCGCGTCCCCCCCGGCCTGCGCGGCCGCCCGGAGCTCGTCCTCCGTCAGCACCTCGTCGGCAGCGATCTGCGGCTCGGTGGTCCTCTTCCTTGCAGGCATCTCAACCTCTTTCCACACAGGCGCGGGTCATACGCGCCGGCATCGTCGGTGACGTCGATGACCGTCCATCCGATGTCACGTGCCCCCGGTGGGACTCGAACCCACACTGCGCAGATTTTGAGGCTGCTTCCTCTACCAATTGGGATACAGGGGCGAGGCCCGCCGACGGCGCCGACCGCGGTCTCACGGCACCCAAGCATATCAGCAGCCCCGACGCCCCCGCCGGTCCTGCCCCGCGCCGACGCGACCACGGCGTTTCGACGCCTCCACGCGGTCCATATTCCCTTCGCGCGCATACAATGAGGCCAGTGCGGGGACTTTCGCAGAACCTCGAGAAGGAGCGGATATGAGCACCAGGACGTATCGTCGTTTCGATCCGTGGAGGCCGGCCCCGGTCAGGGAGGAGTCTCGCCGCCAGATCGTCTCCAGCCACTACTTCAACGTGGACCGCGTGGCCTTCTCCTCGGCGCCGGTCGGTCAGTTCGAGCGCTTCCTCCTCGAGGAGAACAACGGGGACACCGTCGGGGTCATCGCACGGACCCCGGACGGCCGGATCCCGTTCGTCGAGCAGTACCGGATCCCCACGCACCGCTGGACGCTGGAGATCCCGGCGGGGCACGCCTCCTCCCCCGAGGAGCGCCCACGCGACGTGGCCCTGCGCAAGCTGCGCGAGGAGGCCGGATACGAGGCCGACCATCTGTCGCAGTTCGCGCGCATCATCAACACGCCAAGCTTCTCCACGCAGCATACGGCGCTGTTCTACGCCAGCGGTCTGACCCCCGCCGAACGCTCGACGATCGGACCGGAGACCCCGCGTTCCGAGGTGCGGCTGTACACCCTGGACGAGGCCTATGCGATGGTGCTCGATGGCACGATCCTCGACGCCAAGTCGGTGATCGCCGTGCTGCGGCTCCATGAGGGCCTCGCCGACCCCGAGCCTCTGGACTGAGGTCTTCCGGACTCGCCTCCATCGTCGGAAGGACGGACTGAGGCCCCGGCGCAGTACGCCGGGGCCTCAGTCCGTCCATTCCATCCCTCGGCGTGCCGCGGGTCGATCCGCCGGCACGCCCGTCAGGGACGAATCGGCTCAGTCGTCGCAGGCGCCGACCGTGTGGACGTAGATCGAATCGGTGCGGCCGGGCTGATGATCGCCCTGGGCGGAGCTGAGAACGACGATCTTGTCGCCGTCGGCGACCTTCCCGGCGTCGCGCAGGACGCCGTCGGTGAAGACCATGAGATCCTTGCGGCTCTTGTCGTGGTAGTCCTCGTCGATGTAGAAGGCCTCGGTGCCCCAGCTCAGAGCGAGCCAGTGGTAGGTGTGCCTGTTGTTCGTCACGCCGTAGATCGGGGCGGCCGGACGCTCGCGGGAGACGCGGTGCACGGTGCTGCCGGTCTGCGTGTAGGCGACGATGGCCTTGGCGTTGAGCTTGTCGGCCAGGTCGACGGCGGCGGAGGACACCGCGCCGGTGCTGGACATGTCGAGGTTCTTCAGCGCCGGGATGCGGTCGTAGCCGTGCTCGGTGGCATAGCCGGAGATGCGGCTCATGGTGCTGACGGTCTCGACCGGATACTCGCCGACGGCGGTCTCGTTCGAGGTCATGGTGGCGTCGGCGCCGTCGAGGATGGCGTTGGCGCAGTCGGAGGCCTCGGCGCGGGACGGCACCGGGGAGTGGACCATGGACCCGAGCACCTCGGTGGCGACGATGACGGGCTTGGCGTACTGCCGAGCCAGCTCGATGCACCTCTTGGTGACGAGCGGAACCTCCTCGAAGGGCATCTCCACGGCCATGTCGCCGCGGGCGACCATGATGCCGTCGAAGGCCTTGACGATCTCCTCGAGGTTCTCGACGGCCTGGGGCTTCTCGATCTTGGCGACGATCGGGATGCGGCGTCCCTCCTCGTCCATGATCTCATGGGCGCGGTCGATGTCGGTGGCGAAGCGCACGAAGGACATGGCGATGATGTCGGCGCCGGTGCGGATGCCCCAGCGCAGATCGGTCTCGTCCTTCTCGGTCAGGGCCGGCAGGCTCACGGCGACGCCGGGGAGGTTGATGCCCTTGTGGCTGGAGACCGGTCCGGCCACGATGACCTTGGTATGGACGTTGGATCCCTCGACCGAGGTGACCTCGAGACGGACCTTGCCGTCGTCGATGAGGATCGGGTCGCCGGCGTGGCAGTCGCCCGGCAGACCCTTGAAGGTCGTCGAGGTGATGTGCTCGTCGCCCTCGACGTCGTCGGTGGTGATGGTGAACTCCTGGCCCTCGGTGAGCTGGACCTTGTCCTCGCCCTCGGCGTTCTTCCTGAACCAGCCGCAGCGGATCTTCGGTCCCTGGAGGTCCACGAGCACCGCGACGTTGCGGCCCGTGGTCTTGGATGCCTGACGGACGTTGTTGTAGACCTTGAGATGATCCTCGGGGGTTCCATGGGAACGATTGAGACGCGCGACGTCCATCCCGGCCTCGACGAGCCTGGTGAGCTCCTCCAGTGATTCCGTGGCGGGACCGATGGTGTCGACGATCTTGGCTTTACGCATATGCCTGCCTATTCCTGTTCCTGTGTGTTCTGACCATCCGGGGCACGGGCTCCGGACTCGCCTTCGAGTCTACTCGGCCCCTCCTGGGCATGAACGACCGTCACGGCGCGTGTTGTGAACGCGCACACCGGATGTTCATCCGGCCGTCACCGTCCCGTCATGACCGCCCCGCATGCATGCCTGGACCATGGGATGCCCATCCGGGTCCGTGCCGGCGGGCGCCGCGACGTGAGGGTCTCCGTGCCCGTTTCGGGCCGGCTATCTCCCGAGGGAGGGGCTCCCCGTCGGACGTCCCCCGGCCTCGTCCTGGACGGACCGGCGACGTCCGGCGCGTCTCATCGCCGCGAGGCTGGCGAGGGAGGCGCCGCCGAGGGCGACGACGATCACCGCCAGGGAGACCCAGGTGGGTATCTCCGGGACGGCCTCGATCGGGCGGCCGCCGTTGATGAAAGGCAGGGAGTTGCCGTGCAGGGCCTCCATGATGAGCTTGACGCCGATGAACCCGAGCACCGTCGACAGGCCGATCGGCAGGTAGACGAGTTTGTCGAGCAGCGAGCCGAGAAGGAAGTACAGCTGCTGGAGCCCCAGAAGCGCGAACACGTTCGAGGTGAACACGATGAAGGGGTCCTTCGTCAGGCCGAAGATCGCGGGGATCGAGTCGAAGGCGAACATGACGTCCGTGGTGCCGATGGCGAGGAAGACGATGAGCATGGGCGTCCAGTAGCGGCGCCCATCCTTGCGGGTGCGCAGCCTCTCCCCGTCGTACTTGTCGGTGAGGGGGACGACCCGGCGCAGCAGCCGGATGACGGCGTTCTCGTGGTACTCCTCGTCCTCGTCGCCGCCGGTGACGAGCCTGATGGCGGTGATGATGAGGAAGGCGCCGAAGAGGAAGAACACCCAGGTGAAGCGCGTGATGATGGCCGCGCCGATGAGTATGAAGACGCCCCGCAGCACAAGCGCGACGGTGATGCCGATGCTCAGCACGTAGCGCTGGAGAACCTTGGGCACGGCGAAGTTCGACATGATGACGACGAAGACGAAGAGGTTGTCGATGCTCAGCGAGTATTCGGTGAGCCATCCCGAGTAGAACTCCACCGCGGGCCTCGACCCGGCGAACGCCCAGACGAGCACGCCGAAGACCAGGGCCGCCGCGACGAAGAAGGCGATATGCCTGACGCATTCGGCCGTCGACGGCACATGCGGGCGCCTGCCGATGACGAGGATGTCCACGACGAAGAAGACCGCCAGGACGACGAAGGTGACGATCATGAACGCGAGAGGGGTTTCCGACATGCCCTCCAGCATACGGAGCGCCGGTGACCCGCCCGACTACCGGCTGGCGTCGGTGATCTGCCGCAGCTCCTTCTTGAGGTCGCGGATCTCGTCGCGCAGCCGCGCGGCCAGCTCGAACTGCAGCTGCCTCGCGGCGGTGTGCATCTGCTCGCTGAGCTGGCGGATGAGGTCGGTGAGGTCCTCGGCGGGAAGCCCCGCGCCAAGGATCTCCTCGTGTCGGCGGCGGATCTCCTCGTCGTCCTCCTTCGGCACGCCCAGATGGGTGTTTCCGGCCTTCCCGGCGTTCCGGTAGCCTCCGGCGAGCAGGGTCTCGGTGTCCACGTCCTCCTTGGCGATCATGTCGTTGACGTCGCTGATCTTCTTGACCAGGGGCCTGGGGTCGATGTGATGCTCGCGGTTGTAGGCCATCTGCCTCTCCCGGCGACGGTTCGTCTCGTCGATGGCCTTGCGCATGGCGTCCGTGGTCTGGTCCGCGTACATGATGACCGTGCCCGACACGTTCCTCGCCGCGCGGCCGATGGTCTGGATCAGCGAGCGGTAGGAGCGCAGGAAGCCCTCCTTGTCGGCATCCAGGATGGCCACCAGCGAGACCTCGGGGAGGTCGAGGCCCTCTCGCAGCAGGTTGATGCCGACGATGACGTCGATCTTCCCCTGACGCAGCTGGCGGAGCAGCTCGACGCGCCGCAGGGTGTCCACGTCGGAATGCAGGTACTCGACCTTGATGCCCCGCTCGAGAAGGTAGTCGGTGAGGTCCTCCGCCATCTTCTTCGTCAGGGTGGTCACGAGCACGCGCTCGTCGCGGTCCACGCGGTCCTTGATCTCGGCGAGCAGGTCGTCGACCTGCCCCTTGACGGGTCGGACCTCGATTTTCGGGTCGAGCAGCCCCGTCGGGCGGATGATCTGCTCGACGACCCCGTCGGACAGACCCAGCTCATAGTCGCCGGGCGTGGCGGACAGATACACGGTCTGCCCCACGCGGTCGAGGAACTCGGGCCACTTCAGCGGGCGGTTGTCCATCGCGGAGGGCAGACGAAAGCCATGCTCGACAAGCGTCCTCTTGCGGCTGGCGTCGCCCTCGTACATCGCCCCGATCTGCGGGACGGTGACATGCGACTCGTCGATGACGAGCAGGAAGTCGTCGGGGAAGAAGTCGAGCAGGGTATGCGGCGGCGTTCCGGGATCCCGGCCGTCGAAGTGGCGCGAATAGTTCTCGACGCCCGAGCACACGCCGACCTGGGTGAGCATCTCGAGGTCGTAGGTCGTGCGCATCGTCAGACGCTGCGCCTCGAGCTCCCTGCCCTGGCGGCGGAGTTCGGCGGTGCGGTCCTTGAGCTCCTCGCGGATCGTCCCCAGGGCCCGCGCCATGCGCTCGGGACCGGCGATGTAGTGGGAGGCCGGGAAGATGTGCACCTCGGTCTCATGGTCGATGACGTCGCCGGTGAGGGGGTGGAGGGTCGAGATGCGGTCGATCTCGTCGCCGAAGAACTCGATGCGGATGGCGAGCTCCTCGTAGACGGGGATGATCTCCACCGTGTCGCCGCGCGCGCGGAAGGTGCCTCGCGTGAAGGCGATGTCGTTGCGCTTGTACTGCATGTCGACGAAGCGGCGCAGCAGCTGGTCGCGGTCGATCCGCTGCCCCTCATGCAGGAACAGCATCCTTCCCGCGTACTCCTCAGGGGTGCCGAGGCCGTAGATGCAGGAGACGGTGGCGACGACGACGCAGTCCCTGCGCGTCAGAAGGCTGGCCGTGGCGGCATGGCGGAGACGTTCGACGTCATCGTTGATGTTCGAGTCCTTCTCGATGTACGTGTCCGTCTGGGGGATGTAGGCCTCCGGCTGGTAGTAGTCGTAGTACGACACGAAGTAGCTCACGGCGTTGTCGGGCATGAGTTCGCGGAACTCGGCGCACAGCTGGGCCGCCAGGGTCTTGTTGGGCTCGATGATGAGGGTCGGGCGCTGCAGGCGCTCGATGAGCCAGGCCGTGGTGGCGGTTTTCCCCGTGCCCGTCGCACCCATGAGCACCACGTCGTTCTCGCCGTTCTCCAGGCGCCTGTCAAGCTCGTCGATGGCCTGCGGCTGGTCCCCCGAGGGCTTGTAGGGCGCCTTGACGACGAAGGGCCTGTTGCTGCGCTCGATGGTGACTCCCATGCGTTCCGTCCCGTTTCTTTCCGTAGCCGACGCCCGTCGGAGTCTCCGACGGCGTCACCGTCCAGTATGACGCCGCGACGCCTCGAGGGTCCATTGCGCGGCAAGCGAATCGACCCGTGCCAGCATCTCCTCCATCGGCCGCGCCGAGTCGACGACGACGTCGGCGATGCGCCGGCGCGCCCGGGCCGTGGACTGCCCGGCGATGCGGCCGAGGGCCTGGTCGCGGGTCATTCCGCGCGTGGCGAGCATGCGCGCCACGCGCACGCCCTCGGGCGCCTCGACGGTGACGACATGGTCGAAGCGGAAGGGGATGCGGCCGATGACCTCGACGAGAAGAGGGACGTCATGGACCACCACACCGGAGGTGGAGGAGGATGACCGGGCCTCCTCCTCGGCGGCGAGGCGGAAGACGATCGGATGGACGATCCCGTTCAGCGCCTCCCGCGCGCCCGGGGCGGCGTCCCGTCCGAAGACATGGTTCGCCATCCAACGCCGGTCCAGACCGCCGGCCGAGTCAAGCGCTCCGGCGCCGAAGCTCCGGACGATCGACCGCAGCCCCTCGCCGCCCGGCTCCACCGCCCTGCGCGCCAGCAGGTCGTAGTCGATGACGGGGATGCCGAGACCGGACAGGCGCCGGGCGACGGTGCTCTTCCCGGCCGCGATGCCACCGGTCAGAGCCACTCTCAGCGCGATAGCCATACCGTCATGCTAGCTGGACGCATGACGCGACCCAGTCCGCCGCGACGAAGGACCCGAACGAAGCGGTCCGCGCATATGACGCAAGGACAACGGGACCCGGGCAACGAACATGGAACGGGCGATGGCCCGGCCGCGAACGAACGCGGACCGGGCCATCGGGCTGCCAGGGCGTCTCAGGGACGCCGAAGGCTCACTTCTTCTCGCTGAGCAGCTGCTCGCGCAGGGCGGCAAGCTGGTCGGAATCGGCGAGGGTTCCGGACGACGCGGGATCGGAGGAGTAGTTGGAGACGGACTCCACCTTCTCCTCGCTCGGGCCCTGGCCATCCTCGGCGGCCGACTCGGCGGCGTTCTCGATCTCCTTGGTGGCGAAGGCCTTGTGCTCCTCCCACAGGTCGTGGGCGGCGGCGTACTGGGACTCCCACTGCTCGCGCTGCTTCTCGTAGCCGGGGATCCACTCGTTGGTGGTCGGGTCGAAGCCCTCGGGGTACTTGTAGTTGCCGCTTTCGTCGTACTCGGCGGGCATGCCGTAGATCGCCGGGTCGAAGTCCTCGGAGGCCGGGTCGACGGAATCGTTGGCCTGCTTGAGGGACAGGGAGATGCGGCGACGGTCGAGATCCACGTCGATGACCTTGACGAAAATGGTCTCGCCGGTCTTGACGACGGACTCGGGGTTGTCGACATGGCGGTTGGCGAGCTCGGAGATGTGCACCAGGCCCTCGATGCCGTCCTCGACGGAGACGAAGACGCCGAACTGGACGATCTTCGTGACCTTGCCCTTGACGATCTGCCCGGGGATGTGGGTGCGCGCGAAGCGCTGCCACGGATCCTCCTGCGTCGCCTTGAGGGAGAGGGAGATGCGTTCGCGGTCGAGATCCACGTCGAGCACCTCGACGGTGACCTTGTCCCCGACCTTGACGACCTCGGACGGATGATCGATATGCTTCCACGACAGCTCGGAGACATGGATGAGCCCGTCCACGCCGCCCAGGTCGACGAAGGCGCCGAAGTTGACGATGGAGGACACGACGCCCTCGCGGATCTGCCCCTTCTTGAGCTGGGACAGGAAGGTCTCGCGGACCTCGGACTGGGTCTCCTCGAGGTACTGGCGACGGGAGAGGACCACGTTGTTGCGGTTCTTGTCGAGCTCGAGGATCTTGGCCTTGATCTTCTGTCCGATGTACGGGGACAGGTCGCGCACACGCCGCATCTCGACCAGGGAGGCCGGCAGGAAGCCGCGCAGGCCGATGTCAACGATGAGACCGCCCTTGACCGCCTCGATGACGGTGCCCTCAACGACGCCGTCGTCCGCCTTGATCTTCTCGATGTCGCCCCAGGCGCGCTCGTACTGGGCGCGCTTCTTGGACAGGATCAGACGACCTTCCTTGTCCTCCTTGGTGACGACGAGCGCCTCGACGCTGTCGCCCACCTGGACGACGTCGTCGGGATCCACGTCCTTCTTGATGGACAGCTCGCGGGAGGGGATGACCCCCTCGGTCTTGTAGCCGATGTCGAGGAGCACCTCGTCGCGATCGATCTTGACGACGGTTCCCTCGACGAGATCACCATCATCGAAGTTCTTGATGGTGGAATCGACTGCCTTGATGAAGTCCTCCTCGGTGCCGATGTCGTTAATCGCTACCGTGGTGACTTCGCTATTGTTCTCTGCCATTAACTGTGGTTTCTGTGAGATTGTGGTGGATGTTATCGATGTTCAGTTGTGGGTGCGGCCTTGCGGACGCATACGAGAGCCAATCATAGGGACACCCCTCCACCGCTCGAGGGGCGCCAGCCCGGGCGTGTCGTGCCATGCCGAGCCACCGGGTCCTTCGGAAAGGTCTTTCCACCGCCGTCGTCACGGTCGAAGGCCCGCGGAACGCTCGGCCATCTCGACGACGTTCTCCAGCAGCATGGCGCGGGTCATCGGCCCCACCCCACCCGGATTCGGCGAGTAGGCGGAGCTCCTCTCATGGCACGCCGGATCGATGTCGCCCTTCACCCGGTAGCGTCCGGCGGCCTCGTCATAGACCCGGGAGACCCCGACGTCGACGAGGACGGCGCCCTCGCGCACGTCCTCGGGGCGGACGAATCCCGCCTTGCCCACGGCCGCGACGACCACATCGGCCCGGCGGATATGGCCGGGGATGTCCCTGGTTCCCGTATGGCACTGGGTGACCGTGGCGTCCACGCCGCGTCCGGACAGCAGCAGACCGATCGTCCTGCCGATGGTGATTCCCCGCCCGAGCACGCACACCTCCCTGCCGGACAGATCGATGCCGTAGTGGTCGAGCAGCCTGAGCACGCCACGCGGCGTGCACGGCTGGGGCGTCGTGATCCCGCCGCCCACATGAAGCACGAGCTGGCCGAGGTTGTAGGGGTGCATCCCGTCGGCGTCCTTCGCCGGATCGATGAGGTCGAGTATCGCCGCGGAGTCCACGCCCCGGGGAAGAGGGAGCTGGACGATGAACCCCGTGCAGGCGGGGTCGGCATTGAGCTCGCGCACCGCGTCCGCGACAAGGCCGGCATCGGCGTCCGCGGGCAGGTCGCGGCGGATGGACCGAATCCCGACCTCCGCGCAGTCGGCATGCTTCCCGGCCACGTAGCGCACGGATCCGGGATCGTCGCCCACCAGGATCGTTCCGAGCCCCGGATGGACGCCTCGGACCCCGAGTCTTTCCACGCGGCTCGCCAGATTCCTTCTGATCCCGGCAGCCACCGTCCCGCCATCCATTCTGACCGCCATGAACCCGCTCCCTTCGTCAGTTTTCCCGCGGCCTCCGCATCGGGCCTCGTCGGGCGTTTTACGGACCACCGTCGCAGACGACGCACGCGCGGCTAGGCTATCGTGGGGTCAGGTCATGCGGGGGACCCATGGACATCGCAGCCCGCATCCGAGGAGGGGCCGAATGAACGTCATACGAAGGGCCATGGCCGTCGTGGCCGCCCTGTCCATGACCCTGGCCGCAGGGGCCTGCGGCGCCGACGAATCGTCCTCCTCCGACCCGACGACGTCGTCCACCGGTCCTCTGACCGTGGTGGCGTCGGTCAGCCAGTGGGGATCGCTCGCCCGGCAGATAGGCGGCGACGACGTCACCGTCACCTCCATCCTGTCCTCCTCCGACGTCGACGCCCACTCCTTCGAGCCGACCACCTCGGACGTCGCCCGGATCCGCAAGGCGGGGATCCTCATCGTCAACGGCGCCGGGTACGACTCCTGGGCCACGAAGAACGTCTCCTCCTCGACCACGACGGTCTCCGCCGCGGAGACCGTGGGCGCCATGGACGGCGACAATCCTCATCTGTGGTTCTCCAAGGAGGCGCGGAACGGCATGGCCAAGGAGATGGCCGAGACGTTCTCCCGCGCCCTTCCCTCGAGGAAGAAGGCCTTCGCGGCCCGACTGAGATCCTGGCAGTCCAAGGAGAAGACGCTCGAGACGACGATGGCGACCTTCCGTTCCCAGCATGACGATCCCGTGTACGGGGCCACCGAGGCCGTGGCGTACTATCTCATGTCCGACCTCGGATTCACCGACGCCACGCCCAAGGGCTACGCCGAGGCCGTCGCCGCGGAGGACGAGCCGTCAGCCTCCGACCTGCAGACCTTCCAGGGGCTCATCGAGAAAAGGACGATTGACGTCCTCATCGACAACACGCAGGAGACCAGCGATTCCGGCTCCCTGCTGCTCGGCACCGCCGGCCGCAGCGACGTCCCCGTCGTCGACGTCACCGAACAGATCCCCTCGGATTTCCAGGGCCTCGTCTCGTGGATCAGCTCCCTCGTGACGTCCATCTCCCAGGCCCTGGATTCGTCGTCGTCGACGGATTCCACATCGCCGAGCGCGTCCTCCTCTTCCGATGCCTCGTCCACCACCTCCTCGTCATCGGCATCCGGGTCGTCGACGTCGACGACCCCCTCCAACGAGGGCCAGACCGACCCGGGCAGGTAGCGGCGGGGGGGCAAATCGCGACGTCGACGGGTTCCAGGAGCCGTCGAGTGGACCGTCGGCCGCATGTCCATGAACGTGCCCAGAGAATGCGCGACGGAAGTAAATGAGAACGATTGTCAGCAGTGCCTGCCACAGTGGACCGCATGACAGTCGATAAGACGCGGCGGGCCGTCCAGGACGACCCTGCCGCGGTGGAGTTCCACGATGCCGCGATCGCCCTATCCGGACGGACGGTCTGGAGCCACGCGGACTTCCGCATCCCCGCGGGATCGGTCACGGCCATCGTCGGCACCAACGGCACGGGCAAGACGACCATGCTCAGGGCCGAGCTGGGGCTCATCCCCCTGGCCTCCGGCACGGCCGGAATCCTCGGAAGAGCGCCCGGGGAGTCCAACCGCCTCATCGGCTACGTCCCTCAGACCTACGCCTCGGACGGCGACTCCCCCATCACCGCCGAACAATCCGTGCTGCTCGGCATGGTCGGCGACCGTTTCGGCTGGCATGCGGCAAGTCGACGACAGCGCGCGCATGCGGCCGAGATGCTCCGCTTCGTCGGGGTCGAGGAGCAGGCCTCGCGTCGGCTGTCGGAACTGTCGGGGGGGCAGCGCCAGCGCGTGGCCATCGCCCAGGCCCTGGCCTCGGACCCCCGGCTGCTCATGCTCGACGAGCCTCTCGCCAACCTCGACCCCGCCAGCCAACGCGAGGTCGTCGACGTCCTGGCGCGACTCAACGAAAGACTCGGCATGACGATTCAGATCGTCGCCCACGACCTCAACATGCTTCTGCCCATCCTCGACGGAGCGGTCTACCTGCTTGACGGACACGCCCACTACGCGGCCATGGACGCGGTGCTCGACCCCGATCTGCTCACCCATCTGTACGGCACGTCGATAGGCGTCGTCACCACCCCGCAGGGGGACATGTACATCACGCCCCGCCACGGCCATGCCGTGGGCAGACCCCTCGGCCCTCGACCCAGGACGGCGGGGACGGCGACGGACCGGGATTCCCCGGATGATTCCCCGGATGACATCTCCCGGCCCCAGGGCACGGGGAAGACCGGGACGATGACGCGGACGGCATGGAGCAGGGAGGAACCTCGATGACGGGACTGGCCTTCGATCCGGAATGGATGTCGACCCTGTCGGCCTCCTTCATGGCCAACGCCTTCGCGGCCGGGATGTGCATCGCCGTCGCCGCGGGCGTCATGGGCTACTTCACCATCGCAAGGCATTCGACCTTCGCCGCGCATGCGCTCGCCCACATCGGCCTGCCTGGGGCGACGGGCGCCGTGCTTCTGGGACTGCCCGTCTGGGCCGGCATGGGGGCCTTCGCGATGGCCGGGGCGCTGATCATCGGGGCCCTGGGCAGGCGGGCCTCGCAGCGGGAGATCGCCACGGGGACCGTTCTCGCCTTCGCCACCGGACTCGGGCTGTTCTTCGCGCGGATGTCGACGGCGGCCACGCAGCAGATGCAGTCGATCCTCTTCGGCTCGATCCTCACGATCACACGTGACCAGGTGATCGGCTTCGCCGTCTTCGACGCCGTTCTGCTCCTCGTCATTTCGCTGATCTGGCATCCCCTGCTGTTCAGCTCCCTGGACGACCAGGTCGCCGCGGCGCGCGGCGTGCCCACCATGGCCATGAACGTGGCCTTCATGGCGATCATGGCCGGCGTCATCACCATCTCGGTGCCCGCGGTGGGAACCCTGCTCGTCTTCGCCCTCGTGGTCACCCCCGCCGCGACGGCCGAGATCCTCACAGCCTCGCCCCCCAAGGCCATGCTCGCATCAGGGATCCTGTGCCTGGTCTCCATCTGGGGCGGTCTGGTGATCTCGGCGATGGTCCCGCTCCCGCCGAGCTTCGTCATCGTCACGCTGTCCACGCTGTTCTGGGCGCTGGCGCGGGCGGGCGCGGCTATTCGCCGGCGCTCACCATGGCGGTCGCCATCGCGGCCAGCCCCTCGCCTCTCCCGGTGAAACCCATGCCGTCGGTGGTGGTCGCCGTCAGGGAGATCCGACAGCCCGCGACCCGGGACATGACGTCCTCGGCCTCCGTCCGACGCGATCCGATGCGAGGTCGGTTGCCGATGACGACGACCGAGGCCTGGACCGGTCGCAGGCCGTGACGGACGAGCTCCGCGACGCATGTCCGGAGCAGCTCCTCGCCCGACATCCCGGCGCCGCGGGACCGGGCGCCCACGCCCACCAGCCCGCCGATGTCGCCCAGACGGGCGGCCGAGAGGAAGGCGTCGGCAAGGGCATGGACGGCGACGTCGCCATCGGAATCCGCCTCGACCCCGGTCCCCGGCCAGGTCAGACAGGCCAGACGCAGCGGACGGGGCGAACCCTCGGGGGCGAAGCGATGGGCATCAAACCCCATGCCCGTCAGGAACCCGGGGATTTCGGGACGATTCACCTCGTGATCGCGATTCGCCGCGCGACCATCCGCATCGGATGAGTCGTACTCTGCCGAGGACGGCGTCATTTGCGCTTGGGGCGACTGTTCTCGGCCTCAAGCCTCGCCAACGTGCGCGACGCAGGCTCCTCGGGGGCCTTGGTGTGATGCTTTTCGTCGCCGGACTGCGGTTCGGCGTAGCCGAGGTTGACGTCGAGCAGACGCTGCGTCTCCTCCTCGTCGATGCCCTCGGACAGGGCGATCTCGGAGGTCAGGATGCTGCGGGCGCGGGTGAGCATGCGCTTCTCTCCCGCCGACAGGCCATGCTCGTCGACGTCGCGCTGCGAGAGGTCCCGCACGACCTCGGCGATCTTGTTGACGTCTCCCGTGGCGATCTTCTCGACGTTGAGCTTGTAGCGCCGCGACCAGTTCATCTCCTTCTCGACGACCGGGGTGCGCAGGATCCCGAAGACCTTCGACACCTCGGAGGCGCCCACGATGTCGCGCACGCCGACCTTCGCGGCGTTGTCGATGGGAACGTTGATGACGAGTCCGTCGGACGACAGAACCGAAAGCTGAAGGTATCTGCGGGTCACTCCCTTGACGGTTCGCTCGGTGATGGCCTCGACCCTCGCCGCGCCGTGCCGTGGATAGACGACCATGTCGCCGACCTTGTACCCCATGAAGCCTCCATGCCTGCCGTGAACCCACTAAGGATGCCATCACCCCTGGACCGCCGCCTCGGGCGAGGGGACGTGCGACGCTCGGTTTTCCGCGACACGACGCCCGTTACCGGGCCTTCCGGGCCTATGCTGGTGACATGGCTGGAAGAACGACAATCAATGACGATCAGGTCGCTGCGCCCACCCGGGATCCGGCGATGGTGCCGGTCGATTCGGGGGTGCTCGACGCCGTGGGCAACGCGACCTACTACAACCCGCATGAGGTGCTCGGCGGACATCTCGGAACGAAGGGGCACGACGACACGACGACCGTGCGCGTCCTGCGGCCGCTGGCCGCGGATGTGACCATCATCACCCCCGACGGCGAGTACCCGGCACGGCACGAACGCAACGGCGTGTTCGTGGCCCTCGTGCCCTCGACGGCGTCGTCCGCGGGCTGGAGCGTGCCGGACTACCGGGTGCGCGTCCGCTACGGCACGGAGACCCCCCTGGTGGAGGACGACCCCTACCGCTATCTGCCCACCATCGGGGACCTGGACCTGTACCTCTTCGGCGAGGGGCGGCACGAACGTCTCTGGGAGGCCATGGGAGCCCGCGTGACGCGCTACGACGACCCGATGGGCTCCGAGAACGGCACCCCGGGCCAGGTGTCCGGCACGGCGTTCACCGTCTGGGCCCCCAACGCCCGCGCCGTCAGGGTGGTGGGGGACTTCAACGGCTGGGACGGGCGCCGCCACGCGATGCGCGAGATCGGGTCGTCGGGGGTGTGGGAGCTTTTCGTCCCGGGCGCGCACGCCGGCCAGACCTACAAGTTCCAGATCCTCAACGCCGCAGGCCAGTGGGTGATGAAGGCCGACCCCATGGAGCGCTCCCATGAGGTCCCGCCGAGGACGGCCTCCGTCATCGTGGACTCGAGGCACTCCTGGCACGACTCCGAGTGGCTGTCCCGCCGGGCGTCCCGCGACCCGCACGCCGGCCCCATCAGCATCTACGAGGTCCATGCCGGAAGCTGGCGGGCGGGGATCCGCTCGTACCGGGAGCTCGCGGACCAGCTCGTCGGCTACGTGGCGAAGGAGGGCTTCACCCATGTGGAGTTCATGCCGCTGGCCGAGCACCCCTTCTCCGGATCATGGGGCTACCAGGTCACGGGCTACTACGCCATCGACTCCCGCCTCGGCGGGCCGGACGACTTCAAGTACATGGTGGACCGCTTCCACGCGGCCGGCATCGGCGTGATCATGGACTGGGTCCCCGCCCACTTCCCCAAGGACGAGTTCGCCCTCGGGCGCTTCGACGGCACCCCGCTGTACGAGGACCCCGATCCCCTGCGCGGCGAGCATCCGGACTGGGGCACCTACGTGTTCAACTTCGGGCGGCGCGAGGTGCGCAACTTCCTCGTGGCCAACGCGTGCTTCTGGCTCGACGAGTACCACGTGGACGCCCTGCGCGTCGACGCCGTCTCCTCGATGCTCTACCTCGACTACAGCCGCAAGCCCGGCCAGTGGCATCCGAACATCCACGGCGGGCGCGACAACCTCGAGGCCATCGACTTCATCAAGGAGGCCAACGCCACGGCCTACAAGAACAACCCCGGCATCATGATGATCGCCGAGGAGTCCACGGCCTACCCGGGGGTGACCAGGCCGACGAGCATGGGCGGCCTGGGCTTCGGCCTCAAATGGAACATGGGCTGGATGCACGACACCCTGCGGTATCTGCACGAGGACCCCATCAACCGCAGGTGGCACCACAACGAGATCACCTTCTCCCTCGTCTACGCCTACTCGGAGCATTACGTCCTGCCCATCAGCCATGACGAGGTCGTCTACGGCAAGGGGTCGCTGTTCGGCAAGATGCCGGGAGACGACTGGCAGCGGTACGCGGGCGTGCGATGCCTGTTCGCCTACCAGTGGGCGCATCCCGGCAAGAAGCTGACCTTCATGGGCAACGAGATCGCGCAGTACGGCGAATGGGACCACGACGGCTCCGTCGACTGGGACTCCCTCACATGGGCCGAGCACCGCCAGGTGCAGGCCCTTGTGGCGGACCTCAACGCCCTGTACAAGGACTCGCCGGCCCTGTGGAGCCAGGACTTCGACCCCGCGGGCTTCCAGTGGCTGACCAGCGACGATGCCGACCATGACACCCTGAGCTTCGTGCGGACCGGCACGCATGGCGAGCAGATGGTGGTCGTCGTGAACTTCTCCGGCGAGGCCTGGCAGGACTACCAGGTGCCCCTCACGCGGGGCGGCACATGGACGGAGGTGCTCACCACCGACGACGAGAGGTACGGCGGTTCGGGGATCCATAACGGCAGCGTCACGGCGCTACCGGGCGCCTTCCACTCACGCGACTGGTCCGCCAGGCTCACGATTCCGGCTCTGGGGGCGGTATTCTTGAAGCCGCAAGACTGAAAGGCGGACCTGGGCATGCTCACTTCTTCGACACGACGGAATGCTCCGCGAACCATTCTCGTGGTCGAGGACGAGCCCGACCTGGCGACGGCGATAGCCCAGCGGATCAGCGCCCAGGGGTGGAACGCCCGGGTCGCCTCCGACGGGGCCAGCGCCGTCCGGGCGGCCTCGCAGCTGAAGCCGGACCTGGTGATCATGGACATCATGCTGCCGGTGATGGACGGCATCGAGGCCACCAAGCGGATCGTCGCCGAGCGTCCCGTTCCCGTGCTCATCCTCACGGCCCGCGACGCCGAATCCGACAAGGTGATGGGCCTGGGCGCCGGCGCCGACGACTACATGACCAAGCCGTTCTCCCCCCGCGAGCTCATCGCCCGCTGCGAGGCGCTGTTCCGTCGGGTGGACCGTGCGGCGTCCATCGCAAAGACGATGGAGAACGAGAAGGTGCTTGACTTCGGCTCCCTCGTCATCGACCCTCGGCAGCGCATCGTCACGCTTGACGGCGACGAGGTGCATCTGACGCCCACGGAGTTCGATCTTCTGGCCACGCTGGCCCGTCGTCCCCGCTCCGTCTTCAAGCGCGAGAAGCTGCTCGAGGAGGTCTGGGACTGGCCGGACGCCTCCGGGACGCGCACCGTGGACTCCCACGTCAAGGCTCTGCGCCACAAGCTCGGCGCCTCCACCATCCGCACGGCCCACGGCGTGGGATACGCCTTCGAACCCCCTGAGCCCCCGGACGCGCACGCTCCCTCGCAGACCGGGGCACAGACGGCGGCGCGATGAGCGCGCGCCCCGTCACGACCCCCGCCGAGGGGGCCGGCCCCCAGTCCCACCGAATCGGAAGACTCCCGCGGAACCTCGTTTCCGGCCGCCCCATCGGGCATTTCTCCTCGCTGAAGATGGAACTGAGCATCCTCATCGTCATCGCCACCTCCATCGCCTTCGTCATGGCGTGGTTCCTGCTCAAGGTCGGCTGGAGCGGGTGGATCGCCATGCCTCTGACCCTGGCGGTGGCGCTGGGCATCACCTATGTCTTCGCCCGCGGCCTGACCGTCCCCCTGCGTCAGATGCGCGACGCGGCGGAGGCCATGGCCGACGGCGACTACAGCGTCCGCGTGCGCACGGGGACGACGAGCAACGACGAGGTGGGCCAGCTCGCGCGCTCCTTCAACGACATGGCCGAGGAGCTCCAGCACGCCGACCGGATGCGCACCGACATGGTGGCGAACGTCAGTCATGAGCTGCGGACCCCCGTCTCGGCCCTGCAGGCCATGGTGGAGAACCTCGCCGATGACGTGGTGGAGCCCACCCACGCCAATCTCGACAGCATCCTCAACCAGACGCATCGCCTGTCCGACCTCATCGCCTTCCTTCTGGACCTGTCCCGCATGGAGGCGGGGGCGGCAAGCCTCGAGATCGAAAGGTTCAACGTCGCCGACTTCGTCGACGACACCGTCGAGCCCCTGGAGATCGCCGACTCGGGCCACGCCCACGTCATCCGTCTGGACGTGCCGAAGGACATCACCATGGAGGGCGACCAGGACCGTCTCCGGCAGCTGTTCACCAACGTCATCTCCAACGCCTTCAAGCACTCCCCCGACGGATCCACCGTGCTCATCGCGGTACGGGAGGATGCCTCGACGGGCGTCATCGTCACCAACGTGGTGAACTTCGGCTCGCAGATTCCCGCCGAGGCGCGCTCCGACATCTTCCGCCGCTTCGTCAAGGGGCGCACCGGTCCCGGAACGGAGTCCGGCGGCACCGGACTCGGGCTGTCCATCGCCCGCTGGGCGGCCCAGCTGCACGGCGGCACCGTGCGCGTGGTCGACGACCCTCGAGGCGCCGACTTCGAGATCACCCTGCCCAAGTACCACATCTCCGCCGAACGCTAGGCAGGGCAAGGTCTGCGGGCTCCCGCCACCCCGAGGCCCGCGCATCCGTCCACCGCGCGTCCCGGCTCATCCGTCATCCTCCCCGCAGCCTACAATCGAACATATGTTCGAATACAAGGAGGATGACATGCCCGTACGAACCCTCTCCCCCTTCGTCGGCACGATCGAGGGAAGACCGGATCCCCTGTTCCGACGAGCCGCCCGGGTCAAGGGGACAACGTCCTCGCCGCCCGACGGGGAGGACGGCGGGGACGCCCCCCGCCCGTCCGTCCTCTGCCGCGTCACCGCCATCGGACGGCCCGGCGCCGGGAACCCGCCGGTGAGCAGAACGCTGGAGGCCGTGCACGCCGGATTCCCTTCGGTGGCGCAGGACTACATGGTGGACGACTTCAGCTTCGACGAGCATGTCATGCCCCATCCCGAGACGACCTTCGTCGTCACGGTCGCCGGCGACTCCATGCAGGGCGCCGGGATATGGGATGGCGACCTGCTTATCGTGGACCGTTCGCTGAACCCCGAGGACGGGGACGTCGTCATCGCCGCGCTGGACGGCGAGCTGACGGTCAAACGTCTTCTGGCGACGGATGCCGGACCGGTCCTGCACGCCGAGAATCCGCGGTATCCCGACTTCCGGCCCTCGCGACTCCAGGAGCTCATGATCTGGGGCGTGGTGACGGGAAGCTACCATCCCCAGAAACGGGTCGCGCACCGGCGCTCGGAGGGAGACCCTCCGAAGGGAACGCTTCGATGAGAGACGCGGTGGTCCTGGCGGACGCCGACAACTTCTTCGCCTCCTGCGAAACCGTCTTCCACCCCGCGCTGCGGGGACGTCCTCTCGTCGTCCTGTCCAACAACGACGGCTGCGTGGTCTCGAGATCCGCGGCGGCCAAGGCACTCGGCCTGGCGAACGGCGTCCCGTGGTTCGTCATACGCGATCAGGCCTCGCGTCTGGGCGTGGTCGCACGCAGCTCCAACTATGAGCTCTATGCGAGCCTGTCCCGACGCATGATGATCCTGATGTCGCATTTCTTCGCCGACCAGGAGAGATATTCGATCGATGAGTGCTTCCTGCGCTCGTCCCTGGGCGTCATCCGCACACGCCATCACGCCGCCGTCATGCGCGAGACGGTGCTGCACGGTCTGGGGATTCCGGTCAGCATAGGGATAGCCCCCACCCGGACCCTTGCCAAGATCGTCATACGGCTGGCCAAGCATGACCCTCACCGAGGCGGGGTCGCGACATGGCCGTCATGTCAGGAGGGCGACATCGCCCGGGCGACATCCCCGTCCCGTACGGCCGACGACCTGCTGGCCCAAACCCCCATAGGCGACGTCTGGGGGGTAGGGCGGCGGCTGTCGAAGCGTCTCCTCGCGGCGGGCATACCGGACGCCCTGCATCTGCGGGACGCCGATCCGGTTCTTATCCGACGGCGGCATTCCGTCGTTCTCGAGCGCACGGTGCTCGAGCTGCGGGGAATACCCTGCCCCCAGCCCCCCTCCGACGCCTCGGACGGCCGCCGGACAGGCCGAATCCTGTGCTCGCGGATGTTCTCGCACCCCCTCGGGGGAACCGACGACGCCATCGCAGGCGCGCTGTCCGTCTACGCCCAGCGCGCCTGCACACGTCTGAGACGTCAGGGATCCGTATGCTCCCGCGTATCCGCCTTCTGTTCCGGACGGCCGAGGTCCCCCTCGGATCCCGGCGCCTGGGCGGAGCGGACCGTCATCCTTGACGACCCCAGCGACGATCCCCTCGTCGTCGCGGCCGCGGCCTGCGGCGCCCTGCGCGGACGACTCGACCCGGACTCCCGGTATGTCCGCGCCGGGGTGATGCTGACGGGCCTGTCCGACCGCATGACATACGACTCGACGCTGAACGGTCTGGGCGCCCGACGGGATGACCATAGGCTCGGATCCGTTCTCGATCTGGTCACCGGACGCTACGGACCGAGCCGCATAGGAATCGGATGCGCCGGCATACGCTCCGTCAGCAGAGACCACGACATCGCGGACGACTGGGGCATGCGCCGCTCCCTGCTGTCACCACGATCCACGACGCACTGGGAGGAGATGGCCGTCGTCCACGCCGTCTAGACGGCTGAAGGACCCGTCGGCGCGGACAATCCCCTCTGGGGTCCCTCCTTCGGCGTCGAGGCCAGCGCCACTCCCGCCGCAACCTCGACGCCTGCTCCCCGGAGCGCGGAAACGCAGCCTCTCATCGTCGCCCCCGTGGTCATGATGTCGTCCACCAGCAGAACCATCGGACGAGGCCTTATCGCCCACAGCCGTTCCAGTTCGGATCGGACCACCACCACGCCCGCGGACAGCCTTCTGGCCCTCTGGTCCGCGCGAGAGGCCTCCACCGATCTCGCCAGCCCGGCGGATAGCCGAAGCAGCGGCAGAACGGCGGCGTCCACTCCCCGCCGTCGAAGCAGAACGGCAAGAAGCCGTGCGAGCGAGAGGATATGCCACCGCCCCCGTCTGCGAAGAGAGGACGGCGAGGAGGGAAGGGGGATCAGAACGATGCGCGGACTCTCGCAGTACGGGTCCGGCCGCGCACCGAGCGTGGCATCCCCAATCATCAGTCCCGCCAGAGCCGATGCGAAGCAGCGCGTACACTCCTCGTCGCCATGGTCCTTCCATTCGAGCATCGCGCGGCGGACGGCTCCCCGATAGTCCGCGCAGCACAGGCAGACGCCCAGGGAGGTCCCCTCCAGAGGACGCTCGCACCGACGGTCCAGCAGACCCCGGCAGACCTCGCAGAGGATCCGGTCCGGTCTGCCGCAGCCTGCGCAGGCCCGTGGAAGAAGGACGTCGCGGCAGGACGCAAGCAGGGCCGTCAGGCCCGATCGGTGACGACAGGCCGCATCCGCACGCATCTCCATCGTCCGATCATCCGCCCTCGGAAGAGAATCCATCGTCCCGTCACGCCACGTGGACGCAAGGACGTGCGTATCCGCAGAAACGCGGCCAGGAGGACGATGGCGCGCATGATGATGGAACCGCGGCTAGAACGACGAAACGGAGGGTGCGCCAAGCGTCGCCGACTCATGCAGGCGGGACTTCAGGACATCGCAGACCCGCAGCGTCTGGCTGGGTCCGCTCACCCGGACCGCGAACACCCCGGCGGCGATGACGGGATGGTCGTTGCCGTCGGGGTCCATGCGGTCACCGACGAAGACGATCGAGGGGACGTCGATGCGCAGAAGGGCGGCAAGACGACGCACCGCATAGGCCTTGTCGATGCCCTTCAGGGAGACGTCGACGCTGGTCGACCCTCCCGACCGCACCTCGAGATGGGGCAGATCGGCCGCCACGGCCTCGGCAAGACGGTTCTTGAGCACGTTGGTCGGATCCCATGATTCCTTGACCGGAGAGGGGGCCAGCTGTCCAAGCGCCGAGAAGGTGATCTGGCTTCCCCTGTCCTCGATGCGATCCCCCCAGACGTCATCGAACCATATGCCCTGCTCCCGTGCATGGCGCTGCAGCGACTCGGCCGCCGCTGCGCGATCCTCGGGACTGAGGTCATACGAATACAGGCATCGCCATGACGACCCGTCCCATCGATAGCAACGGGTGCCGCTCGTGGGCATAAGCACCATGGCCGAACGGTTCGTGGAGGGGCCGAGAACGTCAAGCACCTGATGGCGGACCAGACTGAGACGACCTCCCGTGATGACGGCGACCGTGGTCAGGGCCGTGAGCTCCGACAGACGCCGGCCCATCGCCTCGCTCATCGGCTGCTTGGATCGGGCGAGCGTGTTGTCCAGGTCGAAGGCGACGGCGCGGACGCTCCCGGGAAAATCCGCGGGAACGAGATCCATCCCCTCATGCGCCCTCGGCATCGCTTCGCCTCCCCGTCCTCACGGCTGATGGGGTCATCGTATCGCATCCGTTCGTCGCCTTGGCTATGGTTGAGGTCATGCACACCAGACCGCCATGGGAGTCCCGAATCTACCGGAACCGGCACGGCCGCGGGCTGAGAACCCCGATGTTCGGGGTCCGGCTCCCCCGCTATCGCACAAGGAGCGGCATGTTCGACGACATGGCCGCCGCGCAGATACGACGTCTGCATGACGCATGGCCCGAGCTCATCGACCCGGTGCAGTTCGCCGTGGAGGACGTCCCTCCCTCGACGCCGGCCCCCTGGGAGGACGAGCCCGACCTCATGTCGCGCAGCTTCGCCGCGGGCCGCGGCACGCCCGCGCGCATCGTGCTGTACCGCCTTCCGCTGCAGACCCACAATCCCGACCACACGGACCTGCAGTGGGCGATACGCGACGAACTCGTCTCCCGTCTCGCCGATCTTGCGGGCCGCCGCCCCGAGGAGATAGACCCCGACTGGGGCATGTAGGGAGATCGCTCGAAGTCCGCATCCGAAAGCCCACATCCGATGGGTTCACATGGGACGAGGCCGACGCCGCATGGTCTTCGGGTGGACCTCACGCCTCATTGGAGAATGTTCTGGTTCCTGGACGTCCGTACGGTGACGAGCGTGGGTTCCAGAGCCGTCGCACCGAGGAAGGCGACGGCCGCGACGGATCGGCGGGACAGATCGGCGCTCGATGCGCGCACGCCCCAGGACAGCCCGCCGGAGGACTGCATCGCCACCGCCGCCGCCGACCCATCGAAGGAGGACAGGTCCAGACCGGTCGCTGATCCCGCCGCGACCGTCAGACTCCGCGAGCCGTCGGGATTCCCCGATGAGTCGTAGACCCGCACGGTGGCCGTGACGTCGACGTCCGAGGCATTGACCGCGACCAGGGTGCCCGACAAACCCGCGGGAAGCGCCACGGCGCCATCCTTGGATGCCGATGAGGCGGGAAGATAGGCGAAGTCCGACTGTCCCGACCCGTTCGACCTGGTCGCCACCGCGGATGCGATCAGCGCCGAATCCGAGGACACGGCGAGCGCGTAGGCGCCTTTCGGGGCCGTTCCCAGATCGACGGAGGACACCTGCGAGGCGGTCAAGGTCACGGTGCCGGCCCGGGAGGACCCCGAGGAGGTGAGCCAGCTCAGCGTCGCATGACCAGACCGCCGGGAGAACAGAACCACGCGCACGGCGTCCCCGGCGGCCACGCCCGGAAGGGACTCCGACCGTGAGGCGGCCGCGGCCGGCAGCGCGTAGTCGGATCCTCCCACGGACAGGCCGTCCATGACGACGCTGCGCACCACCGCGGCGACGGGGGTCTGGGTGCTGGACAGGGTGACGACAAGCCCCTCCTGCCCGGAGGCCGCGGCGGACAGGTCGACCGTCTTCTCCCCGTCCGCGGGAACCGTGACCGTGCTTCCCGTCGAGGGAGTCATCCGTCCGGCCGAATCCGTCCCCCAGATGGTCATTCCGACCGCCGTCGACTTCGCCGAGGGGTTGGCCACGACAAGCTGCTGCGTCGTGCCGGTCCGTGTGCCCGACAGCACGAGGGTCTGCGTCAGCGCGGGAACGACGCAGGACGCCGCCGACATCCCACGCAGGTCGCCGCTTGTCGCCCACGAGGCGGTGGATGCCGCCAGACCGGTCCCCGATTCCACGTCGAGGGATGAAGCCGACAGAAGCCGGGAATCACCCGAGGAGTCATTCTGCAGGGCGAGACCGCCGTCATCCAGGGAGGAGGATGACAGATCACGCGAAGCCGACGATCCGTCCAGTGACGAGACGATGGCCTGATACACCGATCCGCTGGCGAGATACCGCGATGCCGAGGCAATGTTCCCTTCGGAGGGACGGAATTCGCTGTCGCCGTACTCGGCGGTATCGGCCAGCGTCATGCGCGCAGGACAGTAGAGATCGGTCTGGGCCGCCGTGACGCGGCTGATTCTCGTGGACGTGCCGGTTATGGCATCGACCCAGGCCGATGCGGGGCGGTACAGGGCGAGACCGGCCATCACCATGACGATGGCGACCACCGTGGCGGCCGCGATGACGATTCTCCAGGCGGAATGCATCCGACGCATCACAGCATCCCCCTCCGCGATTTCGATGGGGTCGGAACGGCCACGAGAAGGAAGCATATGCCCGTGACGACGAGTGCCCCCAGCCATGCCCGACGCCAGGGATCCGCGAGGGCCCGCTTCTCTCCCTCGGCCATTCCCGACGAGCCGCCTGCTGCCGACAACCGGTAGTAGACCCCCGCGTCATCGCTGACGACGACCTGCACCCCGTCGCTTGCGGTGATGTTCGCGATCAGCCTTTCCGAGGCCTTCGACGTGGAGTCCGACGAGTCGTCCGTCACGACGTAGATGCCGCCGAACCCGGAGGCGGCGATTCTGGCGACGGCGTCGTCGTCCTCGCGCTCGACGAGGCCGGCGACCGCCGACGAGACGTCGGAGCCGATCCCGGTGGATCCATCGAGCATCAGGCGCACGCGCGCCGACGGGGAGGAATCGACGAGATCCCCACGCGCGGTGCGCATCACCCCGATCTCGGCGACGGAGCCGGCATCCATGCGGAGCACCAGTATCCTCCGCCCGGCGGAGCGTCCAAGATAGTCCTGGGCGATCATGGGAAGCCCCCGATCGACGATCGTCGCCGTCGTCCCCACGTTTCGTGCGAGGCCGTAGGCCGACCAGAGGAGGGCGCAGGCCATCAGAAGCAGCACAAGACCTCCGCGGGCAGCACGAACAACCGCCGGCCCCACCCCGAAGCGATTCCCGCTGCCACGGCGGGAGGCGCCGGGAAGAGGATCGAAGCGCCGGACGGCACCTCCTGCGACCATGCAGGAGCAGGACAGCAGGCCGAGGATCATGAAGGCGACGCCAGGAAGCGTCGATCCCGCCACGACCCCGCCGGAATCCACACCCACTCCGATGCGTGCCGAGACCATCGCCAGCAGGGTCCCGGACAGAATGACCACCCACATCATCCGCGAGACGCGCAGGACGAAGGGAAGCACCAGCGCAAGCACCGACAGCAGCGTCAGAACCCCGATGACGATCCACGAGGACGCGGCCATCATTCCCGACCTGGTCGAGAAGGCATTGGAGCCCCAGCCCCCTATCGCACGCTCCAGCATCCCCACCAGACTCAGCGCGGAGGGATGTCCGTCCAGGCGCATGGTGGGCACGGCGACGTCGCCGAAAAGCTGCCGCCATGTTCCCGCCGAGGCTCCGCGAAACGAATCCACGAGAAGCGGCGCGAGCACGAGCACCCAGGGAAGGGGAATGAGCAGCAGCATCACCCGATGCCCTCTGACGAGGATGAGGAAGGCGATCAGCACCACGGCGAACGCGAGGACCAGCTGGGGCTCGGCGGCCACCACGGGAATTCCGCAGAGCCCGGCGCAGGCGGCCGCCTGGACGGAGGCGTGAGGTCGGCGAGGGTCCTCGGTGTGGTACATCGCCACGGCCCGGAAGACGAATGCCATGGTGGCGGGAAGGAACACCATGACGGTGAGCATGGCGAGGTTCGCCGACTGGTACAGGCCCAGAAGCGCGGCGGTGCCGGCCCAGACGAGTCCGCCGGCGACGCGCACCCCGTCGGATCGCGTGAACACTCCGGCGAGAGCCCAGAAGGAGAGAGCCGCGGCTGGGGCCGAAAGGAAGAAGAGCAGGACGAGCGCCGCGGACATGTTGCCCAGGGTGAGCGCGGACAGACACGCCCAGACCCACATCCACGGGGTCGACGGCATGGCGAATCCCGTCGTGTCGCCCAGGAACCAGCCCATATCCGCCGCACGAAGAACCTGCGTGAAGTCCGCGGCCGTGGCAAGCCAGCCGCCCGAGGACAGGGACCCTCCCGAGAACGCGGCCCTGAGAAGATCGATGCGGACCATCACAAGGGCGGCCAGCGACGCGAGGGCCATCAGGGCGGCGGCGAGAAATCGGCTCACGGCCCGACGGTGCAGATGAGACCTCTCCAGCGGTCCGGCCATCGCCGGTCCGTTCTGTATGACGTAGGCCGTCCTCCTGTCGCGCCATCGGGACATCTGACGACGGTCCACGATCAGCATGGGAAGACGTGACAGCGGAAGACTCGCGTGACGGCGCAGACGCCGGCGCGCGGCCACGGCCCTGACAGGAGACGCCCACGCCAGCCACGGAAGCCTCAGACGACACCAGGCCTCGTAGGGGCGTTTACCGACGAGGCAGACAACGGCATGCACGACCGAAGCGGGAAGACTCATCAGCCACACCAGAAGCCACCACGCAAGGGGGATGTCCGTGTAGCGGTAGCGCTGCTCGGCGACAAGCCGCGCCATGGTCGCGCGCCTCGGACTCCCCTCCTCAAGCGGCATCCCCGACCTGCTTCTGACTCCTTCGAACCGGGCGCGACGATGGGCCACCGCGACCTGCGGAACGATGAGGACGCGCCCCCCGCTCCGGCAGACGCGACGACAGAAGTCGAAGGATTCCCCGAAGGTGCCGAACCATGGGTCGATGCCGCCGAAACGAGTAAGCGCCGACAGCGGAACAAGCGCACCGGCCAGGGAGACGGCGAAGACATCCCGTCTGTCGTCGTACTGCTCCTGATCCCTCTCCCCGTCGATGACCAGCGTCTCGCACCGATGGCCGTGGGCGTAGTAGCCGACCTCATGCAGTCGCTTTCCATCCCAGGACAGCTGCTTGACGCCGATGACCCCGACTCCGGGAGTGTTGCTGCGGGCGTCGAGGAGGCGTTCGAGACAGCGTGGGCCGACGGGGCGCGAATCGTCGTGCAGCATCCACAGAGCGCTCGTCTCCGGACCGAGCTCGGCATGTCTGAGGGCGCGGGACGTGGCGTCGGCGAAGGATCGGGCACCGGCCGTCGACACGATCCGGACGAGCACCCGCCCTCCTGTCTGGAGAGCCGTATGGGAGGGATCGCCCTCCTCGCCCGTCGTCGGCGCCGAGACGTCGACGTCCAGCGCAGCCGGGCGAAATACCGGCGATCCGCAGTCGGCGATCACCACCGTGGCGGGAAGAACGCTCTGGGACAGCACCGACGACAAGGTCTCGGGAAGAAACCGACGATCCCCCTCGCAGGCTATGACCGCGGCGACCATGGAATCGACCTTAGGACGTCCCTCCGGCCGAAGGTCTGCGGCAAGACGCGTGACGAGGGCCTCGATGTCGGTGGTATCGGTCGAATGCACCACTCCAGTGTACGCAGAAGACCCCACGGGCTTCCAGAGGCATCGGCGTCTCTCGTCCGAAGCCGGATCACGGCCGCGGATGGTCCCCGCTCCCGAAGGGATGACAGGGACCATCCGCGGCTTCACATGATTCTCCAATGTTTTGCCGTATCATTTAGTGGTTCGTTGCACGATGGACGGGAACTAGCCGCGCTCAGAATGTCATGAGGGCCGTTCGCGTCCCTGGAGGAAGGCCGTATCGTGGCTTCTCACAGGCGAAGGGTCATGAGACCCACGATCCTCACCGGCTGGAGGACGCAGGCTCCGCGTCACGGGAGGAACTTCCTCGTCCGCCACCGGCTGCGCACCATCCTCGCGGCGGCAATCGCCGCGGTTCTCGCCTTTCCCGCGTCAATCGCCGCGGCGACATGGCTGGACTTCGATTCGTCGGTGAACAACGGCAAGGTGAACGTCATCCTCCAGAGCACGGCCTCATCGACGCCCACCCTTGTGGATCCCAACGCGGGCAAGGCCATCAACCTTCTGCTGCTCGGCCAGGACACGCGGGACGGCTCGGGCAACAGCTCGATCGGCGGCTCGGACGACAGCGGCCTGCACAACGCCGATACCACGATGGTGGTCCAGATCAGCGCGGACCGCTCCTACATCAACCTCGTGTCCATCCCCCGCGACTCCCTCGTGGACGTGCCGAGCTGCAAAACGTCCAACGGCACGATCCCCGCGCAGTACGACGTCATGTTCAATTCGATCTTCGCCACCGCCTGGGCCAAGGGCGGCGATCTCGCCTCGGCGGCGAGCTGCACGATGAACGCCGTCAACTCCCTGACGGGACTGGATCTGCAGAACTTCATCGTGGTCGACTTCGCGGGACTGCGCGACATGATCGATGCCATCGGAGGCGTGAACCTCTGCATCCCCGTCACCACCAAGGACTCCTACACGGGCCTGAGCCTGAGCAAGGGCCTGCATCATCTCAACGGCACGCAGGCGACGCAGTACGCGAGGATGCGCCACGGGACGGGAACCGATGGCTCCGACATCATGCGCACCACGCGTCAGCAGTACCTCATCAAGGAGCTTCTCAAGCAGGCCAGCGAGAAGAACCTCTTCACGCAGACCAGCCAGCTGTACCAGCTGGCGAAGGCCGCCCTCGACTCGCTGAACATCAGCAGCGGCATGGCGAGCACCACCACGCTTGCCGGTCTGGCGATGAGCCTGAAGAACCTCAATACATCGAAGCTGTACATGCGCACGGTACCCGTCGAAACCGCCCCGCAGAACGTCAACCGGGTGGTCTGGACGTCCTCCGCGGACGCGGTATGGGCGAAGCTGCGCGAGGAGAAGCCGCTCACGGACCAGAGCACGTCCTCGTCGTCCTCGTCGTCCTCGTCCTCGTCCTCGTCATCCTCGACCGTGAATCCCACGACCGGCCTGATCACCACCTCCTCCGGGACCCTTATCGACCCCGCCACCGGAGGAGTGGTCGACCCCGAGACCGGAACGATCAGGGACGCCTCGACCGGCGAGTACATCGGCATCGCCGACCGCTATCTCAACGCCACCATATGTGCCGTTCCTGCGCAGGATTGATGCATCCCAACGCCTCGTCATCGTCTCGACGTGTAGATGTGTGCTGAAGGGCGTCACGACGGAGGCAACATGGGCGAAGGAACCACCGGATCACAGTCCGACGAGAATCCGCCCAGCTTCATCCCCTCAGGACTGCACAGGCAGCCTCGTGAGACCCGTGGACGCATGGTCCGCCACGCCATCCCGGACGCCGGCGGCGGGCTCCCGCCCAGTTTCACGCCCTCATCCCCGTCACGCCATGACGACGCGCCGGACTCCTTCCACGCCGGTTCCTCGCGCACGCCGTCATATGCTCCGGCGCCGCACGAGCGACGTCCGAGCGGTCATGGCGGCCCGGCATCGTCCTCCTCCGGACGGACGACCGGCTCCACCGGCACGAGACCAGCGCGTCCCGTCGAGGGGAGATCCCCACTCGGCGCGAGACCACGGGGGGTCTCCTCACATGGAACGCAGCGGAATCCTTCGGAGGGCCATAGACCGCGCAAGGGACGAATCGGGCGTCGGATTCTCCTCGCCCTTCTCGTCGTTCTGGCGCTGCTCGCCCTGCTTGTGTTCGGTGCATGGAACTGGGTGAACGGCCGCCTGGAGAAGGAATCCTGGCTCACTTCCGCCTCCGACGACACCAGCGCGACCACCTGGCTCATTCTCGGGTCCGACGAACGCGACGGCACGGCCGGTGGAAGCGCCTCGGCCACGCCCGGGTCACGAACGGACACGATCCTCGTCCTCGTCAAGCCGAGAAGCGGTCCCAGCTCCCTGATCTCGATCCCACGGGATTCGCTGGTGACGGTGTCCGGAACGTCGATGAAGATCAATGCGGTGTCCGAGACCGATGGACGCTCGGCGCTGGTCGGCGCGGTCGAGGGCATCACCGGACACAAGATCGACCATGTGGCGGAGATCAAATTCGGTGGTCTCAAAGACGTCGTGGATGCTCTGGGCGGCGTGACTCTCTGCTACGACCAGACGGTGAACGACTCCTATTCCGGACTGGACTGGACGGCCGGATGCCATCACGCCAATGGGACCACCGCGCTCGCCTTCTCACGCATGAGGTATGCGGACTCCGAAGGGGACTTCGGACGCTCCGCGCGGCAGCGCAAGGTCATCGCGGCGATCGTCAGCAAGGCCACGTCGGCCAGCATTCTGTCCAATCCCTCGAAGGTGACGTCGGTTGCATCCACCGCTCTGGACTCCGTCACCGTGGACGAGGACACCTCGCCCTCCACCCTGCTGAGCATGGCGCTGGCCTTCCGGTCCGCCACCGGCTCCGGCGGAGTGACGGGAAGCGTGTACTGGACCAATCCCGGCTACTACGTCAGCGGCGTCGGTTCCTGCGTGCTTCTCGACGCGACCAGGAACACGACGCTGTTCGATTCCCTCGTGGACGGCACGCATGACGCCGGAACCGTGGGCACACTCGCCGAATCCTGACGCGGACGGGACGTCCGAACTCCCGCTTCGACGCACACCGGTCGCATACGCCCGCGACCACGGAAAACCCATGGCGCAGGATTCCGGCCGATCACCCACATGATGGGTCCATGTCGCCATCACCCGCTGACCCGCCGAACGGACCGGGCTCCGGCGCGTCTTCGGAGCCCCACAGAAACCGGATCTCCGGGGATGAGACGTCGCCCGTTCTTCTGGCGGCCGCTCCGCTGACCGGCCAGATCCTGCTGCTGGTCATGATGATCGTCCAGCGTCAGTGGACCTTCGCCGCGATGACCGCCGTCGGACTCACGGCCCCGGCGGTCTGGCTGGTCGCGACGATACGACGAAGGCGCCGCCTGCACGACCGGGCGACGGAACCCCCGCCATCAGCCCCTCTCATCGAACCGGGCCAGACGATCCTCTGTCCATCCCTCGAGGAGCTGATGGACATCTCCCCCGCCCCCCTGGACGCCTGGAGAGGTCTTGTCCGCCGCTGGGTCTCGCAGGCAGCGACCACGGCGATGCGGGCGACCATCGGCACGGACGCGCATGGCTCGCCCTTCTCCCTGGATCTTGGCGCCAACGGGCCCCATGCCCTGGTCGCGGGCACGACCGGATCGGGGAAATCCGTCCTTCTGCGGTCATGGTGCCTTGCGCTTGCGGCGGCGAACCCCCCGGACCGTCTGCTGTTCGTGTTCCTCGATTTCAAGGGCGGAGCGGCGATGACCGACCTCGAGGCGCTCCCGCATGTGGTCGGCAGCGTCAGCGACCTTGACCTCTCCCATGCGCGCCGCGCCCTGCGGGCGCTGGAATCCGAACTCACACGCCGGGAGCGCCTGGCCGCGCGGCATCGGGTTCCGGACATACGCCGGATCGATCCTCCGCCGCCGGCGATCGTCGTGGTCATCGATGAGTTCCATGCCCTTCGGGGCCGTCTGCCCGGCTACATGGACCGTCTGGACCGTCTCGCCTCGCTCGGCCGGTCCCTGGGCATGCATGTGATCGCCTGCACGCAGAGTCCTCTGGGACAGGTGGGAGGGGAGATGAAGGCGAACATGTCGCTCAACATCTGCCTCAGGGTCAGGGACTCCCTGCAGTCCGTCGAGCTGATCGGCGATGCCAGGGCCGCGGCCATCAGTCCCCGCGAACCGGGAACGGCCTACTGCAACGACGGCGAAGGCATCACGCGCTTCCGCTGCGCGGATGCAGGGGACGCCGCCGCCCTCGTCACCGCGATACGACGCGCGGCCGACGTCCAGGGGTCTCCCCCGCCGCCGCGGCTGTTCAGCGAACCGCTGCCGCGCAGTCTTCCCGTCCTGCGAGCCGCAGACGGCGACCGCGGGAGGCGCGAGGGGCATGGCATCGACGTGGTCTTCGGACTGGCCGATGACGGAGTCCGGCTGTCCCCCGCCGTTCTTCGGCTTGTTCCCGGCGAGGCCGTCATGATCGTGGGGGGACCCGGAAGCGGACGCGACATCCTGCTGCGGACCGTCACGCAGGCGATGAGGCGTTGTCGCGGCCTGCGCCTCCTCCGTCCGATGCGGGACGGCGACGCGGGAGGCCTTTCCACCCGCATTAAAACCTCCGACGACGACCGGCATCCTCAGGATTCGTCGCCTCACGACGGGGAAAAGCGGTCCGGAGTCACGACCGTATGGCTGATGGAGGACGCGGACGCGCTGCTCGATCCCGCGTCTCCACCGGATCTCCTTGCCGACCTGAACCGCGCCCTGGCGACGGGACGTTCGGCCGCCGTGCTGGCGACGGCCCATCCAGACAGGATCCGTCTGGATGGCGCGACGACGCGCATCGTCTTCCCTTCCATGGACCGGGCGGCGAATCTCATGAACGGCATCCCCTCAGCCCTCCTGGACGAACTCGGTGACGATGCCGGCCTGCCCGGCAGAGCGGTGATGATCGGCCACGGCGGGACTATGTCCGTGCAATGCGCTCTGCGGGTGGAGCCGGAGAGTGAAAAACCTTGAAAAGTCGGGGTGTTCGTGCTTTCCTGATACAGGATTACATATATCGGTCATCGTCGGATGACTCGGGGAAGGCAAGACGTTATGAGCAGTGCTTTCGACTGGAGGGCCAGGGCCGCGTGCCGAGACAAGGATCCGGAGCTGTTCTTCCCGGTGGGCAACACGGGCGCCGCATATCAGCAGATCGAGGAGGCCAAGGCCGTGTGCCGCACCTGCAAGGTCATCGATGCCTGCCTCAAATGCGCTCTGGACACCAATCAGGACTATGGCGTATGGGGCGGTCTGAGCGAGGACGAGCGCCGCGCGCTTAAGCGGCGCGCCATGCGGGCGCGCCGGTCGCAGAATTTGCAGATGCAGATCTGACCGGTCTGAAGGGACGGCTAGCCCGTGCCCTTTTCGGTGAAGCAGCGGGTGTTCCGACGTGTCTCCGCCGGAACACCCGTTTCGTTAATCGTCATCGAATCGCCTTCGATGGCATGTCATCGTTTCGCAGGAGAGGCACGGAACTCATGGCCGCGACCTCGGACACCGCGTCCACGCCCCTCCATCCCGCGTCGGCCATGAATCCGCGGGACCGGCGCGATGAACGCCGCGCATGCGCGTCATCCCTATTCCCACAAGCGCGTCCCGGACGTCATCAGCCCTCCGTCTCCCGTGCCGCGCGCAGGCGGATGTCGAGCACCACGCGCGTGCCGCCCTCCCGTCGTGGCTCCCACCGCACGGATCCCCCGAAGTCGTTGGTGACGAAGGTGTGGATGATCTGCGTGCCGAGCCCCGAACCGGATGACCTGGCCATCCCATGGTCCTCCTCGGCGCCCATGCCGGATCCGTCATCCTCCACGACGACGTTGAGGTTGTTCCCGCTACGTCCCACGGACACGGTGATCGTCCCCTCCGTCCGCCCTTCGAATCCATGCTCGACGGAGTTGGTGATGAGTTCGGTGAGCACGAGCGAAAGAGGGGTGGCGTCCTGGGCGGGCATCATCCCGAAGCGTCCGAGGTAGCTGATGCGGATGTGCTGGTCGTTCATCGAGGCGAGCTCAACGCTCATATGGAGGAGATTGGCGATGACCTTGTCGAAGTCGACGATCTCATCAGCCGTCTGGCTCAGGCCTTCGTGCACCATGGCGATGGTCTGGATGCGACGCTGCGCCTCGGCCAGCTCCTTGCGCACCTCCTCGGACCTGGTGTTGCGGGCCTGAAGACGCAGCAGAGCGGAGACCGCCTGGAGGTTGTTCTTCACGCGGTGGTGTATCTCCGAAATCGTCGCGTCCTTCGTCTCCAGCTCCTGCTCGTGTCGTCGGATCTCGGTGACGTCCCGACACAGCACGATGGCCCCGGTGCGTCCGACGGCGTCGAACAGGGGTAGAGATCTGAGCGAGACCGCCGAGCTCCTGGCGTCGAGCTCCGAGTCCACGGCGGCCTTGCCACTGAGGACGAGAGGCAGCACCTCCGGCACCGGATCCTTGGCCTGCAGTAGCTCGGTGCCCAGCTCGCTAAGATAGTGGCCCTGCATGGTGACGAGGGATCCGAGCCGACGGAAGCAGCTGATGGCGTTCGGCGAGGCGTAGCGGACGATGCCGTCGTTGGTGACGAGGATGAATCCGTCCGCGACGCGGGCGACATGCCTCTGGCTCATGACGGGGTTGCTGTAGGGGAACTGCTCGCGGGAGATCATGTCGAAAAGAAGCTTGCCGGCGTTGATGCTTTCCGTCTCATAGCGTCCGTTCGATTCGCGGGTCGCCATGTTGGTCTGCCTCACCACCAGTCCCAGCGTCCTTCGCTCGTGATGGACGGGGGCGTAGACGTTGCACACGTCCGCCCGACCGACCCGGCACAGACGGTGCGATTTGACGGGAGCCTCGGAGAGCATGGCGGCGTCGATCTCCGGAACGAGCGCGTCGTCGACCTCCTCGCCGACGGCGTCATCGATGCGAAGCGTCATCACCGTCGAGGGACGGCACTGCTCCGCGACGACATAGCGGCCGTCCCCGCGCCGCATGACGAGAAGAAGATCCGCGAAGCTCAGGTCGGCGATGACCTGCCAGTCGGCGACGAGCTGGTGGAGCCATTCCCTGTCCCCATCGGACAGGTCGGGACGCGTGGACAGAATCTGCGTGAAATCGGCCATGGCTCCCTATCCTACCCAGCACGATTCCACCGGGGACGCCGCCGACCGAGCTGAAGCACGACTCTGATTGACAGCGGGGAATGATGCGGTAACGTTTGTTACGGTAGCGTAGGTTACGGTTCCGTAGTCAAGCGGAGGTACGGATGCGATTCCTGGAAGAATCCGACAGAACAGACGATCCCCATGGCGCGACGCCGGCCGGAACAGCCGCGATGACGCCGGGGCCGAAGCCGATCGACGACGAGGTCGCCGCCGCCGCATCCACCGATTCAGGCACGCGAAAGACGAACATGACGACGTCCGACCCGGCGAGGGGGGACGCGCACGACTCCTCAGCCATCCGGGGCGCCACCGAAGCGCTGCGGAGATCCCGCCATGCCCGCGCCGAGGAGATCAGGGCGCGGTCCGAGCTGACGGCCGCCAGGATCCGCCGGAAGGCCGACGCCCGAATCGACAGGACCCTGAGGAAGGCGGAGACCCGCGCCCGGGACATCGAAAATCCCGACAGGCCGCCCCGCAAGGTGCGGCTCGACGTCCATGGGCGCCCCAAGCCGCTGCTGCGCGGATGGATTCACGCCGTCACCGCCCCCCTGGCCCTGGCGGCGGGAATCGTCCTCATCTGCATAGCGCATGGCGCCGGCCTCAAATGGGCGTGCGCCGTGTTCATGACGGCCTCGCTCATCCTCTTCGGCAACTCCGCCGCGTATCATCTCGGCGACTGGTCGGCGCGCGTCACCGACGTGCTGCGTCGCATCGACCATGTCAACATCTTCCTGCTCATCGCCGGCACGTACACGCCCGTCGCCTTCGCCCTCTCCCCCTTCTGGCGCGACGCCATCATCGTGGGCATGTGGTCCTGCACCCTAGTGGCGCTGGCCATCCACGTCGTATGGATCACCGCGCCCCGATGGCTCTACGTCATCGTCTACATCGTCTTCGGGGTGTCCGGGGTGTCCTTCATGGGCATGTTCTGGACCTCGGCGGCGGCGGGACCCGCGGTCGTCGCACTCATCGCGGCCGGCGGCGCCTGCTACATCGCCGGCGCCATCGTCTATGGCCTGCGGCATCCGGACCCCTGGCCACGGGTGTTCGGATTCCACGAGATCTTCCATCTGGGGACGGTCGCCGGATTCGCCTGCCATATGGTGGCCATCTACCTCGTCGTCGTGCAGCTGGGATAGACTCCGACGTCCGCGACCGCCGGACATCGGCCCGTGGAGGAATCCGAGGCGGTCGGACCCCTCCACGGCGGCCATGATCACCCGCCCCCGTCATCCCCGACCGATCGTCCCCGGGCATGAAAATCCCGCACCCCTGTTCCGGGTGCGGGACAACTGACCGTCATCGCATGCGGCCGCGACGGCATTGCAGGAGACGGCAGGGCAGGGTGTCTCGAGCTTGCCGCAAGAGAGCAGGGGCAAGGCTCGAGACCACCGGCCGGATGCCACGCGCTAGGCGAGCGGATGCGCCTCCTTGATGGTCACGGTGATCTCGCGACCGTTCGGAGCCTTGTAGCTGACCTCGTCGCCGGCGTGCGCGCCCATGATGGCGGCACCGATCGGCGATTCGGGGCTCACCACGTCGTAGTCGGTGGCGACGGTGATCTCGCGGGCGCCCAGCACGTACACCATCTCGCGCCCGGCGAGCTCCAGCGTCACCACGGAGCCGTTGCCGACCGTCCCGGCGGCGGGCGGGCGCAGGATCTTGGCGTTGCGGAGCTTGACGGTCAGCTCGTTCACGCGTCCCTCGTTCTTCCCCTGCTCCTCGCGGGCCGCCTGGTATCCGCCGTTCTCGGACAGGTCGCCCTCGGCCCTCGCGGCCGCGATGCGCTCGGTGATCTCGTCGCGGTACTGTCCCTCGCGCCACGTGAGCTCTTCCTTGAGCTTGTCGTAGGCCTTCTGCGTGAGCAGAACCACTTTCTCCTCAGCCATATCGATAACCTCCTGATCGTGATGATGTTTTCCGGGAACGACGTCCTCGAACGCCCCGTACGATGGCGAAAGGCGCCGGTGTCGAGCCGGCGCCTTCCTCGATTCCCCCGTCTAGCGCGTCGCGATGACGTCGATCACGAAGACGAGGGTGTCGCCGCCGCCGATGCCGGCCTGGGGCACCCCGCGGGATCCATAGGCGTATGCCGGCGGTATGGACACGACGAGCCTGGAACCGACGTTATGGCCGGGAACCGTGCGATCCCATCCGCGGATGACCTGCCCGACGCCGATGCCGAAGCTCGCCGGCTGATGCCTGACGAAGCTCGAGTCGAAGGGCTTGTCCGTTCCCCAGACGACCCCGTGGTAGTTCACGGTCACGGTGTCTCCGACCCGCACGACCGGACCGTCGCCCTCGACGAGCTGAGCGACCTTAAGACCCTCGGGAGGCTCCTCTCCGGGAAAGGCGATGACGGGCGTGGCGCCGAACTCGGCGTTCACCTCAGGCATGGACGTGTCCATCCGGTCTCCTTCCAGACAATGTCACCCAGCGTAGCACCACCCGGTTCTGCCGGATATGCGGAATCGCGGCGAACGCCGCCACGGGCCGTCATCGCGACCGACAGGGCCCTCAGTAAAGCCTCGAGAACATGAGGAAGGCGACGGCCGCTCCGGCCAGCGTCAGCAGCAGCGTCACCACGCCGGCGAGGATGATGCCCCTTCGCCTCGCGGCGAAACGCGAGCCGAGATAGGACGCCAGGAAGAAGGCCATGAAGCCCAGCGCCCCCCCGTTGACGGTGACCGCCAGAACGTCCGATGTCCCCAGCGCCGCGTAGCCGAACGGCGACAGCACCACGTCGATGACGGACACCACGACCAGGCGGCTCCAGACGCCGAAGCCGACCATGCCCACCACGGCGTAGACGAAGGGGACCGCCCGGTGCGGGGCCTTCATCGCCAGCGACTCGGCGCACCACAGCAGGGCGAATCCCGGAACGAAGACGAACACCGAGGACAGCAGGCAGGCCAGAAGCGCCCAGGGGACCAGAGCCACCACCATGCGGGCCAACTGGAAGTACAGCGGCGCGCAGACGATCTCCCCGGCGCACAGCACGGCCGCGGCCAGCACGGCCTGGGCCAGCATCTCCGGAACCGCGCCCGGACCCACGGATCCGTCATCGTCCGTCACCGCTCTGCGATCGCTCATTCCCGCTCCTTCCGCGGATTTCCCTCCGGTGCACCACATTCGGTCTGTGTTCGATGTGTGTTCGATGCGTCGACGCAGCCGTCGTCTTCCGACATGCCGTGAGCCCTACTGCCGCAAGGCCCGTGCCCCCTGCGGGACTCGAACCCGCAAGCCCGAAGGCGGCTGATTTTAAGTCAGCTGCGTCTACCGATTTCGCCAAGGGGGCCCGCCGGAGCGATCCGGCCCTCTCCACTCTACCGCCCGGGAGCGGGGAAACCCGGAACACGGGAACCGGTGATGGACGTCCATCCATCCGCTGTCCGTCCATCACCGCCGAATGAGCAGATGCCTGCCATAGTCGAGGACGATGCCGTCCAGCAGACCATGCTCGCTGGCCATGAAGGCATCGAGACGCACCCCCCGCGACCGCCATACCGCTTCGGACACCCGACGCAGCACACGGCTCCACACAAGGGCTCCGCCGCCGACCACGTCGATGCGGCCGGGGTGAATCGTGCGGTACGTGGCGCGGTCGGCGCGGGACATGCGCAGGAAGCGGTCATCGACCTCATAGGCCTGGTCGAAGGGAATCGTCACCCCGTCGACCGCGGCATGGTCGTACTCCTTCAGTCCCATGGCGAGGGCGGCCATGGTGGTCACGGTTCCGGAGACCCCGATGATGGTCCCCGTCTCCCCCGCCGGCACCACCGTCATGGCCTCATCGATATGCCGGTCGACGTCGGCGACGGCCTCGTCGATCTGGCCCTGCGTGGGAGGGTCGGACACGAGATGGCGCTCGGTCATCCGCACGGATCCGATGTTCATCGAGAAGGCGGCGCGAACCCTCGTCGAGGGAACCGTCACGCCGTCCCCACCGATCACCATCTCGGTGGACCCTCCCCCGAGGTCGACGACGAGATAGGGTGCCGTGACGGCATCCCTGCGCACGACGCTGGTGGCTCCGAGGAAGCTCAGATCCGCCTCCTCCGTACCGGGGATGACCTCCGGGGTCACCCCAAGTATCGACCTGACGCCGTACTCGAAATCCTCCCGGTTCAAGGCGTCGCGAGTGGCCGAGGTGGCGACGAATCGCAGGCCGTCGACGCGATGCGCGGCCAGAACGTCGGCGAACTCCCGGCATGCGGCATACGCCCTGTCAAGCGCCTCGTCGGCGAATCGGTGCGTGCGATCCACGTCCTGACCCAGACGGACGACCCGGAGAACCCTCGGCACCACGTCACGGACGGAGCCGTCGGAGGAGACCTCGGAGACCTTCAGCCTGATGGAGTTCGTCCCGCAGTCGATCCCCGCCACCGTCACCGTATCCGTCATCATTCTTCCTTCCGCTTCGCGATCATGGCCCGGACGCGGGCCTCACGCCGGAACCATTCCTCCGGCTCCACGCCCGGGGCAATCTACCGTCCCCCGGCGACCGTCCCCGTCTCGCAGCGGCAGACGGCCGGATCGAACTCGCCCTTCATCCGCTCCAGCGCGAGGTCGCCGATGGGATTGACCCCCGGACCCATCACAAGGCTTTGGGCCACCAGCGCGTGCAGGCATTTGACGCGCGTCGGCATGCCTCCGGCGCTTACGGACGCGATGCGCGTCTCGTCGTCGCCGAGACGCCGCGCAAGGGCATGCCGGAAGGCCAGATACAGCCTATGGGCCCGCCCATAGGAGCGGGCCAGGACCGGATCCGCGGCGATGCTCTCGGACAGCTCCCTCATGACCCCCGCGGCCTCGAGATGGGAAACGGCGCGCACCGCACGGGTACCGGTCAGATAGCAGGTGGTGGGGAAGGGGATCCCTCCGGGTAGGAGAGGCCTGGTGACGACTGCGAGCGGCCGGCCGCATGCGCATCGGGCGCCGACGGCCACGATGCCACGGGGATAGCGGCCGAGCTGGGACTGGACGTCATCAATATCCCGTTCGCTCGCCGGATGCTCCATGACCCGGTCCACGAGGAGACGGACGAGCATGTCATCGGATGCGTCAGGACCTGCTGGCATCGGGAATCACCTTTGCGTTGAGGAGGAGGACGAGGAAGAACCCGACGACGACGAAGCCGACGACGAGGACGATTTCAGGGCGGCGGCGTCATCGGCCTTCTCGATGCCGTTGGCCAGTTCCGTGTACCACGGCAGCACCGTCGTGGACGTCTGGCCCGAGGATGAGGACGACGAGGAGGACGAGGATCCCTCCACGGCCTCCGGATGCTCGACATGAACGGAGACCTCACCGGGGAAGACGAAGCCCAGACGCTCCCGCGCCTGCGCCGTGACGTAGGCCTTGTCGTCCCAGCGGGCGATCTCCTCCTCCAGGGACCTCTTCTGGGCGATCAGAGAGGCCTCCTGCCGTTTGAGCCCATTGAGCTGGGCCACGTCAAGGGCATAGGTATGGAAGGCGGACACCAGCTGGATGGCCCCCAGCGCCACGATGATGAGCGAGACGAAGAACGCCAGCGGCCCCGATCCGGCACGATGCCCCCCGGTGCCGTCCTTCCGACGGGTGCGTCGTGATGAGCTCATGACAACGACCGTACCCGCCGCATTCGACGGAACGCGGCGGGCACGGGGAAGGGCCGAAGCCCGGATTCGAAGCCTGGACGACTACTTCACGTACTTCTTGCAGGCCTTGAACGCGCTGTAGCCGGCGTACTGAGCGGTGGAGCCCAGCTCGTCCTCGATCTCCAGCAGGCGGTTGTACTTGGCGATGCGCTCGCCGCGGGCCGGAGCGCCGGTCTTGATCTGGCGGGTGTTCTTGGCGACCGCCAGGTCGGAGATCGTCGTGTCCGGGGTCTCGCCGGAACGGTGGGACACCATCGAGGTGTAGCCGTTGGCCGTGGCCAGCTCGATGGCGTCGAGGGTTTCGGTGACGGTTCCGATCTGGTTGAGCTTGACGAGCAGCGAGTTCGCCGCACCCATGTCGATGGCCTTCTGCAGGCGCTTGGGGTTCGTCACCAGCAGGTCGTCGCCGACGAACTGCAGGCGGCCGCCGAGACGCTCGGTGATGGACGCCCAGTCATCCCATCCCTCCTCCTCGAAGGGATCCTCGATGGAGACGATCGGGTACTCGTTGATGAGCTTCTCGTAGTAGTCGAGCATGTACTCGGCGTCGCGGTCCGCGCCGTCGAAGCGGTACTTGCCGGTCTGCTTGCTGTAGAACTCGGAGGAGGCCACGTCGAGGCAGATGCCGATCTGACGTCCAGGCTCGTAGCCGGCGGCGGAGATGGCGTCGACGATGTACTTGAGCGAGTCCTCGTTGGACTTCATCTTCGGGGCGAAGCCGCCCTCATCCCCGAGACCGGTGGCCAGGCCGTCCTTCTTGAGGACGTTCCTGAGGGTGTGGTACACCTCGACGCCGGCGCGCAGGGCCTCATGGTAGGAGTCGAAGCCGTACGGGGAGATCATGTACTCCTGGATGTCGGTGGCGAAGTCGGCATGGGCGCCGCCGTTCATGATGTTCATGTTCGGCACCGGCAGGATATGCCCGTTGGTTCCGCCGATGTAGCGGTACAGGGGAAGCTCGGCGGATTCGGCCGACGCGTAAAGGGCCGCGAGCGAGACGCCGAGGATGGCGTTGGCGCCCAGCTTGCCCTTGTTCGGGGTGCCGTCGAGCTCGATCATGGTGTCGTCGAGGGCGCGCTGATCGGTGGCGTCCATGCCGATGACCTTGGGCGCGATGACCTCGTTGACGGCCTTGACGGCATCCAGCACGCCCTTGCCCTGATAGCGCGACTTGTCGCCGTCGCGACGCTCCCAGGCCTCGGCCTCGCCGGTGGAGGCGCCGGAGGGAACAAGACCGTGTCCGAACGCGCCGTCCTCGGTCTCCAGATAGACCTCGACGGTCGGGTTTCCGCGGGAATCGAGGATCTCACGCGCATAGACGCTTTCAATTGCTGCCACAACTACTCCTTCAACATTGGGTTGTGCTGTCGCTGCCAGAATAGTGGGGCTGATGGACGATGCCCGCCGCCCAGGACGGCGGTTCGTGCGCGTTCACGGGACATGTCGTGCGGCGGGTGGTAGTGACGGCGCCGGACGATCACATGAGACGCATCGGGAACGACGTCATCGCACGAGGCATGAGGCGTAGTCGGCGACGGCGGCGACGACCCTCCGAAGATGCGTCAGCGACGTCCGCCAGTCACCGGGCACCTCGATCGAATGGTTTCCTCCGGACAGCACGAGAACCCTGTCCGTCAGCCTCCGCGCGAGGCCGGCGTCGAAATAGGGGTCGGCGTCCCCGGCGCATACAAGAGGCGGGACCCGCACGGCGGAGGAACCTCGGAGGTCGACCGCCGATCCGCCGGCATTCATGGCGTCGGGGACGGGGATGACGGAACGATGGGGATCGAAGGGCGGCGGGTTGAGCACCGGAGTCATGAGGACCGCGGGAATCCCTCGCTCGGCCAGATGCGGATAGGTCAGCGTCGACAGGGACTTGGTGACGACGAGACGGGGAAGCGACGCATCCCCGTCCGGCGCCGCGTCCGCGTCATCCTGCGCCCATCTGTCGATGACGCGGTCCATAACCCTGATGGTGGAGGGGAAGTCGACGGGATCCTGCAGGCCGAGATCGAGGCGGTCCACCTGCCATCCCTGCCATAACAGGGCCCTGGCCGACCAGTACAGCAGCGGACGGTCCACCGTGTATCCGATGCCCGGCATGACCAGCGCCCGTCCCACGGGACGAGAACGCCCGAGTCCCGTCGTCCAGGACCGCACCGAAACCGTCACGCCGCTGTCGCTCATCGTCGCATCCCTCCCATACCGATCACCTGCAGATCATTCAGCGGAACCCTGGGGATCCTCCGGATCCGTCCTACGAGCGTCCCGACGGCCTCCACTGCAGGTCGTCGAGCAGACCATCCACCCAGCGCACGACCTCGGAGGAATCCATGGGCGCGGAGCCGAGCGACCCGGCGAAGGGCGCCGGGAAGAGATAGGTACGCGTGACGGGACGGTACTGGCTGCCGCGATAGACCCGCGACAGGCGCATCTGCACCGAGTCCGGTGGCTCGACGGGGCGCACCCGGACGCGCGAGCCCTGCTGGGCGATCTCCTCGATGCCCATGTCCCGCGCGCGGGCCCGCAGACGAGCCACCGAGAACAGGGCGTCGAAATCCTTCGGCGGCGTGCCGTAGCGGTCCGTGAGCTCCTCGCGCAGATCGCGCAGGTCGTCCTCGGTGCGGGCCGCCGCGAGCTTGCGGTAGGACTCGAGCCGAAGCTTGTCGGAATCGATGTAGTCCACGGGGATGGAGGCCTCGATCGGCAGGTCGATGCTCACGGAGACCGGTTCGGCCCTCCCGGGGTTGCGGTACTCCTCGACTGCCTCGGAGACCATGCGCACGTAGAGGTCGAAGCCGACGCCCTCGATATGCCCGCTCTGCTCGTCGCCGAGGAGATTGCCCGTGCCGCGCAGTTCGAGGTCCTTCATCGCGACGTCGTAGCCTGAGCCAAGCGCCGTGTGCTGGGCGATGGTGGAGAGCCGGTCATGCGCCTCCTGCGTCATGGGATGGCCAGCGTCGTAGAGGAAGTACGCGTAGGCCCGCTCCCGGCCGCGCCCGACGCGGCCGCGCAGCTGGTGGAGCTGACTGAGGCCGAACCGGTCGGCGTGGTCGACGATGAGGGTGTTGGCGTTGGAGATGTCAAGTCCGGTCTCGATGATCGTCGTGCACACGAGCACGTCGATGTCCCTGTGCCAGAAGTCGCGGATGACCTGGTCGAGCTGCCGCTCCCCCATCTTGCCGTGCGCGATGGCGACGCGCGCGTCGGGGACGAGCTCCTTGACCTTCGCCGCCACGCGCGAGATGTCCTCGACGCGGTTGTGGACGTAGAAGACCTGCCCGCCGCGGAGCATCTCGCGGCGGATGGCCGCGGCGATCTGCGCGTCCTCCGACGCGCCCACGTAGGTGAGGACGGGAAGACGGTCCTCGGGGGGCGTGGCCAGCGTCGACATCTCACGGATCCCCGTCACCGCCATCTCCAGCGTTCGGGGAATCGGCGTGGCGGACAGCGACAGCACGTCGACGTTCGTGCGCAGCGCCTTGAGGCTCTCCTTGTGCTCGACGCCGAAGCGCTGCTCCTCGTCGATGATCAGCAGACCGAGGTCCTTGAAGCGGATCGAGGGATTGAGCAGCTTATGCGTGCCGATGACGACGTCCACCTCGCCCGTGGCAAGCCCCGCCATGGTCTTTCGCACCTCGGCCGCCGTCTGGAAGCGGCTGAGCGCGGCCACGGTGACCGGGAAGCCCTCGTAGCGCTCGGTGAAGGTCTCGTAGTGCTGCTGCACAAGCAGGGTGGTGGGGACGAGCACGGCCACCTGCTTGCCGTCCTGAACGGCCTTGAAGGCGGCTCGGACGGCGATCTCCGTCTTGCCGAAGCCCACGTCCCCGCAGATGAGCCGATCCATGGGCACGGGCCGCTCCATGTCGGCCTTCACCTCGTCGATGGTGGTGAGCTGGTCGGGGGTCTCCTGGTAGGGGAAGGCGTCCTCCAGCTCGCGCTGCCAGGGCGTATCGGGGCTGAAGGCGAATCCGGACGTCCTCTGCCGAGCGGAGTACAGGCGCACGAGGTCCTGCGCGATCTCATGGACGTGTTTGCGGGCCTTGGCCTTCGTCGCCGCCCAGTCCGATCCTCCGAGCCTGTTGAGCTTGGGCGCGTCGGAGCCGATGTAGCGCCCCAGCTGGTCGAGCTGGTCGGTGGGGATGTACAGCTTGTCGGCAGGAGCGTTGCGCTTGGAAGGCGCGTATTCGATGACGAGGTATTCGCGCGTGGCTGCGCCGTCCCGCGAGCCCGATCCCACCGGCCTGCGCTTCATACCGAGGAAGCGGCCGATGCCATGCTGCTCGTGGACGACGTAGTCGCCGGGCTTGAGCTCCATGAGGTCGATCGCGCGACGGCGCCTTTTCGGCGTCCCGGACCGCCCTGCAACGCCGTTGCGGCCCGTCAGGTCGCGTTCGGTGAGCAGGGCGACATGCGCCGCATGGTCGACGAAGCCCTCATAGGCCTGGGATCTCAGGGCATGGAAGGCCGTCGTCCCGGTGGCGGAGACGACGCGCGACAGACGGTTCAGCGTGCCCTGGCCGGCCGCGGTGATCGTCAGGTCGTAGCCGGAGTCCACCAGGCCCCTGAGCCCCGCCGCGGCGCGGCTCTCCTCCCCCCGATACTCGTCGGGGGGCACGGCCTCGAGGCGCACATGGCCCGGAGAGTCCTCGTCGACGCCGAAGTCGGTGAGCCTCCACACGGGATGAGCCGACAGCGACAGCGCCGACAGCGTCTCGTCGATGTCGAGGAAGCTCGCCTTCTCGAAGCTCAGCGGCGCCCCGGCGCCATGTCCGCTGGCGGCCACATGCCAGCTGGCGGCCAGGAACTCGTTGGCCGTGGCGGTCAGATCCGTCGCCGCGCGACGCAGACGCTCGACGTCGTCGAGCATGACGAGGGCGTCGGACCTCAGCAGGGAGGGGATGGACTCCATGTCCTCGACGAGGACCGGCATGAGGGATTCCATGCCCTCGACGGGAATCGCATCCGCCAGGGACTGCAGCATGTCGTCGGCGTTGGCGATGCGGCCCATGAGGGAGCGCGCCCGCCTTCTGACGGCCGAGGTGAGCTGCAGCTCCCGGCAGGGAGTCGCCCAGACCGGCTCCGTGACGTCCTCGAAGGTGCGCTGGTCGGCGGCATGGAAGCGACGGATCCCGTCGATGTCATCACCGAAGAACTCGATGCGCACCGGGTAGGGGGCGGTCGGGGGGAAGACGTCCAGGATGCCGCCGCGCACGGCGAACTCGCCGCGGTCCATGACGAGATCGACGCGGGAGTAGGCGTTCTCGACGAGCCGACGGGAGGCCTCCTCAAGAGGCAGCGTCGCATCGACGGAGAACACGAGGGGCTCGACGTCCCCCAGACCGGCGACGACGGGCTGGACGAGCGACCTCACCGGCATGACGAGAAGCCGGATGGGTCCGAAGATCGGGGAATCGGGCCGGGGATGCCTCAGCCGCCGGAACACCGCCATGCGGGAGGCCACGGTGTCGGCCCGCGGGGAGAGGCGCTCATGCGGCAGCGTCTCCCACGAGGGCAGCAGGGCCACGTCGGTCTCGGGCCCGTCATACCAGGACCGCAGGGAATCGACGGTCTCCCTCGCCTGTCTGTCGGAGGCGACGACGATCACGACCGGGCGGGAGGAGGCCGCGGCGGCCGCAAGCGCCGGACGGATGCCCGAGGGCGCCTGGACGATAACGTCCCCCTCCAGGCCGTGCTTCGACACCCCCGCTGCGGGAACGCCTACGGACCGAACGGACGCCGTGAGGTCGTCGAAGGCGCGGTCCTTCCGCAGACGCGTCAGCAGGCCGTGAAGCGACCCCTCAAGCGGGTCCGATGACGCCTGTCCCGCGGCCAGCGCCATCGAGGCCTTGGCCGCCGCCGTGCTCGTCGCCTCAGCGGCCATTGAACCGCTCCTGCGCCTCGGCAAGCCCATGGATGACGACCGTCTCGACGGCGTCGGCGCCGTCGGCGAGCACATCGGGAAGCTGATGGCGCTGCGCGGCGTCGAAGCCGCTGAGCACCCAGTCGATGACCTTCTCGTGGGCGTCCGGGCCGCGCCGGGGGTGGCCGGTGCCCATGCGCACGCGGGAGTAGGAGTTGTCTCCGAGGGAGCGGTCGATGGAGCGGATGCCGTTGTGGCCGCCTGAGGATCCTCCGGTCTTGACCTTGATGCGTCCGAAGTCAAGGTCCATGTCGTCATGGACCACGACGATGCGCTTCACGTCGATGCCGTAGTAGCTCGCGATGGAGGAGACGGCGTCCCCCGAGTCGTTCATGTAGGTGAGCGGCCTGGCCAGAAGGAACTTGGCCATCCGCCCGTCCAGCCTCATGACCCCGCGGCCGAGGCGTGCAAGCCCCTTGTGATCCGACAGGCTCACGTCCCAGCGCTCGGCGAGGACGTCGACGACCATGAAGCCCATGTTGTGCCGGGTGCCCTCGTACTTCGCTCCCGGATTCCCCAGACCCGCGATGAGCCAGAACTCCGATGCCATGCGTCCTCTCCCCGTCGCTTCCTCGCCGCCTGGGAGCATGGCTCCCTGCCGTCTTCGCCTCGATGCCGCCGGACCGCGTCGCCATCCCGCGCACCGTCGGGCCATGCTACCCAGCGCGACGGACGGGAGTCACAGGGAGCGCAGGTCGCGGTACCAGTAGCTCATATCAGCGAGCCGGGGGCTCCCCGTCCGCCACCCCGGGTCGCGGCCGTCGACGCAGGCGTGCGGGAGAAGACCGAAGCGCGTGAATCCGAATCGCCGCATCAGGGCGATCGAGGCCGCATTGTCGGCGTAGATGATGGCCGTGGCCATGCGATGTCCCTGGGCCACGGCCTCGTGCAGGAGGCGGTCGACGATCATCGTTCCGCAGCCCCGGCCTCGGGCCCGCGACGCCACGTAGTAGCTCAGCTCGACCACCCCGTCATAGCCAGTACGGGGATGAAAGCGCGACAACGATCCGAAGCCCTCGATGCGGCTCCCCTCCCGGGGCGCCGGGGCGGCTCCTGGATCTTGTACGAGAACGAGAATGGGATAGAGCCGGCGTGGGACGTGCGAGGACATCCACTCACGGCGCTGCCCGACGCTGCAGGGCTTCAGGTCGGCGGTCGACCCGCCGGCCGCGACGGCCTCGTTGTAGACGTCGGTGATGCCCCGAACGTCATCCTCCTCGGCGGGACGCAGCAGGAAGCCCGGAACGTCCGAGACCGGGCCGGTATCCGACCGGTCGGGGTCGAATCCCGTCGCCCCGCCACGGACAACGCCCGGGCCGTTCACTTCTCGAGCTCCATCGCCTTGCTGAGCGCCTCGCTGAGCTGCTTCTGGGCCTGGCCATAGGCGGTCCAGTCACCGGATTTCATCGCCGAGTCGGAGTCCTGCATGGCCTGGTTCGCCTGCTCGAGCAGCTTCTTCAGCTGCGATGCGGTTGCCGAATCGGAGGAGGAGCCCGAGGACGCCGTGGAGCCGGACGAGGATTCCGAGGACGACGAACCCGACGACGAGCCGGACGAGGACGAGACGTTCTCCGCATCACCCGCCGAGGCGCCGGAATCGCCGCCGAAGACCTGGTCGAGGGCCTGGTCGAGCGTGTCGGCGAAGCCGACCTGCTCGCCGAAGGCGACAAGCACCTTCTTGAGCAGGGGGAAGCGCGTGGAACCGCTCGACTGGACGTACACGGGCTGGACGTACACCAGCCCGCCGCCCAGCGGCAGCGTGAGCAGATTGCCTCGCGTCACCGTCGTCGAGCCCGATTCGAGAAGGTTGAGCTCCTTCGAGACGTCGGCATCGGCGTTGAAGTTGTTCTGGGCCTGGCCGGGACCGGGCACGTTCGAGTCCTTGGGAAGCTCCTCGAGACGGATGGTCCCGTAGCTCGTCCCCTTGACGCCCGCCGTGCTTCCGGCGTCGGAGTCCACCGACAGGAATCCGGTGAGGATCTCCCGGGTGGAGGTGCCGGCGGGAATGTACGAGGAGGTGAGCGAGAACACCGGCTTCTTCGATCCTCCGGTCTGCAGCGTCAGATAGTACGGGGGCTGCAGCACGTCCTCGTCCTGCTCCTTGGTGGATTCGGTCGGATCGACAGGCACCTGCCAGAAGTCCTCGCCCGAGAAGAACTGGCTGGCGCTGGTGACGTGGTAGTCGGCGAGAAGCTGCCGCTGGACCTTGAACAGGCTTTCGGGATAGCGCAGATGACTCATGAGGTCGCCCGAGATCTCCGATATGGAGTGGTACTGCCCCGGGAAGATCTTCTCCCAGGCCTTGAGCACCGGGTCGCTCGTGTCCCAGGCGTACAGCGTGACCGAACCGTCGTAGGCGTCCACGGTGGCCTTGACCGAGTTGCGGATGTAGTTGGCGTTCTGCGAGCCCAGACCCGACACCGTGCTGGACGAGCGCGTGGTGGAGTCCTCGGTGACGGACCCGAGGTCGGTGGTCTGCGAGTACGGGTAGGCGTCCGATGTCGTGTAGCCGTCGACGATCCACTTGACGCGGCCGTCCACCACCGCCGGATAGACGCGGCCGTCCAGCGTGAGGTAGGGCGCGACCTTGGCGACGCGCTCCTTGGGGCTGCGGTCGTAGAGGATCTGCGAGGCCGAGGTGACGCGGTCGGAGAAAAGGATCTGGTCGGAGCCGAATCGGACGGCGTACAGAAGCCGGGAGAACAGGTTGCCGACGCTGGGGCCCCCGTTGCCGGTGAAGGTCGTCGTCGCCCCGTCCGAGCCCGTGGGATAGTCGAACTCCCAGGAGGAGGTGCCCTTGGGGGCTCCCACGATGGAGTACTCGGGGGCGTTCGGGGAGAAGTAGATGCGCGGCTCGTATTTCTCGGATTCGGTGAGCTTGCCCTGGGTCGGGATGCCCGACTCGAAGAACTCGGGCTGACCGTCGGAGGTGACCTTGTTGCCGTAGGCGGCCACGACCCCGTAGCCATGCGTGTATACGGTGTGGTCGTTGACCCAGTTGCGGTTGTCGTTGCCGGACAGGTCGAGCTCGCGTGCGGCGATCACCGTGTCCTGGCTGACGCCGTCGATGTCGTACTTGTCGACGGCGAGCGTGTCGGCGAAGGTGTAGTACTGCTTGGACTGCTGCAGCTGCTTGAAGGTGGAGGACACGACCTGGGGGTCGAGAAGCCGGATCTGCGCCGTGCTTTCGGCCTCGGTGGCAAGAGCCCCCGATTTGCCGGTGGTGGTGGCCTTGTACTGCTCGACCTTGACCTTGTCGAGCCCGTAGGCCGCGCGAGTGGCGTCGATGTTGCGCTGGATGTACGTGGATTCGGCCTCCTGCGCGTTGGGGTTGACCTTGAAGCGCTGGATGATCGCCGGCCACAGTCCCGTCAGCAGCAGGCTGACGACGACGACCGCCCCCACCGCCACGGCCGGGACCCTCCAGGCGCGAAGGGCGACCGAAGCCCTGACGCCGATGGGGGCGGGACCGTCAATGGCATGCGAGCGGGCGAGCCACACGGCGAGCAGCACGCCAAGCGCCGCCGTGAGGGCGGCCATGAGGAATCCGATCGGGATGGTGGCATGCACCGTGGTGTAGGTGGCGCCGGTGATCCGGTCGCCCTCCTCGGTGAGCGTGCCGAAGACGGCGAGGACCTGCTGGACCGCCCACACCAGCATGGACAGCAGGATCCACACGGCTATCTGCCGTCGCGCCCGTGCGGTCATGGAAAACAGGCCGCGGCCCTTCACCGGCATGGTGAAGCGGATTCCGCCCATCGCCAGATGGGTGCCGAGGCCGAACAGCAGGCCGACGAGGACCAGCAGGGCCACGGCGGAGACCACGAGACGCAGACCGGGAAGAACGAAGACGTAGAAGCCGTCGTCGAGACCGAACTGAGGATCCCTGGTGCCGAAGGACTGGGCGTTGGCCATCAGCAGGATCTGGGCCCAGTGGGAGTTGAAGCGCGAGCCGAGCGCCACCCCCACGATGAGGGAGACGACGATGGTGACCCGCCGTGCGGTGCGCGAGCTGACGCCGTGGCCGATTTCGAGGACGTCGCCGCGAATGCGGATGGTGGAGCCGTCCGAGAAGTCCGGACGCGCCCGGATGGCCAGCCAGGCCGACCCGTAGCTGACGACGACCATGGCGAGGGCGTAGGCGGCCCACAGGCCGACCTTGGTCCACAGCTGGGTCCAGACGACGCTGGAGAAGCCGAGCTGCCCGTACCACATGAGGTCGGTGAGGAAACGGTCGAGTCCCAGGAAGAGACCGACGGCGAGAGCCAGCACCGCCACCACGCCGATGGCGACCTTCATGCCGCGACGCGGCCGCGGGGCCGCGGCGATGCGGGTCCGGTCCCTCCCCGGACGATGGGGTCCGCGTCCGGCTCCGGACTCGGGGTCGCCGTCGACGTGAACGTCGGTGACGACGGGGTCGTCCTTCCCGCGTGCGTTGCCGGACATCGCCGCTATGATTTTTCTCCACAGTTCTGTCAAACCCATGGGACCAGCCTATCCGCCGGCTGGGAATTCGCCGGGATTCACGCCGGCAGCATGACGGACGAACCGGAACGACGGGCGCCCATCACGACGGCCGCGCAACCTCCCGACCGACGACCATGAGGGGCCGGCCATCCTCGCCACCGCCTCGGGTGGGGCGCATGGCACGACACCATCCGCGACATGTCGTCTCCCCAGCGGAGGCGACGGACGACGGGCACGAGACCGTCCCGTCGTCGGTTCCGGACTCTCGGGGTCAGGAACCGACGACGTCCTGGCGGCGGGGGCAACGCCGGATCATGGCCCTCACCTCGCTGGCTCTCGCGGCCGCCGTCCTTCTGCCATCGACCGTCGCCCAGGCATGGAACCATCTCATGGCCTCCCCGCACGCGGCGTAGCCGACGATGACGGTCGCCTCGGATGCGCATTCGGCGCAGCCCGTCCCCTCCCGACTGGATAGGGCGTCGATGCCATCCGCGACCCTCTGGGCCGCGCCGACCGCCACGGCATCCCATCCCTCGGCGTCCACGACGCCCCCTCCGCAGCCTCTTCGACGCCGTCAAGCACTTCCCCGGTCTGGGCGCCGTGAACGGCACCACGGACTTCACCTCCTCGGGGGTCATGGACACGACGACGACCGCCCAAGGCGGCGAGGTGCAGGCCTTCGCCACGGCGATCGCCGCCGACCCGGGCATGGTCATGATGTCGGTGGCCACCTATGCGAGGATCGACTCCTCCGCGCCCGCCGCCTTCTCCTCGAAGGTGGTCGACGGACTGCTTCGCGGAGACCTCGGATACGACGGCGTCGTCATCTCCGACTCGCTGTCGGCCTCGGCTCTGAGCTCGACGGCGACGGACCAGCTGGGGGTGCGGCTCATCGAGGCCGGCGGCGACCTCGCCTGCATGGGAGCCGCCGCCTACAACCAGCCGGTGCTGGACGGCTCATCGCCAGGGCACGCACGGATGCGTCCTTCGCCTCCCGCGTCGAGCAGTCGGCGGTGCGCGTCATGACTCTCAAATTCCTCATGGGTCTGGCGAAGGCCTAGCCTCCGCAGGAAGCGGCAGGGGCCGGCGGAACGCATCCGCCGGCCCCTGCCATACGAGATCGGTCGCCGGGACGAATCAGTCGTCCGCGGAGATCGCCCCCGTCAGCCTCCCGAGGGCCTTGAGCCCGTGGTAGACGACGAGCACCACGATGGTGCCGATCGCGATGCCGTTGAACTGGACGCCGGAGACGGCGAACGAGAATCCGGCGATGCCGATGATCATCGTCACGGCGGCGGTCATGAGATTGAGCGGCTTGTCGAAGTCGACCTTGTTGTCCACCCAGATGCGCACGCCCATCATGCCGATCATGCCGTAGAGCAGGGTGGTGACGCCGCCGAGGACGCCGGTGGGGATGGTGTTGATGATCGCGCCGAACTTCGGGCACAGGCTGAGGATGAGCGCGAAGGCGGCGGCACACCAGTAGGCGGCCGTCGAATACACCTTCGTCGAGGCCATCACGCCGATGTTCTCCCCATAGGTCGTGGTTCCGGAACCGCCGCCGAAACCGGCGATGGCGGTGCCGACGCCATCGGCGAACAGCGCGGTGCCGATCTGGTCATCGTAGTTCCGGCCGGTCATCTGGGCCACGGACTTGACATGCCCGACGTTCTCGGCGACGAGCACGAGGACGACGGGGACGAACATGGCGAGGATGGAGAAGTCCACCTGCGGCAGATGGAAGGTGGGCAGGCCGATCCACGCCGCCTTGGACACGGTGGAGAAGTCGATCTGGCCTCGTATGCAGGCGTAGACGTAGCCGACGATCACGCCGAGCAGGATGTTGAGACGACCGAGAAGCCCCCGGAACAGCACGGCGATAAGAAGCACGGCGACGAGCGTGACGATCGCCGTGTCCGGCTGCTTCTGGAAGTTCGTCCAGACGGTGGGCGCGAGGTTGAAGCCGATGATCGCGACGATGGCGCCGTTGACGACGGGCGGGATGATGATGTCGATCCACTTGGCCCCGGCGAAGTGCACGAGCAGGCCGACGAGGGCGAGCAGCACGCCGGTGACCAGGATGCCGAAGCTCGCCACGGCGATGCCCTTGTGCGCCGTCGTGACGGCGGTGATGGGGGCGATGAAGCCGAAGGAGCTTCCCAGGTAGCTGGGGAGCTTGTTCCTGTTGATGAGCAGGAACAGCGCCGTCGACATGGCCGTGAAGAACAGCGTCGTCGACGGGTCGAACCCGGTGAGGATCGGGACGAGGAAGGTCGCCCCGAACATGGCGATGACATGCTGGGCGCCGATGCCCGCGGTCCGGCCCCAAGTCAGGCGCTCGTCGGGCGCGACCACCTCTCCGGGCTTGAGCGTCCTGCCGTCCCCATGCAGCTTCCAGGTGAATATGTTGCTCATCCGCCTTCTCCTTCTGGCCCGTCGCACGGACCATGATGCCGTGCGCACGTCGGGGCACATTGTACCGAGGGGATGCACCGGGATGTTTCCTCGACGCGGCGGCGGACCATCGCCTCCATGCCCGCCGGAGCACGTCCCGGGGACGGCCGGGGATCCACGGCCACGGTCAGCGCACGTAGCTTTCGAGATGCGGGTCGACGGCGTGGACGACGTCCACGAGGTCGCCGTTGGACAGCAGCGGCCTCTGGAACTCGCGCCAGGGCTCCACCTGGACCTCCCAGCGACTGGTCGAGGGGTCGTAGACGGGACGCGCCGTCTGCTCCCAGCGCAGACGGCGGGAGGTGCGACCCGTGTCCGGATCGCGTCGGGAGTAGTGCAGGCAGGTGCAGTTGGTGATCCGCCACCTGTCGCTGTCGGCGCGGCGAAGGAACTCCTCGTCGGAGAGGTCCTCCAGCGTGAGCATGAGGGCGAGCATGAAATCCCCGTGCGTGACGGCGACGACGGATTCGGCTTCGGAGCGTCGGTTGAGGGAGGTCAGCAGATTGTGCACGCGGTCCTCGGCGACGTCGGCGATGGACTCTCCCGCCGGCGGCCTCCAGTACAGGGGATCCGTGCGCTTGAACATCCAGTTGCGCTCGTAGTTCGTGCGGAACTCCTCCTGGGTCACGGTGCTGATCTCCCCCCAGGAGCGTTCGCGCAGGACTCGCGTCTCCTCCCATTTGGCCTTGGGCAGGGCCATGGTGGCGGCCGTCTCGCGCGTGCGCACGTAGGGCGAGACGAGATAGCGGTCGAAGAGCTGCTGCTGACCGACGAGCCAGCGGCCGATGCAGTCCGCCTGCTTGCGTCCGGTGGCCGTGAGCCGCCAGGAGCGGTCGGGCACGGTGACGTTGTCCTGGGTGAAGAGGGAGTCGTCGCCCTGCTCGCCCGCCTTGACGATGACGTTCGCCTCCGACTCGCCATGGCGAATCACGTACATGTTCAATGGCATACCCATGGATTCGTCCGTCCTTCCGCGGGTCCGTCCCCGCGTCACCCTCTGGGTCCCCCGCTCGTCCCCCGGCGCTCCGGCGGCCGGAACGAGGATCCTGCGATGACGACGCCGGCGGCTGTCCGTGACGACCGTCACCGATGACCGTCCCTGACCAAACTAGCCCACGGCCGCCACCTCGGCCGCGTCGGCCAGACGGCAGCCGATGAGCGGCGCCAGCCCGCGGCGCCCTTCGGGCATACCATGGCCTCAGCATTCGTCCTACGGAAGGCGCATGGCTGTCAGGATGCGGACCCAGAACGGGCTCCGCCATGCGGACCGGCAGAAGCCGTCAGGACGAGGATGGGAGAGCGATGAACGACGACGGCATGAATCCGCTCGGAGCCAGGACGGAGCCGGCGACCGAATCGCGGACGCCCATGACCCTGGCGACGCCCGGGACGGAGGAATCCGACGTCCCGCCCAGCGCCGCCGTCTCCGGACGCAGCGCCCATCGTCATGGCCATGCCTTCCGCGTCCTGACGATTGTCGTCATCCTGCTCGCGCTCGCCACGGCCATCGGGGTCGCGATCCATGCCCTTGGGGAAAGAGGCTCGGCGGTCTCCCTCTCCGGCACGATGACGCTGTCGGGAGACCTGAAGGGTGACGGATCGAGCTCCGACATCCGCGTCGCGGCATCCGGGGACACGCTTACCCTGTCCTTCCCTGGATATGACGGCTCGCTGCAGGCGACCGTGAAGACCGGAGATTCCGTTTCATCCGGAGCGTCCTACCGCGTGTCCTCCATCGCCGTCAACGGCGACGCCGCGCAGACGATGATGGACGTCCTGCCCATCGAGGGGATCTCGGTCGCGGAGTTCAAGGTGGCGCTCGAAACCGCCCAGCCGACGCTCGTCACGCCATCGTCGACGCTGTCCGGATCCCCCGAAGGGACATGGACGGCATCGGCCACGGTCCTCGGCGTCAGCGCCTCGGCCACGGCGGATTTCTCGACGGGCGGCGCGCTGACCCTGACCGCGACCGGACCTCTGGGCACGCAGACGCGAAGCCTGCGCTGGTCGCAGAAGGGCTCGGTTGTCTCCATCACCGACGCCAAGGGCGCGAAGGTCGCCACCCTGACGATGTCGGACTAGCTGGTCGCAGGTCCCCCGGTCCCCTCTGGAGGCCACGCTCCGGGACGCCCGCTCGGCCTGAACGGAATCGCGGAAAGGAGCGGGGCGACGGTCCCGGAGGACGCTCTAAGGAATCCGGACATGACGGAGGCCGGCCCCCGAGGGGACCGGCCTTCCTGACGATAGGGGCGTCTTCGCGACGAACGCGCGTCCCGGACAGCCACCCGGCCTCCCGCGTCGGCGACGCCGCTTCGGAGCACGCATCGCCGGAGTCGCGAGCACGACTGGTGCCGGGCCGGCCGTCAGCCCTCGATGGCGATCCGGCGACCGGACTCCACCTGGGCCTTCGGCTGGACCTTCGCGACCTCGAGGGACAGCGTGCCGTCCCTGTAGCTGGCATGGACGTCCGAATCCTTGACCTGGTCCCCGACGTAGAAGCTGCGGGAGCATGAGCCGACATAGCGTTCGCGGCGCAGCCACCTGCCGCCTTTGTCCTTGTCGTCATGCTTCTCGTCCTTGTGCGCGGACACCGTCAGATAGCCGTCCTTGAGCTCCAGGGCGATGTCGTCCCTGTTGAAGCCGGGCATGTCGATGGCGACCACGTAGGCCTTGTCGGTTTCACGGACGTCCGTGTTCATCATGCTGGTGGGGGCGACCGCCTCGGCGTTGGCGTTGCGCCAGCCCGAGAAGAACGGGTCGTCGAACAGGTCGGCGAACATCGTGTCGTTCATCAGTGCCGGAAACATAGCCATAATGCATACTCCTTGAGTTCCCTGGCCACGGGGTCGGGACGCCGGCCGTGTCCTCGACGACTCCGGCGACGTTCGGCTTCCTCCGGAACCCCTTCCGGAGCTCCGTGGCCGTTCATCTGGAGAAACAGGACGCAGGCCCCGATGTTCCGGGATTCCGCTGACGGAGAACACCGATCGACGACGGGGAGATCCCCGGAACCCGGCTCAGGCAACATCCATCGGCGTGCCCGAGGTGATGCGCACAAGCTCCTCGAAGGTGGTGGGGAAAAGGGCATGGGGATGTCCGGCATCGGCCCAGACCCTGGCATGATCGGCGAGGGCCGTGTCGACGATCGTCTCGATGTGGTCAGGATGGCCGACGGGGGCCACCCCGCCGATCACCTGCCCGGTGACCTGCAGGACGTAGTCGGGGTCGGCCCGATGCAGACGCCCGCGTCCGAGCTGATGTTGGACCTTCTTCACGTCGACCCGATGCGCCCCGGAGGTGAGGATGAGCAGCGGGCGGTCATCGCATCGGAAGATCAGGCTGTTGGCGATGGCCCCGACCTCGCATCCGCAGGCGACGGCGGCCTCCGCGGCGGTGCGCGCCGACTCGTGCAGTGCGAGGATGCGACCGACGACCCGCTCGTCGGCGAGGATGGCGGCCACGCGGCGGACCCGTGGATTGTCGAGTATCCTGCGCTGCTCCTCCGTGAGCCGACCCCCCTCGGTGAGCCCGGTGACGCGTGCCATATGTCTCCGCCTTTCGGTCGGACGGGACGGAACCCTTCCTCCCCAGACGACCACAGTGAGGCTAGGCGTCTGCCGTTACCTGCCGATGTCGGACGTATGACGGATGGCCACCGTCTCGGTGAACGCGGAATGAACCTGGCGGGAACGAACGTCCCGAGGAATCCCTCACACCTGGTCCGTCTTCCCGGAAACCGTCCTGTGTCGCCGAAACCATGCCGATGCGAAGCCGACGAGTTCGGCGTCGGGGACCAGCCGGGAAGGCGCCGCACCGATGGGCCCCGAGCGTTCACGCCCCGTCTCCCGCGCGAAGGCGCGTCCGACCTCGGGGAAGTCCTCGTCATGGACGACGCGCTCGTCGAACCCCACCCATCGGCGTCGGCCCTCGACCATCAGCGGCGCCCCGTTGCGGGCGGTCTCGCGAAGCGTCCCGCTGCGTTCCTCCGCGAGATGAAGCATCGTGCACTTCTCGTATCCCACGCCGATGAGCAGCGACCATCCGCCGATCGCCTCGATGGCACCGAGCGGCGACCTCTCGCCGACCGGATCGTCCAGGTCATGCACGGCGAGGATACGCTCGGCCAAGGGCCCTCGGGCGGCGAAGGAACGATGGGGATGGGAGCTTCTCAGCACGCCCGGCATGGTGCGGAACAGTTCCGCCGTCCTCCCCATCGTGCGCGTCGGGGTGACGGCCGGATCGTAGACGGGAAGGTTCGCGCGGATCATCGGCCACAGGGCGGGCGAAACCCCCGGATCCGCCAGATAGGCAGGGTCGCACAGCTGCCATGACTGCGCAGGCATGACCAGCGTCCCGGACTCGCCGACCGCTTCAAGCAGGGCCTCGGCCACGGTCTGCTCTCCGCCCACGACACGCCCGATGCGGGACATCGAGACGTGCGCGAGCAGGACCATGCCTTCCCGGACACCCAGCGCATGAAGATCGCCGACGATGTCGGCATGCGTCACCATCTGCATGGGTCAACCATAGACGACGCCGACGGCATGCCCACCATGCCGCATCCCTCGTTCCGCATGACGCAGGAGGATGCGGGGACTCATGCCCCGGTGCGCTGACCTCTAGGCACGGAATCCGTCCGAACCATTCCCCACACCTCGCGCCATTTCGCCGCAAGCGAGTCCACCGTCTCGTGGGCGTTGAGCCCGCTGGGCTGGGGAACGACCCAGAGGGCGACGTCCGGAGGCCAGCCGGCGATTCCGTCCGTCCCCTGAAGCCCAAGACTCGCATGCGGACGGCGGAACGCCGTACGGAAGGCGGTGATTCCGACGACGGCGACGGCCCCTGGCCGCATCGACTCGACGCGACGAACCAGAAGCTCTCCCCCGGCGCGCAGCTCGTCACGACTCAGCTCGGCGGCGCGGGCCGTCGGTCGCGCCACGAGATTCGTGATGGCCACGCCGCGCCGCACGAGCGCATCGGCCTGCTCCCGGCTCATCCCGCGGGAGACGTCGACGAGCCCGTCGGTGATGCCGGCCCTTTCAAGGGACGGCCAGAAGCGGTTCCCGGGATGGGCGAAGGGCGCATTCACGGCCGCCGTCCACAGGCCCGGGTTGATGCCCACGATGAGAAGACGCGGGGAGAAACCGTCCGCCGGCAGGACGTCGTCCAACGCGCCTCCCGCATCGCCGCGAAGGAAGTCGAGGTCCGCCTTCGTCGGCCGACGACCGCCCAGCGGCGATGGACGTCGGGAAGCCGCATGGATGGCCGCCCGGTCCCCATTCATGGAAGGCGCCCTACGGCGAGGATCCCGCGTGGGCGCTCAGATGCGGACGTAGGCCGCCCCGGCGAGCTCGGCCTCGACGATGGCCGTGACCGCCCCCGGAGTCGTCTCCACCCCGCGCGGCAGAGCGTCGGGAGCCACTCCACGCTTCCTCAGCCCAACGGCGCAGGCCTGGACGCGCACGCCGTCCGGCGCGGCCGGAGCGTCGGCCGCCAGAAGACCGTCAAGGGCCGGCCCGTTGACGATGACGCGCACGTCAAGCCCGGGATGGGCGGCATGCAGATGCCGGGCCGAGTTCACCGCCCTCGTCACGTCATGCGGGTTCTGAGAGGCATGGAGGATGACGGTACGCGCGTCGTTCATCGATTCGTCCTTCCGTGGGGAACATCCGTCGGACCCACGATGCCGCACGGCCGCGACCCCGACGAGACCGACGACGCACCAGATGGCGGACGACCCTACTTGCTCACGTTGAACTTGAACTCGACGATGTCGCCGGGCTGCATGACGTAGTCGCGCCCCTCGAGGCGAAGCCTGCCCTCCTCCTTGATGGCCGTCATGGAACCGTTCGCGGCGATGAAGTCGTCATAGGAGACGACCTCCGCCTTGATGAAGCCCTTCTCGAAGTCGGTGTGGATGACGCCGGCGGCCTGAGGGGCGGTCCAGCCCTTGTGGATCTGCCAGGCGCGCACCTCCTTGGGCCCGGCCGTCAGGAAGGTCTGCAGGCCGAGCACGTCGAAGCCGACGCGCGCCAGCTGGTCGAGTCCCGACTCCTTCAATCCGGCGTCCTCGAGCATCTCCCGGGCGTCCTTCTCGTCGAGCTCGTTGAGCTCCGACTCGAACTGCGCGTTGAGGAAGATGGCCGACGCGGGGGCCACGAGCGCCGAGAGCCTCGCATGGAGGGTCTGGTCGGCGAGCTGGGAGTCATCGACGTTGAACACGTAGATGAAGGGCTTGGCGGTGAGCAGATGCAGGTCGTACAGCTCGGCCATGTCGACCTTCCCCGCGGAGGCGGCGTGGTCGATGGTCTCCCCCTGTCCGAGGATCTCCTGCGCCTTCCTCACGGCGGCGATGCGCTCGGGGGCGACCTTGCCGCCGCGCTGGTCCTTCTCCATCCTGGGCAGCGCGCCCTCGATGGTCTGCAGGTCGGCGAGGATGAGCTCGGTGTTGATGGTGTCGATGTCATCCGCCGGATCGACATGCCCGTTGACGTGGACGATGTCGTCGTCGTCGAAGGCCCGCACCACCTCGCAGATGGCGTCAGCCTCGCGGATGTTGGCGAGGAACTTGTTCCCGAGGCCCTCGCCCTCGGACGCCCCCTTGACGATGCCGGCGATGTCGACGAAGGTCACCGTGGCGGGGATGATCGTCTCGGTGTGCACGAGCCGGGCGAGCGCCGGAAGGCGGTCGTCCGGGAGCGGGACGATGCCCGTGTTGGGCTCGATGGTCGCGAAGGGGTAGTTCTCCGCAAGCACGTTGTTCTTGGTCAGGGCGTTGAACATGGTGGACTTGCCGACGTTGGGCAGGCCGACGATTCCGATGGTGAGGGACATGGTCCCCAGTCTACGGCGACGGAGGACCTCGGCGCGGGAGGGACCGGGGTCCACGCGGGCGCGAGCGTCCGCCACCCCGCGCGCGCATCCCACAAGGGGCCGGATGCGCGCGCGGCGATGCGACCCCGGGCCCCGAGGCCCTCAGCGCCCCTCGATGGCCTCCACGGCGGAGATGACGGCCCCGCGGAAGGCGGACTTCTCCAGGGACGCCACCCCGCGGATGGTGGTGCCGCCTGGCGAGCACACGTCGTCCTTCATGGCGCCGGGATGGCGCTCGTCGGCGACGTACAGGGCGCCCACGCCCTCGACCATCTTCGCGGCAAGCCGGTACGCGGCGTCACGGGACAGGCCGAACTCGACCCCGGCGTCGCCCAGGGCCTCCAGGTACATGTCGGTGAAGGCCGGGGCGCAGCTGGCGATGACCATGGCTATGCCCATGTGCGCGGAGTCGACGCGCTCGATCATCGCCACCGGGGAGAGGATCCGCTCGAACAGCGCGGTCTGCGAATCGGTCAGCGTGTTGTCCGTCTCGGCGATCAGCACGCCCTCCCCCACGGCGATGGGCGTGTTGGGGATGGTGCACTGGACGTGCGCCTCGGCGCCGAGCAGCGCCTGGTAGCGCTCCAGATCCCATCCGGCGGCCACGGAGACGACGAAGCGCGACGGGGAGACGAGCTCGGTCGTCACGGGGGCGAGCACCTGCTCGACGAGATTCGGCTTGACGGCGACGACGACCACGTCGGACGCGGCCGCCACCTCCACGGCGTTGCGCAGCGCACGGGCACCGATGACCTTGACGTTCCTCTCCAACCTGTCCTGGTGCGCGGCGCAGGCGACGATGCGCGAGCCCTCGACGACGCCGGCGTCGACGAGCCCCCTGGCCATGGCCTGGGCCATGTTCCCGTATCCGATGAATCCGATGGTGACGTCCTCGGCCACTGGTCCTCCTTGCTCGGTCCCAATCAAAGCCCCGTCGGACCCCATGCGGGATTCCACGGTGCTTCATGCCGTTCCCATCATGGTCTTCCCCGGGGCCGACGCCGGCATTACGACATGAGCCCCTCGAGATCGCCCCGGTCCAGCGCCTCCCGGTACAGCCGGGCGAGGACGCGGTCGCCGTGCACGCCGTCATGCTCGAACTCGTTGGTCGCCCAGTAATGCGAGCGCCCGATGCGCGTGAGGGTGTCGAGGGACAGCTCGGAGGGCACGTACATGTCATCGACGTACACGGCGGCCTGCAGGGGCACCTCGTTGGCGGCGAGACGATCGGGGTCGTAGAGGCGGCCGAAACGGGTCTCCCCCATCATGCGCTCCACGGCCGGCGCGAAGGGGCGGAGGGCCTTCTCCTGCTCGAACATCCAGGGGAAGGTCGCCTCCCCGGTGAACATCAGGGGCCGACGAGAGGGATCGAAGTCCGGCGACGAGTCCCGCACCCGCTGGGCCGCCCAGCGGATGGGCGCGTCGAGCTCGCCGTCGGCGTAGATGAACTCCTGCAGCGGCCAGTACAGGGGACGGGACGCGGTCGCCCGCT
>NZ_CAUTOG010000004.1:0-61396 GCF_963540075.1 uncultured Bifidobacterium sp.
ACCCTCGTCGCCCGCTTCATTGATCCCGTTTTCGCCTCCACACCCAGTGATTAACGCGCAAGGCCAAGGTCACATGTCTTTCCGCACGGTGTGCTCTGCAAGCCCCTGGCCTCGTCGCCAGCTAGAAAGCACACCCCAGCGGATGGTCAAATCATAGCTCGGCCACCGCGCAAGGGCCGACGGCTACGGGCGGGCGCGCTCCCTTGTTCGTTCTTGTTCGTTCCGGGCGCGATCAATTGCACCGATCGCGTCCTTCATGTTGGTGAAGATGACGGGCCGGAAACGGTCAGTCTCGTTGGACAGCACAGGATCGCCGACCTTGAAGGCGGACTCGCCCCAAGAGACCGGTGGATTGGGGTTCCCTGCCCGCAGGAAGCGGTTAACGTTGATAACGCTGTAGACGCCGTCGTAGTTGAGGCCGAGAACGATCTCATCTTCGCGTCATCGCGTGAACAGTTCCTCACCCAGCTGCATTGAGCAGCCGTTCTTCGAGAGCGACTCCTCAATACGGTCGTCCAGGTTGCGCACCCGGTCCCACAGCGTGAGCAGCCCATCATCTTCGGTTCGGAACGGCTTGGAGCTTGACCCGGTTTCCCGGACGGGTTGTGTTGATTGAATCATGCCGCCGCGACAGCTGCGGTGTGTTGGGTTTCGAACTGATGGGGAGACAGCATCCCGAGCCCGGAATGTCGCCGTCGGGGACGGTACCAGTCCTCGATCCACTCGAACATGGCCGCAAAGCCTGCTTCGACGGCCAAGACCGGCGGTCCAGCAAGTCGCGAAGCGTGATTCAGATTGGCCTCACGGCAGGGAAGCTGACAGCGCCTCGAGCAACGCGGAAGCCCAGGTCATCGAACGAGGCAATCGGGTCGGTCTTGCGTCGCACACCCGCACGGCAGCTCCACTCGGGATCGCTCCACCCGCCGCCCCGAATAATGCGGTATGCCCCGTAGACCGCCGGGTCGTAGAGGTCCCAGCACCACTCCCAGACGTCACCCAGCATGTCGAACAGCCCCCACGGATTCGGCGACTTCATCTGCACCGGATGCACATTGCCGCCGGAGTTGTTCTCATACCAGGCAACATCGTCCAGCTCCCCGTATCGTGCACCGGTGGTGCCTGCCCTGCAGGCGACCTGCCACTCGGCATCGGTGGGCAACCGGTAGCCGTCGGCGCCGTGGTCCCACGTCACCATCCACTCGTCGGCCTCCGGCTCACTATGCGGTCGCCATTGCGTCGGCGCGGGGGCTTCATGCTCCGAGACCTCATAGACGGGTGCCAGCCCGTCCATGACCGAGAGCGCGTTGCAGAACAGGATCGCCTCCCGCCAACTCACTTCGGTCTTGGGCAAGTTGGCGAAGGCCGGGGCACCAGTCACGCCCTGCACCTCGTCCCATAGTCCGCGCGTCACCACGGTGGCCGCTAACTCAAACGGCTCGACGTTCACGGTCCACGAGCGACCCGTGCGCCGGTCCACCATGTGCTCCTCAACGGCACCCCGCAGGGGAACCATGACCATCTGCACGCTCATAGTGGCCATTCTCGGGCATCCCCCTGAGGTGCATGAGCGATATACAGTGCCGACGCCGGATCGCCTCTCACGGCAGACGCCCATCCACGACGACCTCGCGCGCCGCGAGTTCACCCGCCGGAGAACCGAACCAGTTGTGGCTCACAGACAATCTCCGAAACACCACTGCGGCCATACTCATCGGTGGCCCGGGGACCTGCCATCCACCCCAATGGCGGCGTCCCTCCGTGATGGAATCCTGCCTCCGCCAGGTGCCGCTTTGCAGCAAGCTGCCGCTCACTCATCGAGTCGGTCTCGGCTTCCGCCAGCTTCCAGAAGGCCACGGCAGGCACCTTGCCTGCCTGGATATCCTGGTCGAGTTGCCGCCACCCCTTGCGGTTCCGCAGCGCTGAGGCGCTTGCTGAATCGTTGCCGATGTACTCCCCCGGCACCGTCCAGCCCCCTCAGCGTTCAGCTTGCGAAGCAGGTCGAGTCGCTGTCGTTCAATAGCATCGGCGCCGTCGCGGTGATACTTCGACAAGCGCAGGTAGAGGTAGATGCCCCGGGTCCCCGCAACAGGCTCCTCTGGGCCCGTACGGGAGAAGGCCGGGTACACGACGGTTCGGGTCGTGCGTCCTGGACATGGGGTCGCGGGGCGGTCAGTGGCAGTCACAGTGCCTCCTGTGATCAGGAGGTGTGCTTAGTTTCACCCAGCCCGTCACCCACGAGGATCCCCGAAGAACGCGAGCCCGGCCCAGTCGCCGGGCAGCGGCACGACGAAACGGCGGTCGAGGAAGCGGTTGGCCCGCTCGCAGGAGGTCTCCGAGGCCATGACGCAGCAGTGACACGCGGCGCCGTGCAGGAAATCCTCGGGGTCCTCGGGCACGCGCCGGGCGCACACCGGGTCGGAGGAGCAGCGGACCAGTCCGCGCAGGGCGGCGTCGAGGACCCCGCCCAGGCGATCCGGCTCGCTCAGCGCGACGAGGCCGCCGAGCGTGCCGTCCGAGTCGGAGGCGGTCGTCGTGATGAGCAGCCCCGCGGCGGCGGGGCGGCCCCCGGCCCGCTTCCACGCGTAAAGGCGTTCGCTGAGGCTGGCGGCACCGTACCCGGCGTACAGGGACATGCGCCGCATGAGCGCGTGCGCGAGGGTGTGCACCAGCCAGTAGCGCGCCGGGGCCATGCGCTCCATGTGGTCCATCTGCTTGGCGGTCTCGGAGTAGCGGCGCTCGAAGTTGCGCTCGTGGGCCGCCACATGGCTCGCCCACAGCTCGCTGGCCTCCACCCGCTGCTCCCAGGCCGCGACCCGGGCCTCGTCGAGCTGCAGGAAGATCCCCTCGCCGCGGTCCTCGGTGGCCGGCACCCATGAGGGCCTGCCGTCGGCGCACAGCGACACCAGCCGCGAGCCGGAGTCGTCGATGCGCTCGAAGTCGTCGATACGGGTGAAACCGAGCAGCGCGTTGACCTTGCGGAGCCGGTCGACGGCGAGCACGCGCCGCACCCCGGTGAAGGACCCGCCGCCGGGGACGGCACGGGGCGAGACGGTCAGGCCACTGGCGGCGTCGGCGTGGCGTTCCTCCGGCGGGTCCTGCTGCAGGTAGTTCCACTCGGGCACGAGCAGATCGATGGGGCTCCACCTGCTGCAGCGGGCCTCCTGGTCGGCCTCGGACTCCTCCGGCTGCAGGGCCCGGTCGACGACGGCGCCGAGCACCGCGTCATCCAGCTCGGCGAGTGCCCTGGTTGACGGGTTCTGTTTCGCGGTGACGCGCAGCAGCACCAAGTTGTCGCGGAAGGCGGCAAGGTCCTCCCCCAGCGCGGCCTTGAGCTGGTCCGCCCGCTCCTTGAGCCGGGCCTGCGGGTCGAGTCTGGGCATGTCGATGATCGACTGGGTGACGGGGAACCACAGGTTCGAGGCGCCCACGAGCATGAGGCGCACCTCGTGGTCGCAGCCGCCCGGGACGAACCCGTTGATGTGCGGCAGCCGGCCCCGGCATCCGGGAAGGCGAGTCCTCCCGGCCTCGCCCTGCGCCTGGTTCATGGGGCGGTGCGCTCCGCAATTCTTGCAGCCGATGATGGCGCTGGCGCCCCGTGAGGCGCCCGTGTCGGTCATGGCCAGGAACGGCGCGGAGGCGTTGGGACACGTCCCGCCCCGGTGCACCCACCAGTCGTAGGGGAACTCATCGAGGTGGCCATCGGGGCAGGCCAGCAGGTAGCGGGCGGGAACGCAAGGGCTTCTCCTGATCCCTCTGTTCTTCGGGCTCTTGCCGCCTCGCCCCGGGCAGTTGAGGTGCTGCACAACCGCTTCGTCCGGCCTGTACGGATGGGTGTTGGTGTAACCGTCGACGAAGACCTCCAGCGGCGCGAGTCGGTCGCAGCCGGTGCAGCGCAGCCATTGCGGAAAGATGCGGGCCGGCACGCCGAGATCGTTGCCCTCGCGCGAGAAGCCGCTCTGCGTCTCCTGGTGCGGGAAGGGCCGCAGCTCATCCATTTGGCGCCCGAGCTGGAGTCGGATGCTCTCCAGAAGCCGCGGCGCATGAACAGCCGGCACACCGCCCTGGCGGCGCTCCCAGATGCGATCCCAGTCATCCAGCCCGCTGGGCATGACGGTGAAGTGCGGCAGGTCGATGATGGCGCCCGGCCCGTACGTGTACAGCAGGGTTGAGGGGCGCGCCGAGCCCACTCTCGCGAAGTTCTTCCGGGCCTGTTGCGCGTCGAGCCGTTCGGCGTCGCCGAGGGGGTCGACGCCGTCACCGATGACTGCCGGTTCCTCGGTGCTCATCCGTCCTCCTCGTGCTCGCCCATCTCGTCGTGAGGCTCCTGCGCCTGCCAGCTCGGGGGATTCTCCGGCGGTCTCCAGGGCAGGCGCTGCGGGTCGGGCGAGACGAGCAGGTTGATCTCCGGCTGCACCTCGCGCATGGAGTTCGCCACGACGAGGACCGAACCGCCGTCGTCCGGGGCTCTGCCGGCGGCCGACTCGGCGCCCCTGATGAGCGGCGCATCCCTGGAGGAGTCCTTGACCCGCTCGTAGACGAGAGTGCGGCTGCTCTGCACCTGCCCGGCCCGTCGCGCCCATGCCTCAATGCGTTCGGTGAGCCGTTCGCGGGCGAATCCGACGGCGCCGGAATCGGCTGCGGAGCGTCCGACACGAGCGATGATCGCCTCGACCAGGTGGTCGAGCACCGCCCGCTGCGCGGTCACCTTGCCGGCGTGCCGCTCGGGATTGAGGCCATCCTCGGCCACGGCCGCCTGGAGCACCCGGCAGCAGGCGACGAGTACTCCGTCGAGACCCCGCTCGAGGGAGGTGACGGAGAACGGCGTGACGGACAGCGGCTCCACCCGCCGGTAGAAGGTCTCGTGGAAGTGGCGGAACTGCTCGTAGTGGGCCAGGTCGCGCGGACGACCCCAGTTGCCGACCGTCACCACCAGGCCGGGCCGTCCGGCATCACGGCCGACACGCGAGGAGGCCTGGATGTACTCGGCGGTGTTCTTGGGCTGTCCGACGATCATCATGAGGCCGAGGCGCGTCACGTCGACGCCGACCTGGAGCATCGAGGTGGCGAGTACGACGTCGAAGGGATTCTCTTCCCGGGGCGCGGGAAGACGCTGACCGGCACGCCATTGCTCGGCGCGTTTTCCACGGGCCTGCGTGGAGTCGATCTCCTGGATGAAGCCGATGTTCATGCCGTCGAGGGTGCTGGTGATCTCTGTGGAGGCGATGCGGCTGGTGAGCTCACCGAGGTTGAGGGCCCCGAACGCGGTGCCCCGCCGCCGGGGCAGCCGCGAGCCGGGCAGGCCCTTGGCCAGGGCTGTCTGGATGTCGTCCTGCACGTAGCGGGCCATGCCGGCCAGCTCGCGGGTGGCCGAGAAGTAGCCGACGAGCGTCATGTAGGGGTCGGCCTCCGCACCGCCCTCGTCGAGCAGCAGCTGGCCGCCGGCCATGATGGTCTGGGCGATCTGGATCTCGGCGTTGGTCAGGCGCACGCCGGTGGCCGACAGTCCCACGTATCGGCGGCCTGGGTGAGCCCGGTCGGGCGGGGTCTCCCTGGAGAAGAAGGTGTCGGAGGCGTCGATGACCTGCGGCGGGAACACGGTGGTGCCGCGCCCGTAGAGCGCCCGCACCTGTTCCGTGGCCCGGCGCACGGTGGCCGAGGAGGCGACGATGAGGGGCTTCACCTCGTGCGGCTCGCCGTCCGGGCCATTGAACCGCCAGGTGGTGAGAATGTCGACGGCGACCTCGAAGAGCCCGACGGTGGTGCCCAGTGCCCCGGTGATGAGGTGCAGCTCGTCCTGGATGATGAGATCGGGCGGGCGCAACCGCCTGGCCGGGCGCACCGTGGCCGCGGGCAGGCCGTGCGAGGCCGGGTGGAACGCCTTGACGATGCAGCCGCCGTAGTCACTGCCGCCGTTCTCGTCGAGCAGCGGCACATAGCCGTGGCGTTCGCAGCGCCGGGCGACGTGCCCGAACAGTGAGGCCGCCTGGCCTTCGCGGGCGAGCCGGGCGAATTTGTCGACGGTAGCGATGACGAAGGCCGGCACGAGACGGTAGATCTCCTCGTCGGTGGTGAGCACGGGGATGCCCTCGTCCACCTGGCCGCCGTCGGCGAAGGGGCATTCGCCGAGCTCGTCCGGGCAGTGCACGAGGACGCGGCCGATGCCCTCGTCAACGGTGACGTCGTTGTGGCTGAGCGTCCGGCCGCACCATGGGCAGTGGCCAAGCTGGAGCGCCGAGAAGCGGTAGCCGGCATCGGCTTGACGGCCTCGCAACCGTTTGAGTTCCGTGGCGGCCTCGTCGACCCGCTTGGGTGAGACGGCGGTGCCGACCCACAGGCCGATGCGGAAGGGTTCGTCGCCCCAAGTGGCCCGGTCCTGCCTACGGGCGAGCTCGGCGGCGCAGACGAGGGTGGTGGCGCGCTGGAATTGCTGGGAGGTGAGCAGCCGGAGTGTGTAGCGCATGAGCACGGTGACGCCGGCCGAGCCGTCGAGCGCACCGTCGGGGCCCGTGACGCGCCCCTGACGGCGGCGGATCGCGAAGGCGTAGGCGGCCAGGCCCAAGTAGGCCTCGGTCTTGCCGCCGCCGGTGGGGAAGAACAGCAGCTCGACCTTGCCGAGCTCTGGGCCGGAGCGGCGCGGGGTCGTCGGGTCGGTGAGTGCGCGGATCTGCATGATGATGAAGGCGAGCTGGAAGACGCGCCAGTGGTGCGGGAAGTCACGGGTGCGCACCTGCTGTTCTGCCTGGGCGGGGGTGAGGGCGGGGTCGCTCTGGCGCAGCGCGGCGATCTGGGAGTGCATGCGCTGGTCGGCCATGACCCGGTTCATGAAGGCGAAGCAACGGCGGGCCTCGGCGTCGCCCAGCAGGAAGTCGACGCCGTCGGCGAGCTGATCGCGCGTCTGCCCGGCCTCGGCGACCGCTCCAGCGGCGGTCTCGCGCAGGTGGGCTGGCAGGTCGGGGATGCGCCGGGACTGGGTCTCGAGCCAGTCGGTGTAGGCGGTGACGATGGGACGCAGGCCGGCCTCGAGTTCGGCTGAGGTGGCGGCGGCGAGGTCCTCCATGTTCAGCAGCGCATCGGGCACGGTGGTGGCCTGGGTCTGCGGGGTCTCGGCGGTGGGGATCCACTCGGTGCACACGTGGGTGGCGCGGGGCGCGTCCGGGGTGACGGTCCAGTCGGCCGAGCAGGTGCGCCCGATGGCGAACTCGAGCCGACCGCGGTACTGGAGGTCGAGGCGGGCCTCCTCGCCGTCTTCAGGCACGTGCGGGTCCTCGGCCGGGTCGTGGACGGGCAGGAAGACGGCCTGCCCCTCGCTGGCTCCGGCGGGAGTGACGTCGAGCCGGGTCTGGAAGAGCCAGGCGTCGACGGGAATGTTCCGCGGAGCCTCGCGGTCGTTGCACAATGCGATCTCGACGAGACGGCGGGGCGCGCCCTCTGAATCGTCGAGGTGGGTGTCGACGCGCAGGGTGACATGATCCTCCTCTCGGAGCCGGTAGTCGGCGGTTCGGTCAGGGGCGAGTTCGGTCAGCTGGATGGTGACGGGGACGTTGATATCCGTGCGGCGGTAATGCCGCTCCTCACGGCCGTTCTTGAGAACTCGGCCGGTTCTTTCGGGATGGTAGACGCCCCAGGAGGCATGCACGGTGACTGCCTCCAGATCGGCCGGTACCTGGAAGCGCAGGCCCATGGAGGCGGGGATCATGAGGCCACGGCGCACGGGCTCATCGTCACGGTCACCTCCGGCGTCCTCGTCGCCGTCGGGGCCGAGCTCATCGACGCTCGGCAGCGGCACGCCGGTGGAGGTCCGGGCGTCGAGATCGTCTCCCAGGTATTCACCCGCATATTCATCTTCATCATCCTCACCGACGGGTTGCTCGCCGGTGGCGTCCAGTCGGGTCGGAGCGATGCGGCCGACGAGATAGCGGTTCTTCGGCGGCACGGGCAGCAGCTCGTCCTCACCGCCGACGGGACCAAGCAGCTCGCGGCGCAGGATGTCTGTGAGGTTCTCGCGGGCGGCCCACGGGCCGCTGCCGAAGGGTTCGGGGGACTCGTAGCCGATGGGCTGCGCAGTTCCGTCGTGGGTGGTCTCAGGCATCGGATCCCTCCTCGTGACCGGTGACGGGCCCGTTCTCTCGCTTGCCCTTCTCGACTGTGGTACCAGAGGCCGCGGCAGCCTCTGCGGCGGCGCGGCGGTGGTTCTCCTCGAGGAGCCGGTCGAGTACTTCCATGCGGGTGGCGGGTGGGATGGTCCAGCGGGTCATACCGCGGTACTCGTGGAAGCCACGCTCCATGTCGAGGTCGTTCCAGCCGTAGGCGGCAGCAACCGCAGCGTCCAGCTCCACGTGGATGGCCCGCATGCGGTCCACGTCCGCATCCTGCCCGGACGCGAGCCCGGGATCGTTGACAAGGTTGTACAGCTTGGTCAGGCCCCACTGCTGCCGCAGCATGATCTCCCGCCGCTCGGCGTCCAGCGTGCGACCAATGGCATCGAGCTCGGGCGTGGGTTCGGGGCGGGGGAAGGTCTCGAAGACATCGGTTGGGGTGTAACGCGGATCGTTTCGCATGCCCGAGCCATACTTGATCGCCCAATACTGATGCAGCGAAGACGACAAAACCGCCTGCCGGGCGTAGGAGTCGGTTGCGAACACCCCAAGCATATGAGAAAACACCTGCCCAGTCTGTACCCGAACCGGCATCACGGTCTTGCTGACCAAAGCAAGCACCAGCACCTCGTTGAGCCCGGAAATCGCCTCTCGCATGGCAGGTCGGCTGTTGTAGTACTTCCACCACTCGTTGACCATGCGCGGGTACTTCACCGCGTCCTTGGTGGCGCGTTCCGGCTTTACCGCTGCCAGTACGCGGTTCCAGGGCATTCGGTACTGGCTGGCTTGAGTCTCGCTGCGCTCATTGAAGTCAATGACCCAACGGGAGGCCGAGCAGTCGGGGCGGGAGTTGAGGTCCTCTCCGTTGAGGTAGGGGAAGAGCACCTCGGCATTGCGCGGATCCTCCGCAATCCACTCCTGCGCCTCCCCCGGTTCAAGGATGAAGCCCTTGCCAAGCACGTAGCAACCGATGAAGGCGATGTTCGCGTTCTCGGCCAAGCGTTCGGGTTTTCCTTCGACGCGTCCGGCCGGTTCCAGCAGGGTGCTGAGCCGCGGCACCGGAATGTCCTGGTCCCCACAGGAGATGACACGCACTTGCGGATCAACTGCCTCACAGGTGCCCCAGACGGCGGCGTACTCCAGATTGGCGCTGCTGGAGGGCCATGAGCGTGACTGCACTGCCCGGGTGATGGTGAACCCGGCAGCCACCAGCTGGTCGAGCCCGACCTCGCGGGTGTCGCCTTGGGCCACGGTGTTGGTGGCGATGAACCCGAGCGTGCCGCGCGTGTTCAGCAAGACGTGGGCGCGCAGGAGGAAGTAGGCGACCAGGTCGGCATTACCGGCTGTGCTACCGGCGAGCACATGCACGAACCATTCGCGCAGGTTTTGCCCCATCACCGGGCTCAGTTTCTTTCCGCCTAGGAACGGCGGGTTTCCCACAATCGCGTCAAAGCCGCCACGTTCGGTGACCTCGGGGACGGCCAGTGACCAGTGCAGGCACCGCCAGCGCTCGTAGTCGGTGCGTACCGTCGGCGTCAGGCCGCGCTGCAGGATCGCCTCCAGGCCGGACGGATCGCCGTCCCCGGCCGCAGAATAGGCGCTGGCCGCTGCGGCGACCAGGTTCTCGTAGGCCTCGTTAAGTCGTCTGCCGGGTTTGCCGGCCACCGCCGGATCGAGCCCCGCGGCGATGATGGCGTCGGCGAGCCGGGTGAGTGCGGCGAGCCGCTCGTCATTGATGTTCTTGAGGCGTCTCTTGGTCGTCATGGAGCGCGCCGGGTCGGTGCTGCTCACCTCGGAGGCGAGCTGGCGGCGGCGCTCCGTGACTTCGTCGATGATCGCGTCCACGTCGAGCTCGGGCACGACGGTGCCGGCGGCATCGAGATCGAAGAGCTTCCGCGCGGGTGCGGCTGACGGGTCGATGTGCAGGGCGCGCAGCTGATCGAGGTTGGTGATGCCGAGCAGCGAGTTGCCGACGAAGACCTTGTCGTCGACGAAGCTGAACGGCAGGTGCGGGTCGAGGGAGACGAGCCACAGCGAGAGCTTGCACATCTCGACGGCCATCGGGTTGATGTCTACGCCGTAGAGGCAGTGGGCGACCACCTCGCGCAGGGCGTGGCGCTCGGCGCCGCCGGGTTCCGCCGAGCGGTCGGTGAGCGCGCCCTCCTGCTCCCAGGCCTCGACGAGGCGGCGGGCCAGGTGGCGGGCGGCGGCCACGAGGAAGGCGCCGGAGCCGCAGGCGATGTCGGCCACGCGCAGGCGCAGGATCTCGTCGGAGGGGATGAGCCGCCACTGGTCGCGGTTCTCGGTCTGGTGGGGGCCGGGGCAGTGGAGGAGGGGCTCCAGGGCGTGGAGCACGACGTCCTCGGCCAGTGAGCGCGGCGTGTAGTGGGCGCCGGCGTCGCGCCGCGAGGGCGTCTCGGCCACGAGCAGCTCACCGGGCCGGATGACGACAGGCCGGCCGCGCAGGTCGCGGCGGATCGCGCCGATCCACGGCCGTAGCTCGTCGCAGAGCTCCCGGTCGTGGGTGACGGCGAGCAGGGCGCGCTCGGCGTCCTCCATGCCGTCCCCGGCCGCGAGCGCCTTGGCCAGCGCCGCTTTGGTCTGAGGCTTGGCCGATGGCTGATCCGCCTTCACCCAGGCGAGGATGGCGGCGGCCAGATCGGTGTCATCGGTGTGCTCCTCGGCCAGTTCTTCAAGAACTTTCAGCGGCACCTCGGGCTCGTCGCCGTCCTTGCCGATCAGCCCGAGCACGATCCCGCCGCTGCGACGGCAGGTGTAGCCGAGGAGGCCCTCGTAAATGTAGCCGATCTGCTCCACGTCGATGTCGCGGAAGGACACCCTGCGGGCCTCGGATTTCTTGGTATGGGCGATCTGCACCGAGCGGAGCACGTGGAGCATGACGCGGTCGGAGGCCTTGACGGTCAGCGAGCCATCGGGATCGGTGGCGCCCAGAAAGCCGAAACGCTCGGGGTCGAACAGGGAGCCGCCGTAGGCGGGCATGCGCACGTCCCCCAGATGGCGCCGTGATACACGGCGTTCGAGGTGGCCAGCAGACGGTGCCAGACGAAATAGGTGCCGTCCATCGATTCCTCGCCCTCATCTCGGGCACGGGTCTCGAGCCCGTCGAGCACACCGGCCAGGCCGTAGCCGATGCGGTAGAGCTCCTGGGTGGGCAGCAGGCCGCGTTCCTCGGCGAAGAGCAGGAAGACCACACGCATCATGACGGTGACGACCGCCTCGTAGACCCGGTGGGTGTCGTCCGGCAACGGATCAGGGCGGCCGTGACGCACGGTATCCGTGATCGACTGGGAGATGGCCGAGACGACCAGCTCGACGGCGCGACGCACCTGGGTGCCGAGGGCCTCGGTGACCTCCTCGGCTGCGAGCACGGAGTCGGCGAAGAGCTGGGGAAGACGATCCTTCTCAGCGCCTCTGAGCAGTCGCTTCACGCCGAGCAGCGCTATGAAGGCGTTGCGGGTGGCGGGTTCCTCGACCCAGGTCTGGGCGTCGACGACGCCCGATGCGGTGGCGCCGCCGCGCGGGGCGCTCACGAGCGCCCACCAGCGGCCATCGGTGACCAGGCCGATGGAGCAGGTGGAGCCGGTGGCGCGCAGCATCGCGCCCATCCGGTCGATGGGGCCGGCTGCCCAGCCGTCGTCGCACAGTTCGCGCAGCGAGGCCGCCGGGTCGACGACGAGCACGAGGGCGCCGACCGTCGTGGCATCGCCGGTGTCGCGGATGAGCGCTCCGGTCGGGGCGACGGTGACCGTGTGGATGCCGTCGCTGCGGACCCGGTAGGTCTCGGCGAACACGGGGCGGTCGGCGGCGGCCGCGTAGTGCGGGCCCCAGCCGATCACCTCGGTGAGAATGATACGCACCCAGGTGTCGCGGGCCCGGCGGTACTTCTGCAGTGCCGGGCCCTTGTCCTGCGCTTGGTCCCAGGCGTCCCAGGCTGCGTCGAAGACCGGTTTCGCCCGGTGCAGGGCCTCCTTCGGGCCGCGGTCGAGGGCCGGCATGCCCTGCGGGTACAGCTCGGTCATGACGGGTACGGACAGGAACGGCCCCTCGGCGTCGACCAGTTCGAGCCACTCACGGTGCATCTGGACGGCGGAGCGCGCGCCATCTCCGGCTCTGCCGTTCCTACCGCTGGCGCCGCCCCTCCGTCGGCTCATCGGTTCTTTCCCTCCCATGCGGCGGCATCCTGTTCGGCGACGGCGAAGACGAGGCCCACCGAGGCGATGAAGGGGTGCACGCCCTCGTAGCGGCGGGCGACGGCGTCAGTCTCGCGGTGCTCCTCCTCGTCAAGAGCGGCCAGACGGTCGGTCATCGCCCTCATGTCGCGTTCGCGTTGGGCGCGCTGCTCGTCGAGCCAGGCGGCGAGCATGTCCTGGTTGGTTCGCTCCTCAGCCCGCATCCGCTCCAGCGACTCGGTCAGATTGGCGCGGAAGGCCGCATAGATGCCGTGCACCCGGTCGGTGTCACTCTGACGCCGGTCGCGAAGCTGGTCGTCGACTTGGGACTGCAGCCGTTCGGCGCGGCGACGGGTCTCCTCCTCGAGGCGAGTGCGCAGATGGGCGCCGTCGGCCCGCCAGTCGACGACAAGGCGGTCACGCACCGGCTGGGAGGCGAGCTCGAACTCGCCCGGGTCGAGAACGCGCCCGAGGACCGTGTTCAGCCTGTCCTCGGCGACCCGGCTGCCGCGCAGCCGCACGCCGGTGACGAAGACCTGCTCGTGCAGGCGCAGGCCGCCGCGGCCGACGAGGACGAGCCGCGACACCGACACGGCGTAGGACTCGTCGAGGCCGGGCATGACGACGGCGGTGACACGGTTGACCGCCGACTGGGGGCTGAACAGGTTGGCGCGCAGCGTGCGGGTGGCCTTGCGCATGAGCGGGTGCCCGAGATGGACGTGGACGATGCCCGGGACGCCGGCGGCTCGCTCGTCGAAGGTGACAGGGCGCGGTTCATCCGGGTGGAGCAGGGTCGCGAGCCCCTGCACGGCGTCATCCCAGGAACGGTCCAGCGAGGGGACCCTGAGGACCACTGCGTCGGCGTCCGGGGTCTCCTCCGGCACGAGAGGAGGCTGATTGGTCATGTTCAGCGCCTCGTTGACCACGCGCAGAGCGGCCTCTGGGGTGAGGTGCATCTGCTCCTTGCGCTCCTCGTAGCGGCGCCCCAGCTCGGTGAGGCTGCGGTTGAGTCGTCGGCTGCCGGCCAGCACCTCGTTGACCGCTCGCTGGCCCGTCGTCGCGGTCGCCCTACGGCGGGCCCGGCGGTGCAGGAGGCGCTCGGTGATCTTCTCGTCGATGAGCGGGTTCAATTGAGCCCAGGTCTTCGGTCTCGGTGGTGATCTTCTCAGCCAGGCGCCTCAAGAATTCGTACTCGCCCGAGTAGGTGCCGTGCTCGGCGCGGCGCTGCGGCGTCGGGTAGAAGATCTCGGGTGCCCGCTGCTGCCCGTAGCGGTCGATGCGGCCGATGCGCTGCTCCAGGCGGGACGGGTTGAAGGGCACGTCGAAGTTCACCAGCCGGTGGCAGTGGGTCTGCAGGTCGATGCCCTCACCGGCGGCATCGGTGGCGACGAGCACCCGCACCGGCTCCTGGGCGGGATTGGCATTGAAGCGCGCCTTGATCCGTTCGCGGTCCTCGGCCGGGGTCGCCCCCTGGATCACGGCGAGCCAGTCCCCGTCGTAGCCCTGCGAGGTGAGCACCGTTCTGATCCAGTCAAGGGTGTCGGCGTACTCGGTGAAGACGACGACCCGCTCGTTCGTCCAGGTTCTCCCGTCGGGGCGGCAGATCGCGTCGAGCCAGTCGATGAGGGCCTGCAGGCACCCATTCGGCCGCGCCTCGAAACCACGGGCCCAGGCCTCCAGCTCCGTGAGATCCTCCCTGGTGGCCGCACTGAGCGCATTTCCGGAGCGGCTGGCGAGCAGGGTGTCGGCCTCAGGCTGTTCGAGGCTGCCCTCCTCCTCGTCGGACTGCCCGGACCCCATGACCTCCGCGTAGTAGTCGTCGATGTCGTAGAAGGCCTCGCCCGAGGCCACCGGATCGGTCAGGTAGTTCTCCAGCGTCCGGGCGAAGGCCCACGGGCTGGACAGAAAGCGCTTCTTGAGCAGCAGAGCGGCGATGTCGAGGCGTCGTCTGCCCTGCTCTCGGCCGGACTCGCACAAAAGCGAGTCGAGCCTGGCGTAAGCCCTCTCCTCGTCCGATGCGGTCTCATAAAACAGGAGCCTCACCTCGCGGCGTCTGAAATTCCCCTCGACATCGGACTTCAGACGGCGGATCGTGACCTCGTCGAGGGCCTTCCGGTCGATCTCGGCGCCGCGGGCGAACCGACGAGGATCGATCATCTCGAGCAGCGCGGTGAACGACTCCGTGTAGCCGTTGTGCGGGGTGGCGGACAGGAAGAGCCGGTGCTCGCACGCGTCGGCCAGCCGGTGCACCGCCCGCGTGCGCTGGGAGTCGACGGCATAGCCGCGCCCGCCGCCGGCAACCACGGGGGCGGCCGGGGCGACGTGGTGGGCCTCATCCACCACGAGGACGTCGAAGGCGTAGCGGCGCGCCGACCCCGCTCTGCCGGCATCGGCCAGCACCTCGCGCAGCAGCCGCTGGGCGCGCACGCCCGGCAGCCACGCCATGGACACGATGACGCGCGGGTAGAGGCGCAGCGGGTTGGCGGCCAGGCCGTAAGTGCGTCGGTCGGCGGCGATCCGGGCGGAGTCGACGATGACGAACTCCAAGCCGAACTTCTCGTGCATCTCGTCGCGCCACTTCTGAGCCAGGCTCGGCGGGCACACGATGATGACCGAGCGGGCGCGGTGCCGCAGCAGCAGTTCCTCGATGACCAGGCCCGCCTCGATCGTCTTGCCCAGGCCGACGTCGTCGGCCAGCAGCAGGTTGGTGCGCGGGGCCTCCAGGGCGCGGCGCAGCGGTTCGAGCTGGTAGGGCTCCAGGGTGGCGCCCGAGCGGAAGGGCGACTGGAAGACCCTCGGGTCGGCGGAGGTCACCGCCCCCCAGCGGACCGCGTCGACGAAGGCGCCGAGCGTGTCCGGCTCGTCGAAAGAACCCGCACCGATCGTCTCGGGCAGTCCACGGTCGGGGACGATCGAGGTGCCGACCTCGAGCTCCCAGATGACGGTGAGTTCCTCGCCCATGCGGTCCTCGGCGAGCGATTGCAGAGCCACCAGGTGTTCGAGGCCGGCACGTGATTCGTCGGCGGGGCTGTGCGGCAGGCCCTGCTCGCGGACGTCGGTGACCGCCCAGGTGGCGCCGCGGACCTGGACGACCTGGCCCGGTTCGGGCACAGAGGAAGCCTCCATGGGCGTGCTGAGTTGTTCGGTGGTCATCGCATCCCTTGATCGGTTCGCACAGTCGCCGTGCGACGAGGTCACCTTAGCGGAAGGGTCCGACGTCAGGGCGCGAGCTCAAGCCTGGTGCGAGTGTCGCGGAGCATCTTGAAGGTGTCGATACATGGGACGTCGAGGGCCGCGCAGGCATCGGGGATCTTCACCCGCTTGCGCGATCCCGTCCCCGCTGTCTCGTGGGTGACGACTGTACAGGAATGAGCACTCGCGTGAGCGACGAGCATGAAGTCGGCTGCATCTGCGGCGAAAGCATTCAGTGCATCGCCCGTGAAATTCTGAGATTGAGCCCATACAAACAATCTCGGGAAAATCTGTGTAGTCCTGTCATCCAAGGGAAAGAAAAAACCGCGATGGTTTCGCGCCCAATCAGAAAGCTCATCTTTTCCTTGGAGCAGTTCCTCTCGAATCCTCTCGATGCTGCACACGGCGCCCCTACTGTAAGCTTTCTCCAACCAGCGCCAGAAGCCAGGGGCGATGTCGAAGGCGTAGTAGCGGTTCTTCGCCTCGATGAGGACGTTGGCGTCGACGAGGAACATCATGCAACCTTCAGCTCTTCGGCGAGGCCCTCGAAGGTCGCGTGCTTCTTCGTGCCGAGCAGCTGATAGGCCTCCCGGTAGGCGGTGGACCCTTCGAGGGTGCTGGCGATGACGGCTCTGGCGAACCGACGACTCAGCCGCAATGGCTGGGTGCTGTAGTAATTCCCTCCTCCACCGTCTCCGTCCTTGCTCCTCACGAGTTCCATGACCCGCTCGTGCTCGGCCCGGTAGCGCTCGGTGTACTCGCCCCGGGTCAGGAAGCCGGCGTCGACAATGCGCTTGAGCACGACCAGGGTGCTGATCCCGTACCGCTTCGCCAGGCGGTCGAGTTCCTCGACGGTCGCCTGTCCGCGGTAGTCGGAGCGGAGCTCACCGAGCGGGAGAAGGACCTCGGCTGCCACGCTGTTGCACCACTGCTCCTCGGTTTCACCCTCCCGGGAGTCCATGGCTGCCTCGGACAGCGCGCTGCGTCCGAGCCAGATGTGCGCCAGTTCGTGGACGAGGGTGAACAGCTGCGCTGCCTTCGTGTCAGCGCCGTTGACGAAGATCAGGGGTGCGAGCGGGTCGGAGAGCGCGAACCCGCGGAACTCCGCCGGGTCGAGCTTGCGGTGCGTGTCGGCGCCCACCACACCGTTGACCATGACGAGGACGCCGATGTTCTCGATGCGGTCGATCAGACCACGCCGAACCTCCCCTTTGTTGGGGAACACCTGCCGTTCCTCAACGCCGAAGTCGAGCCCTTCAGCGATGTCTCCGGCAACCTGGGTCGGCGGTGTGTCCAGCGTCGCAGAACCGACGAAGCCGAGCGGCCCTGCCCCGTTGTCGGACGCATAATCGCGGTACCAGTCCTGGCGCCTCTGGCACAGGTAGACCGTGTCGAGGAGGTCGGCGGACGGACGAAGCACACCGGCGTTGCCGATGGTGCGCATGTCCGGAATCGGCAGCGGTTCGTCCGGCGGTTCCGGCAGGAACAGGAATCCGAACGGGGTGTGGGTTTTCTCGGCGAAGGCCTCGAGCTGTTTGAGTGTCGGTCGGGTCTCGCGCCTGACCCACTTGATGAACTGCGGTGCGCGCCGGACCGTCGTCTCCTCGTCCCAGCCGGCTCGCTCGACCGCCCAGCGGAGCAGCTCCGGGGCGACATCGACACGAACGACCACCGCAGCACCTCCTTGTTCCCGCGTTATTCATTCCCCGCTCGAATTCATTCAAGCATGTCAGTCCCGCCCGAGCCGGGGATCTGCTCGCCGGACAGCACCGAATCGGTGCCGCGGCGAACCGATCCTCCGATGCCGGCCCCCGCCTCACCCCGCCCCGGTGCGCAGCCACCGGCCCGTCCGGGCGCGCAGGGTGAGCGTCAGGCCGCGGGCGGCGAGGAAACCGGCATAGGCCACCCACAGCCAGACCAGGCCGGCCGGGCCGCCGGCGCACAAGCGGGCGACTGCCGCCAGCATCGGCAGGTGGCAGGCCGCGACGAACAGGCCCGCCAGCGCCAGATAGCGGGTGTCGCCGGCGCCGATGAGCACGCCGTCGAGCACGAAGACGAGCGCCGCCGGAGGCATGATCGCCGCGAGCACGACGAAGGAGTGCATGACCAGCCGCCGCACGTCCGGGTCGCTCGTGAACAGGCGCGCCAGCCAGGGCCTGACGGCCACCAGGGCCAGGCCCATCACCAGGGCCTGCACCCCGCCCCAGCCGAAGGCCCGGCGCATGACCGTGCGGGCGCCGTCCGGGTCGCCGGCGCCGAGGCGGTGCCCGATGAGGGCCTGGCAGGCGATGGCCAGCGAGTCGAGGGCGAAGGTGAGGAAGGAGTACAGCGAGTTCGTCACCTGATGGGCCGCCAGCGTCAGCGAGCCCAGCCCGGTGGCGACGAAGGTGGTCGCCGTCAGCGAGAACCACAAGGTGGCGGTGCGCAGCATCAGCCAGCCGCCGGCCGACGCGGCCGCGCCCATGCCGGCCGGGCTCGGGCACAGCCCCATGCCCAGCCCGCGGCAGCGGCGGGCGGTGACGGCCACGAGCGCGATGCACGACAGCGCCTGGGCGCTCGCGGTGGCGACGGCCGAGCCGACGATGCCCAAGCCGAAACCGTGGATGAGCAGGGCGTCCAACCCGATGTTCGCCAGGTTCACGCCGATCGCCACGACCATGGGCGTGCGGGTGTCCTGCAGGCCGCGCAGCAGACCGGTCGAGGCCAGCACGACGAGCTGGAAGGGCAGCCCGGCGGCGACGACCCGCAGGTAGCTGACGGCCGCCGCCGCCACGTCGGGGGCGGGCCCGTACCAGCCGATGATCGCCGGGGCGAGCCAGGCCAGCAGGGCGGCCAGCACGATCCCGAGGGCCGCGCCCAGGGCCATGCCGTCGCGCCCGGCCTCGTGGGCGGCGCGGGCGCGGCCGGCGCCGAGGCGGTGGGCGACGACGCTGGTCGTCGAATAGGCGAGGAAGACGCACATGCCGGTGATGACCCCGAGCACATTGCCGCCCAGGCCGAGGCCGGCCAGCGGGACGGCGCCGACGTGCCCGATGAAGGCGGTGTCGGCCATGACGAGCAGCGGTTCGGAGACGAGCGTGGCGAAGGTGGGCAGGGCCAGGGACAGCAGGTCACGGTCGGTTCTCGTCCACAGGGCCACGGACAGGCAGGCTACCCCGGCCCGCGCGCAGGACGGGATCGCCCGGTTCTGCAGGGCGGGCGCGGCGGCAGGAGCGGGGACGGGCCCGCCCTGCCACGCGCCCGGAAACGCCCACGCCGCACCGGACCGGATCCGTGGCGGCGAGCGCTTCACGATCGGCTGAAACAGAATCGTTACAAATATCTTGACATCAAGACATGAGATCGGCTTCTTGACCGCGGCACGCAGTGCCATATTCGAAGTGTCGCCGGCGAAGGCCGGAGCACGAAGCCAAACAGCAAGGAGCCCGCCATGCGCGAAGCCGTTCAATCCATTTACGACGGGGTGCTCGCACGCAACCCCGGCCAACCCGAATTCCACCAGGCCGTCAGGGAGGTCTTCGAGAGCATCGAGCCCGCGCTGGAGCGCCGGCCCGAATACCTCGACGCGGCCGTCCTCGAGCGCGTGACCGAGCCCGACCGCCAGATCATGTTCCGCGTCCCGTGGGTCGACGACTCCGGCCGGGTCCGGGTCAACCGCGGCTACCGCATCGAGTTCAGCTCGGCCCTCGGCCCCTACAAGGGCGGCCTGCGCTTCCGCGGGAACGTCAACATCTCCATCATCAAGTTCCTCGGCTTCGAGCAGATCTTCAAGAACTCGCTCACCGGCCTGGCCATGGGCGGTGGCAAGGGCGGCTCCGACTTCGACCCCCACGGCAGGTCCGACGCCGAGGTCATGCGCTTCTGCCAGTCCTTCATGACCGAGCTGTACCGCCACATCGGCCTGACCACCGACGTCCCGGCCGGCGACATCGGCGTCGGCGGGCGTGAGATCGGCTATCTGTTCGGCCAGTACAAGCGCATCACCAACCGCTTCGACGCCGGCGTGCTCACCGGCAAGGGCCTGGGCTGGGGCGGGTCCCTCGCCCGCACCGAGGCGACCGGCTACGGCACCGTCTACTTCGCCGACCGCATGCTCGGCACCAGGGGCGACTCCTTCGACGGCAAGCGCGTCGTCGTCTCCGGCTCGGGCAATGTGGCCATCTACGCCATCGCGAAGGCCCAGGAACTGGGCGCCACCGTCGTGGCCTGCTCGGACTCCTCCGGCCTGGTCGTCGACGAGAAGGGCATCGACGTCGCCCTGCTGCAGTCGGTCAAGGAGCGGCGTCGCGAGCGCATCAGCGCCTACGCCGACGAGCGCGGCGCCTCCGCCACGTTCACGCCGGCCGGCAAGAGCAGCATCTGGCAGCTCAAGGCCGACGTGGCCCTGCCCTGCGCCACCCAGAACGAGCTGGGGCCGGACGACGCGAAGGCCCTCATCGCCAACGGCGTGAAGGTCGTCGCCGAGGGCGCCAACATGCCCTGCACGCCCGAGGCCTTCCACGCCTTCCAGGAGGCCGGCGTGCTGTACGCCCCCGGCAAGGCCTCCAACGCCGGCGGCGTCGCCACCAGCGGCCTGGAGATGGCCCAGAACGCCGCCCGCGACTCCTGGACCTTCGAGAAGACCGATGCCGAGCTGCACGCGATCATGGACAGCATCCACGACACCTGCCAGGCGACGGCCGAGGAGTACGGCCGTCCCGGCGACTACGTCGTCGGCGCCAACATCGCCGGCTTCACCAAGGTCGCCGACGCCATGCTCGACTTCGGCCTGGTCTGATCCGACCCGCCGGCACCAATCGCGGAGGTGGGCGCCCCCCGACGGGGGGCCCCCACCCCCAACACCGGAGCAGACCCCCCCGCCCCCGCCGCGGGGCCCCATTTTGGGGGGGGGGGGCCCGGCGCCGCCCCCCCCCCCCCTCATTCATCACATCCATGCCTCCGGGAGGACGTCAGCGAACGGCGTCCAGCCACTGCTGCTTGGTGGCCTTCTCCGCCTCCAGCGAGGCTCGACGCTTCGGATCCGTCTCCGAGGCGATGGCCTTGTCCAGCTCGGCGAGCTGGACGGTGAGCTGCTCCTCGAAGCTGGAGCGCCGGGCATCCGACTCGGGATCCCGGGTCGTCCAGGCCGCCTCCTCGACGGCCTTGATCTGCCGATCCACCGCATCGAGACGGCCCTCGATGCGACGGATGTCCTCGCGCGGGACATAGCCTATCTGGTCCCATTGCTCCTGGATGGCGGCCAGCGCCTTGCGCGCCTTCTTCGCGGCCCCCTCGTCGGCGACCGGAAGAAGGGCCTCGGCCCTGACGAGAAGGTCCTCCTTCGCCGCCAGGTTCTCGCGCTCCGAGCTGTTCGTCTGATCGCGGTCCGCCTGACGCGCCCCGAAGAAGACGTCGGCGGCCTCGCGGAATCGTGCCCACAGGGCGTCGTCCTCCGTACGGCCCGCACGCCCCGCCTGCTTCCAGCGGTCCATGAGCTCGTTGAAGCGTCGTGAGGTCTCCCCCCATTCCGTGGAGTCCTTGAGCGCGTCGGCCTCGCGGATGATCTGCTCCTTGGTGCTCTTCGCCGTGGCCCGTTCGGCGTCGCGCTGCTGGGCCCAGTGGCGACGGGCCTGATTGAAGGTCGTGCGAGCGGCGGAGAAGCGCTTCCACAAGGCGTCGGCATCGGCCTTGTCGATGCGGACCGATGTGCGCTGGTGCTGCTGCCACTGGTCGAAGAGGGAACGGAAGCGATCCGCGGTCTGACGCCAGTTGGTCGAGTCATCCAGGGAGGAGGCGATCTCCTCCGCCTTGTGGACTATCTCGCTCCGCTCCGCGATGGCCTTGGCCATGGCCTCTCGACGGGCCTCGCCGATCTCGTTCTTGCGTTCCGCGGCCCGGGTCGCCAGACGCTCGATGTGTGCCTTGAGGGAGGCGATGTCACCGACGGCCTCGGGCTTCTCGGTCTCCTCGCGCAGCGCGCGCAGGGAGTCGTCGATCTCGCGCGGCTTGATGGCCGGGTTCTCCAGACGGGTGGCGAAGAGATCGACCTTCGCCTTGAGATCAAGGAAGCGCCGGGCGTACAGGGACAGCGCCTCTTGGGGGGAGGCGTCGGGAAACTGTCCGACGGCGCGTTCGCCGTCGCCTTCGCGCACATACACCGTGCCGTCCTCGGCGACCCGCCCAAAGCCCTCGGCCTGTCTGACGTCCGAATCCGAATAGCCGGCGGGGGTCGGACGATGGGCCGCCCCCTTGGCGGCCAGGGCCGCGGGGGAGGGGACGTGGGGACGCTTCGCGGCCATCGCCGCCGGGGATGGCATACGCGGCGCGGGGACTGGCGCCGAGGCCGCTACGGATGGCGCCGCCGGAGCCTCATGCCCCTCGGAGGCAACGGCGTTATCCGTGGCGGCGGGGTTGGCTGCCTCCAGTGTCGTCGTTCCCTCGGGCGTCTGCGGTGCCTTGTCGGTGGGGGATTCTTCGGTGATGGGTTCGGGGGTGACGTTGTCGTCGGCCATGGCCAGCTCCTTAAGCGTGTGCGGATGACTGCGGAGCGCGGCATGACGCCATTTCCGCAGCCTCACCTATTATAGGGAGCCGTGGCACATGGCGCATCACTTTCAGGTTTCCCCGAATGGCTTCCCGAGGAGAGGGTTGTCGAGCAGCGCGTGATCGACACCCTCCGCGAGGTCTTCGGGCTTAACGGGTTCATCGGCATCGAGACGCGGGCGGTCGAGCAGGGCTCGAGTCTGCTCAAGAAGGGCGAGACGAGCAAGGAGATCTATCTGCTTTCCCGTCTGCAGGACGTCGCCGGGGACGTCGACGTGCCCGTCGAGAACCGCATAGGGCTCCATTTCGACCTCACCGTCCCGCTCAGCAGGTACGTCGTGGAGAACTCCGGACGTCTGGTCTTCCCCTTCAAGCGCTGGCAGATCCAGAAGGTATGGAGGGGGGAGCGCCCTCAGGAGGGTCGCTTCCGCGAATTCGTCCAGGCCGACATCGACGTCGTCGGCAACGGCGACCTTCCCTCCCACTACGAGACCGAGCTGCCGCTGGTCATGGTCTCCGCCCTGGAGCGCCTGCGCCCCTTCGGCCTTCCGAAGGCCACCGTCCATGCCAACAACCGACGTCTGTCCGAGGGATACTATCGCGCCCTCGGGCTCACCGACGTGGAGGGCGTGCTGCGTGAGATCGACAAGCTCGACAAGATCGGAGCCGACGAGGTCGCCCGTCTGCTCCAGCAGACCTGCGGGGCATCCCAGGCGCAGGCACGCGCCTGCCTCGATCTGGCCGATCTCACCGCCCCCGACGGCGCGGGCCTGCGCGCGGGATTCGATGCTCTGTGCCAACGCCATGGCATCGCCCCCGACGGTGAGGCCCATGAGATGGCGGTCGAGGGACTGGATGCGCTGGCGGCCGTGGTCGACGGAGCCGCCCGCATCCGTCCGGGCTCCGTCATCGCGGATCTGAGGATCGCGCGCGGACTCGACTACTACACCGGCTCCGTCTACGAGACCTTCCTCGAAGGAGCCGAGGGTCTGGGCTCCATCTGCTCGGGCGGGCGCTACGACAATCTCGCGACCCAGGGGAACCGGCGCTATCCGGGGGTGGGGCTTTCCATCGGTCTGTCCCGTCTGGTGTCCTACATGCTGCATACGGCGGGGGCGCATGCCTCCCGGGTCTCCCCGGCCGTGGTGCTCGTCGCGGTGTGGAGCGAATCCGGCCGCGCGGCGTCCAACGCGATAGCCGACGATCTGCGGTCCCGGGGCATCGCCGCGGACGTGTCGCCGACGGCGGCCAAGCTGGGCAGGCAGATTCGCTACGCCGACAGGCTGGGCATCCCCTATGTCTGGTTCCCGGCGGATGCGACCCAGGACGGCGGTGGGCATGACGAGGTGCGTGACATCGTCAGCGGCACGCAGGCCCCGGCCGACGTCACGTCGTGGCGGCCCGATACCGTGGTGGCCCGTCAGACCGTCGTGACGGGAGACGCTCCCGCCACGGACGGCGTGAACGGATAGGTCTCCGCCGGGGACCCATGCCTCTGCTTCCCGCTCGAGCCGGGACGGGGCGCATGCGCGAACCGGCGGACGTCCATCGGCAGGGAACGGCAAGGAATAGAGGAAGAATGGGCCGATCGGCTTATAGAACACAGCACGCCACCGAGGTGACCGAGGAGCTCGTCGGTCGCACGGTGACCCTCGCCGGATGGGTGGATCGCAGACGCGACCACGGCGGCGTCGCCTTCATCGACCTGAGGGACTCCAGCGGGCTGGTTCAGATCGTCATCTACGACGAGGAGGTCGCCCGGCCCCTGCGCAGCGAATACGTCATCCAGGTCACGGGTGAGGTGCGTCTGCGTCCGGATGGCAACGAGAACGAGCATCTGGCAACCGGGAAGGTCGAGGTCGTCGTCGAGGGCCTGACGGTGCTCGCACGGTCCTCGGCCCTGCCTTTCCAGGTGTCCACGGCTCTGGAGAACGAGTCGGAGAACCGCCTGCCCGGCGAGGACGTCCGGCTTCGGTACCGCTATCTCGATCTGCGTCGCCCCTCCATGCAGCGCAACCTGAAGCTCCGCTCGGATATGACGCGCGCGGCGCGCCACGCGCTGGAGGACATGGACTTCACCGAGGTCGAGACCCCGACCTTCATCAAGTCGACCCCGGAGGGAGCACGGGACTTCCTCGTGCCGGCCCGTCTGGTGCCGGGCTCGTGGTACGCGCTTCCGCAGTCTCCCCAGCTGCTCAAGCAGCTGCTGATGGTCGGCGGCGTCGAGCGCTACTACCAGCTCGCCCGCTGCTACCGGGACGAGGACTTCCGCGCCGACCGCCAGCCCGAGTTCACGCAGCTCGACATGGAGATGAGCTACGTCGACCAGGAGGACGTCATGGCCATGGCCGAGAAGGTCATCGCGGCCATCTGGAGCACGAGGGGATACGAGATCTCTCTCCCCCTCCCGCGCATCTCCTGGAAGGACGCCATGGACCGATACGGCTCGGACAAGCCCGACCTGCGTTTCGGCAATCCCCTGGTGGAACTCACCGACTACTTCCACGACACCCCGTTCCGCGTCTTCCAGGCATCCTACGTCGGGGCCGTGCTCTTCAAGGGAGGCGCCGCCACGCCGCGGCGGCAGTTCGACGCCTGGCAGGAGTGGGCGCGCCAGCGAGGGGCCAAGGGTCTGGCCTATGTGGTGTTCACCGAGGACGGCACGCTCAAGGGGCCCGTGGCGAAGAACCTCTCCGAGCAGGAGCGCGCCGGACTGAAGGAGGCCGTGGGGGCCGAGGACGGCGACGCCGTGTTCTTCGCGGCCGGTGCCCGCGAATCCTCGCAGCTGCTGCTGGGCGCCGTGCGGGTCGAGCTCGCCCGTCGGGCGGGCCTGCTGCATCCCGACGACTTCGCCTTCACCTGGGTGGTCGACTTCCCGCTGTTCAAGCGCACCGACGACCCCGACGACGATGACGTGGCGGTCGGCCACTCGACCTGGACCTCCATGCATCACCCCTTCACCATGCCATCGGCCGATTGGATCGACCGCTTCGACGAGGACCCCGGGCATGCCATAAGCGACTCCTATGACATCGTGTGCAACGGCGAGGAGATGGGCGGCGGCTCCGTCCGCATCCATCGCGACGACATCCAGAACCGTGTCCTCAAGGTGCTGGGCATCGGACCCGAGGAGGCCCAGGAGAAGTTCGGATTCCTCCTCGAGGCCTTCAAATACGGTGCTCCGCCGCATGCCGGCATCGCTCTGGGCTGGGACCGCACGGTGTCGATCCTCGCCGGGGCCGACACCATCCGCGACGTCATTGCCTTCCCGAAGGCCGGCGGCGGACGTGATCCGCTCACTGGATCGCCTGCTCCGATCACGCCCGAGCAGCGTGCCGAAACCGGCGTCGACTACGACCCCGACGACGAGGACTGACCGGTCATGACGGACGCCGCCGGATCGCAGGGGGGAAGCGGCGCTGACAGGCGGCGCATCATCCGCGCCCTGTCGGCGGCGGAGCAGGCCATAGGCGCCGTGAAGGGCGCCCGTTCGGTGGCCGAGCGGCTCGCCCTGGCCGCCAAGGCCTCCGAGATGCTCAGTGCGGTCTGGCAGCTTCCCCCGGCCCAGAGGCTTATGTACCATCACGGCGACAGGCTGGTCGGGGTCGATCCGGCGTCCGCGCCGGGCTTCGACGGCGGGCGCGTCGAAGCCGAGCGCTTCATCGACGTGAGTTCGGGGGAGATCGCCCGCTTCATGGGTCTGCTCTACGCCAACGGCGTCCACGGATCCCCGCGCAGGCTGCTCATCGTCCTGCAGGGGATGGACGCCTCCGGCAAGGGAGGCATCGTGCGGCACGTGTTCCGACAGGGCGACCCCATGGGCATCCACTACCACGGCTTCGGCGCCCCCACGAAGGAGGAGCTCGCCCACGACTTCCTGTGGCGCGTGCGCCGCGAGCTTCCCCGACCGGGCTGGGTGGCGGTTTTCGACCGGTCCCACTACGAGGACATCGTCATGCCTCACGTCTACGGCACCCTGCCGGAGGAGACCTGGCGCGGACGCTATGACGCCGTCAACGAGTTCGAGCGTGCTCTGGCGGCCGACGGATGCTCCATCATCAAGATCTTCCTCACCATCAGCCGCGAGAATCAGCGCCGGCGCTTCCTCGACCGGCTCGACGACCCCACGAAGCTGTGGAAGTTCGATGTGAGCGACCTTGAGGCCCGCGACCGATGGGACGACTACATGGCCGCCTGGCAGGAGGTCTTCGAGCGCACGAGCACCTCCTTCGCGCCCTGGTTCATCGTCCCCGCCGACAGCCGCTGGTATTCGCGGGCCGTCGTCTCCGAACTGCTGCGCACCACCTTCACCACCATGAACCTCACCTGGCCCGGCCTGAACTGCGACCCCGCCGAGGCCCGTCGACGTCTCGCCGCCTCATGACGGGGGAACCGGAGGGAAGGCCGTCCGACGGCGGTGTCGCCCACGGTCGCATCGACGCCGCCGCGTCCGACGGATCATCACGGAATCCCGGGACTCCGCCCTCCCTGGGCGACTACGTCCCTCGGCGGGGCGATGGCCCGACCCGTCTCGACCCCGACGCCATCTACGACCGATTCTTCTCCTGGGTGCGCGACGCCCGGGGAATCGACCCCTGGCCACACCAGGAGGAGGCCGTGCTCGACCTGCTCGCCGGCGACCACGTCATCCTCGGCACGCCCACGGGCTCAGGGAAGTCCCTGGTCGCTCTCGGCATGCATTTCGCCGCGCTGTGCACGGGACGCCGCTCCTACTACACGGCCCCCATCAAGGCCCTGGTCTCCGAGAAGTTCTTCGACCTCGTGAAGGTCTTCGGCCGCGACGACGTGGGCATGATCACCGGCGACACCCATATCAACCCCGATGCGCCCATCATCTGCTGCACCGCGGAGATCCTGGCCAATCAGGCCCTGCGCGAGGGCGAGGACGCCGACGTCGGCTGCGTGGCCATGGACGAGTTCCACTACTACGGCGACCGGGATCGCGGATGGGCGTGGCAGGTACCGCTGCTTGCGCTTCCGCATGTCCAGTTTCTCCTGATGAGCGCCACGCTCGGGGACGTCACCGCCATCGCCGACGGGCTCGAGGATCGCACCGGGGCGGCATGCGACGTCATCGATGACGCGCCCCGTCCCGTGCCCCTCAGCTACGAGTACACGGACCGGCCTCTGGCCGCCACCGCCGAGCTGCTCGTCGGCAGAGGGCAGACGCCCGTGTACGTCGTCCACTTCTCGCAGGATGCCGCCCTGGAGACGGCCCAGGCCATGAGCGCCACCGGCGTCTCGGACCGCCCCCAGCGTGACGCCATCGGCGAGGCCATGAAGGGCGTGCGCTTCACCACGGCCTTCGGACGCATCCTGGGCCGGCTGCTGCGCACCGGGGTGGGCGTCCACCATGCCGGCATGCTGCCGCGCTACCGGCGTCTGGTCGAGCAGCTCGCCCAGCGTGGGCTGCTTCCCGTCATCTGCGGAACCGACACCCTCGGCGTCGGCATCAACGTTCCCATCCATACGGTCGTGCTCACCGCGCTGACGAAGTACGACGGCTCGCGCATGAGGCGTCTGCGGTCCCGTGAGTTCCATCAGATCGCCGGCCGCGCCGGGCGCATGGGATTCGACACCGAGGGGCTCGTCGTCGCCGAGGCGCCCGAGTACGAGATCGAGAACGCCAGGGCGGTCGCCAAGGCCGGCGACGATCCGAAGAAGCTGCGTCGGATACGGCGGAAGAGACCTCCGGAGGGCTTCGTCACCTGGAGCCGTCAGACCTTCGACCGGCTGATCGCCGCCCCTCCCGAAACGCTCGTCCCCCATATGGCCGTGACGCATTCGATGGTGCTTAACGAGGTCGCCCAGGGAGGCGATGCGCGGGCCCGGCTCGCACGCCTCATCGATGAGGCCTGTCCGGACCCGGCCGGGAGGGAACGGCTCCATGAGCGGGCGGAGGAGATCTTCGGGACCCTTCTCGATTCCGGCTTCATCGAGGAGAGGCGCCTTGACGACGGAACGTCCGAGTATGGATTGTCGCTGGACCTTCCCGACGACTTCGCCCTCGACCAGCCTCTGTCGCCCTTCCTGGTGGCGGCTCTTGAGCTGCCCGACCCCGAGTCCCCCGACTACGCCCTGGACATCGTCTCCATGGTGGAGGCCACCCTCGAGGACCCTCGGCCCGTGCTGCGCGCCCAGGAGCGGCAGGCGAAGGACGCCGCCCTCGCCGCCATGAAGGAGGAGGGTCTCGACTACGACGAGCGGATGGACAGGCTCCAGGAGATCAGCTGGCCGAAGCCTCTGGCCGACGTGCTGGACGCCGCCTTCGAGCGCTACCGTCACGACGTGCCTTGGGCCGATGACTTCGAGCTGCACCCCAAATCCGTGCTGCGGGACATGGTCGAGACGGCTTCCGACTTCAACGGCTACGTCTCGCGCTATGGCATCGCGCGCTCCGAGGGCACTCTGCTGCGCTATCTGTCGGACGCCTATCGGGCGCTGTCCCGCACCGTGCCCGAGGAGAAGTACGATGAGCGGCTGCGGGACATCGTCTCCTGGCTGCGCGTCGTCGTCCGCTCCGTCGACTCCAGCCTGGTCGACGAATGGGAGTCGCAGGCGTCGGCGACCGATGGCGCGTCGGTGCGGGCCCCGGTGGCGTCCGACGAGGTCGTGCATGACCATCGCGGACTGCGGGTGCTCGTGCGCAACGCCCTGTTCCGGCGCGTGCGTCTGATGGACCTCGACCGGTCCGAGGAGCTGGGGGAGCTTGATGGCGACTGGGGGTACGGCCCGCGGGTCTGGGAAGACGCCCTCGATCGTTACTACGACGAGCATGAGTACGTCAACACCGACGCGAAGGCGCGCTCCGGCGACCTGGTCATCCTTGACGAGACCCCCGAGCGGTCGCGGCACCGCTGGCTCGTACGGCAGGTGATCGACGACTCCGACGGCGACCGCGACTGGGCGATCGCCGGGTCCGTGGACCTCGACGCCACGCAGGAGGGCGGGCGGGTCGTGTTCGACGACTATGCCGTCGGCACCGACGTCGAACGGATGTTCGACGTCCCCGACTAGTGTGGTCGGCATGACGGAAGATCTTTTCGCCGCCAGCGACGTCCCCGATGGCCTGACCAGACCACTGGCGGTACGCATGAGGCCCACGGTCCTCAATGAGGTCGTCGGGCAGACGGGCGCCCTGGCCGAGGGATCCCCGCTCCGCCGGCTTGCGGACCCCGCGTCGGCCGGCTCCCTCACGGCACCGAGTTCCGTGCTGCTTTTCGGCCCTCCCGGAGTGGGCAAGACCACCCTGGCGCATATCGTCGCCCGTCAGTCCGGACGCGAGTTCGAGGAGCTTTCCGCCGTCACATCGGGCGTCAGGGACGTGCGGGCCGTGCTCGGCCGCGCCCATGAGCGTCTGGTGACCTCCGGCAAGGAGACCGTGCTCTTCATCGACGAGGTGCATCGCTTCTCCAAGTCGCAGCAGGACGCGTTGCTGCCCAGCGTCGAGAACCGGGACGTCACGTTCATCGGCGCCACCACGGAGAACCCCAGCTTCTCCGTCATATCGGCCCTTCTCAGCCGATCCGTCGTCGTCCGCCTCGATCCGTTGTCCGACGCGGACCTGCGAACCCTGGTGGCGAGGGCGGTCGGCGACCCGCGTGGTCTGGACGGCCGCGTGGAGATGACGGACGGGACGGTCGACCAGATCGTGCGCATGTCGGGTGGCGACGGACGCAAGGCCCTGACCATTCTCGAGGCCGCCGCCGGCGCCGTCACCGAGGATGCGGGACGCGCCGGGGCGCCGGAGAAGGGCGCCGCCAGGGCGGATCGGCCGAGAATCACCCCCGACGTCGTCTCACGGGTCATGGACGTGGCGACCGTGCGCTATGACCGCGACGGCGACGACCACTACGACGTGGCCTCGGCGTTCATCAAGTCGATGCGGGGGTCCGACCCCGACGCGGCGCTGCACTATCTGGCGCGCATGCTGCGGGCCGGTGAGGACCCTCGCTTCATCGCCCGACGCATCATGATCGCCTCCGCCGAGGAGGTGGGCATGGCCGCCCCGCAGATTCTTCAGGTCACCGTGGCGGCCGCCCAGGCGGTGGCCCTCATCGGCATGCCCGAGGCGCGCATCATCCTCTCGGAGGCCGTGCTTGCCGTGGCCACGGCGCCCAAGTCGAATGCCAGCTATCTCGCCATCGACGCCGCGCTCGCCGACGTCGACGCCGGGCACGTCGACCCCGTCCCGCGTCACCTCCGCAACGCCCCCACTTCGCTGATGAAAAGCTGGGGCAACCACCAGGGCTACGTCTACGCGCATGACGCCCCCGGTGCGGTCGCCCCGCAGCAGTACATGCCCGACGACCTCGTGGGCCACGAGTACTACCATCCCAACGACCGTGGCTACGAACGGGAGCTTGGGCCGCGACTGGACCACATCCGCGCCATCCTGCGATCCGCCGAACGTCATCAGGAGTCGCCGGACACGCAGATCACCGAGCCGACGGTGCGATCGTCGGGGACGCGTGCCCCGGGCGCTCGTGCCTCGGCGGCGCATGCCGGAGGCAGGGGCGGCCATGCCGAGACGACGGATAGTTCGTCTTCGACGTCCTCCCGTCGGGCATCCTCGACCACGGTCCCCGGGACTACCACGGCGAAGACCTCGGCGAGGACGCCGGTGAAGGCATCCGGCGGAGGTGCCCGAAAGAGGACCGAGGCCATCGGGAAGAAGAGGCCCGCGGCGCCACGCGAAGACGGAAAGACGGAGTACGGAGAGGCGGAGCGATGATGAGACTCGAGGAGATTCCCATGACGCACGAGGGAGCACCGGCGACCGGCGGACTGATCGTCAACTGTCTTCCCCTCACCGAGGAGGAGCGCCGTCGCTTTCGGCAGGCGGCGCCGGAGATGGTCCAGGAGTTCACGGGCGATGACGCGCATCGCGGGGATATGGTCTGGCCGGTGACCGTCCCCGAGTCGCTGCGACCACTGGCGGCGGCGGTCATCGGCAACGTCGATCCGGACACGCTTGCCGATTATGCCAGGCTGCAATGGCTGCAGACCTTCAGTGCAGGGGCCGACCCGTATCTCTCCTCCCCGGACCTGGCACCTGAAGTCGCGGTGTGCAACGCGGCCGGGGTATACGGCCGCCCGGTGGCCGAGATGATGATAGCCATGATGTGGACGCTGATGAAGCGCATCCCCGACTACGTACGGAACCAGTCCGCGGGGGCGTGGAGGGACGAGGGATCGGTATCGAGCCCCGCCGGACGCCGGGCCCTCGTCATCGGCACCGGGGACATCGGCTCGCATGTCGCCGTCCTGGCCAGGTCCGCGGGGATGGCGACGACGGGCGTGCGGCGCGATCCGCGGCGATCGGCCGACGGCGTCGACGAGATGGCCGGATTCGACCGTCTGGACGATCTGCTTCCCCGTGCCGACGTCGTCTTCCTCGCCGTGCCCTCAGCCCCCGGCACCCGGCATCTCATGGATGCCCGCCGCCTCGCCCTGCTGAAGCCCGGAGTCTACGTCATCAACGGCGGCCGAGGGGATGCCGTGGACTGCCTGGCCCTGGCCGCCGCGCTCCACGGGGGGCGTCTGGCCGGCGCCGGCCTCGACGTCACCGAACCGGAGCCCCTGCCGGAAGGCCATCCGCTCTGGCGCGAGCCGCGCTGCCTCATCACCCCGCATGTCGGCGGCGGGAACCATCTGGCCGGGACGGGGGAGGCCGTGATCGCCGTCGCTCTCGACAATCTGCGACGCTACGCCGAGGGCAGGCCCCTGCTTCACCGTCTGGGCCGCGATCACCGATGACGCGGATCGGCATCCCATCCTCCCCGTCGCACCCTCAGGATCCCGTGCACCCTCAGGATGCTTCGCAGGATGCCGATGCCTGGATCGCCAGGACCCTCGAACGCCTCTCCCGGTCGCGTTTCCGCTCCGGCTTCGAGCTGTCCTCCAGGGATCGCCGCTACGCGAGAAGCAGGGGAAGCGACGTCATCGCCGAGCATGCGCATGATCTGCTCTCGCGGCGGGTGGCGGCGGCGGACCCCTCCCATGACGGACGACAGACCCCGTGGCGCGGGCATCCGGTGTTCACGGCGCAGCACGCCACTGCGACATGCTGCCGCGGATGCATCGAGAAATGGCACGGCATCCCGCGCGGAAGGGCTCTGACCGACGAGGAGCTCGACAGGCTGTGCGCGCTCGTCATGGCCTGGATCGACCGCGACTGCCGGGAGCATCCCGACCCCGTCGCGGCGGTGGAGGCGGATCCGCTGTTCTGAATCCGGCTCCACCGTTCAGGCGGTCGCGTCCACGCATCGTCTTCATGCGTTCCATGTCTCATCCACGCCGGGCGCCTGCGCTCCCATCCGTCAGCCGTCCCGAGCCCTCGGAGGCGTTCGGGCCCGGACGTGGCCTCATCCGAGCAAGGCCGAGGCCGCAAGGTAGGCGATGGTGGCCGCCATGGCGATGCCGTCCCTGATGCGCAGCCGCAGAACCCTCCAGCTCGTGCGCGGGGCGCCCGCCTCGTAGCAGCGGGCATCGAGGGCCAGTCCCACCTCGTCGGCATGGCGGAGCGTCGCGGCGAACACGGGGATGATGATGGCCGTCAGGGCGCGGATTCGCGTCATCGGCGAGCCATGGGCCACCGCTCCTCCCCGGGTGGTCTGGGCGTCGATGAGGATCCGCGACTCGCGGCCCAGCGTCGGCAGAAAGCGCAGGGCGAGTCCCAGCACCAGCGACAGCTCGTCGGTATGGAGGCCGAGCCGGCGCAGGGGGGAGAGCAGGGACGAGAATCCGTCGGTCAGCTGCGTCGGGGTCGTCGAGAGCAGCACCAGGGCGCCCATGATGATGACCAGAGCGAAGCGGGAGGAATACAGTCCCGCGATACGCAACCCCTCGTCGGTGATCGAGAGCAGGCCGAGCCGCGCCACGGGGTGACCGTCCCGGACGACCAGCACGTTGAACAGACCCATCACGACCACCAGAACGACCAGGGCCCGCACCGACCGCAGCAGGGATCCGGGTGCGACCCCCGACAGCAGGGCCATGAGACCGGTTATGCCCGCTGCGAGAAGAAGCTGTGGAACCGTGCCGATGGCGAAGGCCGAGAACATCAGCACCAGTGAGCACACCAGCGTCACGCGGGGATCGAGGGAGCCCAGCAGCCGCAGGCCCCGCCCGACCTCGGGCCTCGACCCGGATTCCCGCGCCACCTCGTCGTTCCGTTCCGGCCTCGCCTCATGGACCCGTACGGAACCGGTGGGGCCCGGCCTTTCGTCGCGGTCGGGGAGATGAAGGACGTCATCGGCGGAGGCGATCAGATCCGCGTCATGCGTGACGATGAGGACGGTGACGTCCCGACTCCTCAGTCCGTCGAGCAGCCGGATGACTCGCTCCCGCGACTCGGCGTCGAGGCCGGTCGTCGGCTCGTCGAGGACGAGCAGCCGAGGGTGGCAGGCGACGACCCCGGCGATCGCGACAAGACGCCTCTGCCCTCCGGACAGGGCGAAGGGGGAGCGGTCGGCAAGCGGACGGACCCCCAGGGCCTCGAGGGCATCCTCGGCGCGACGCCGGACATCATCGGCCTCCAACCCCTGGTTCCGGGGTCCGAAGGCCACGTCCTCGATCACCGTGGTGGCGAAAAGCTGACGTTCGGGATGCTGCATCACGTATCCGACGCCGTGGTCGAAAAGCCCGGCACGCCGTCGGCGTCGGGAGGACAGGTCGACTCCGGCGACTTCGAGCCGACCCGATGTCGCCGGGAGAAGACCGCAGACCAGTCTCGCCAGCGTCGACTTCCCGGATCCGTTGCGGCCGACGACCGCGACGCGGCTGCCCGGGGAAATCCTCGCGTTCACGTCGTCCAGCACCACTCGCCCGGTGTCGGGATAACGGAGCGTGAGATGCTCGGCGCGAACGACGGGGGAGGCGGGCCGCGACGGGCGCAGGGGCAGGGCGCCGGATATGGGGCGGGCGGACAGGCGCACGCCGTCGCCCGGGGAGCCGGGGATGGACCTTGCCCGGCCATTCGGCTCGTATCCGTCATCGACCAGCCCGCGGACGATCCGTGCGAGCTTCGGGTCGTCATGGCGCGGGAGCGGCTGCGTGACGAGGCGTTCCGCGTCCCTGACGTCGTCGCCCCCCGCCATGACGACATCCTGCACGATGGCGCCGCGCTCCATACGGATGACGCGGTCCGCCCGCACGATCTCCTCCCGCCTATGCGTCACATGGACGATCGTCACGCCCCGGCGCTGCATCCCGTCGAGGATGCGCATCACCGCATCCCGCGCTCCGGCGTCGAGCATGGCGGTGGGCTCATCGAGCACCACCATCTGCGGGGACATGGCCAATGTCCCCGCGATGGCGACGCGCTGCTGCTGTCCGCCGCTCATCCGGGTCGGGTCGGAGCGCCCGCGGGAGGACAGGCCGACATGGGCGAGGGAGTCATGCACCCTCCGCCCGATCGTCGGCCTGTCCAAAGCCAGGTTCTCCGGTCCGAAGGCCACGTCGTCCTCGACGACGGTGGTGATGATCTGGTCCTCGGGGTTCTGGAAAACGGCCCCGATGCCACGCCTCGCCCGTCGGTACAGAGCGGGATGGGGCCCGGCGGCGTCGTAGACCGTCAGGCCGAGCAGCCCGACGCGGCCCCCATCCGGTGCGGCCAGTCCGGCGAGGATGCGGGCAAGAGTCGACTTCCCCGAGCCGTTGGGCCCGACCACGCAGAGGCGCTGCCCTCGTGGCACGTCGAGGTCGATGTGCGCGAGCGCCCAGCTGCGCCCGGCGTCATAGCTCAGGCTTACGTCCTTGAGGCGCGCGGCCCATCCCCGGAACGGGAATGGGCCGGTTCCGTCCCCCATGCCGGACGGCGTCGCCCGGGTCTCAGCGTCTGACAAGATTCGACACCGGTTTGTACACGAGGAAGGTGACTACGCCATGGATGGCGAACTTCACGACGTTGAAGGGCAGCAGGGCCGGGAGGATAAGGGCCGCCACCTGGGCGACGCTCATATGGGCGTAGAACGGGGTGATGACGAGGTTGCCGCCGATGGCCACCGCCAGGGCCACCAGCGCCCCGGCGACCAGGGCGAGCACGGCGCCGGCGCGCGTATGCCGACGGCGGTAGACGGCGGCAGCCGGCACGCTGAGGGCCAGGGCCACGGCAACGGCCATCAGCGTGCCCCACGGGTCCATGAACAGATGGGGGAGGAATCCGAGGACGCTGACGATCGCCGCCGCCGCGGGGCCGAAGATGAACCCGGCGATGAGGCAGACGATGCCCGAGGGGTCGTACTTGAGCCAGGCGATGCCCGGGATGATCGGGAACTCGAGGAAGCTCAGAGCCATGGCGAGCGCCACAAACAGGGCGTATATGGCGATGTTCCTCGTGGACCAGCGGCCCGAGTCGGCGACGCCGGTGCCGTGCCCTCCCGAGGCATCGGTCCTGGGAATCCGGGACGCATCCGTCGAATGGCTGCTGGAATGGCCGGATGTCGCCGCATCGGTTGTTTCGGTCATCATGCCGTTCGGCGCGACATCCGGAACCTGATCCGGTTCCGAGACGCCATCGGTGGAGACCTGGTCCGTTAGGGTGCCGCCGGCGTCGACGCCGGCATGGTTCGATATGCTCATACGAGCCTCGTTTCTTTCATCCGGACTATGACCGTTGGCCCCGGAATCACACCGGATCGGCCGCCCTGGGGCGGGTCGCGGGCTCCGCATGACGCCGGTTATGAACCCGGCCATGCGCTACCGCCAGTAAGGAATTCCACCTTCCCTGAAACTGCAGAACCCATCTATACACCTCCCCCATCCCCGGCGGCAAGACGCCTTCGCCGTGGGCTGCGGGCGTGAGGGCCCGCCGGAATCGGAGGTGATGACGTACCGAGGCCGGTAGCGGGAGGCGGCGCCTCCGATGGTCGGGGGTTTCGGTCTTCGGGTCCAGGCGGTGAGACAATGGAGAGTATGCGCTCACTTTCGGACACGCCCTCGCAATCCGGCCCCCGCCCGACCGCGACCGATGCCGCGTCGGGCATCGACGGGCTCGCTCTCGTCATCGTCACCTATCGCCGTCAGTCGCTGCTGGCCACGCTTTTCGACTCCATCGCGAAGCTTGAGGATCCCGCATGGCGGATCATCGTGGTGGACAACGAGCATTCCGCGGACACGGCCTCCATGGTCCGTGGCTTCGCCGAGCGCATCGAGACCCTCTGGGGGCCCGCCGAAGCCGACGCCACCGGTTCGCGTGACCGGATCGTCTACGCCCCGCAGAGCGAGAACAGGGGAGGGGCCGGCGGCTTCTCCGCGGGCGTCGGGAAGGCGTACGACCTCGGAGCCCGCTGGTTCTGGGTGATGGATGACGACGTCGCCGTCCTCCCCCAGGCCATCCGGCGTCTGGCGCGATGGACCCCGAACCACGAGGTAATTCAGGGCGGCCGATACGATTTCGACGGTGGTCCGTTCTACTGGCAATACGACTTCATCGTCCCTCTGGGCATTCCGAATCCCATCGCCCCGGCGGCCTTCGGGGCGGCAGGCTACCGCGTCATGGACACGCTGTGCTTCGAAGGAGGGCTTTTCAGCAGGCGTGTCGTGGAACGCATCGGCCTGCCCGATCCGCGCTTCTTCATCTACTGGGACGACACCATCTACGGCTACCTGGCCAGCAAGGTGACCCGTCCCGTCGTCGTGCAGGACGTCATCCTGCGTCGGACGCGAGAGATCGGCAACTGGAACATCGCCGGTCTGCGTCAGCTCAACTCCACGTCCGACATGAACCGCTACCACATCATGCGCAACCGTGGGTACATGGCCAGGTACTTCATGGTCCACGGCGACTTCCGGCCCGCCCTGTTCGCCCTCGGCACCGCGCTGACGGCCGCCAAGGAGGTCATCCGTCTGATAGCCGTGGACCGGACTCATCTTCGGGGCGGCCTGGAGCGGATATGGAGGGGCTGGCGCGACTCGCGCCGTCTGATCCACGACCCCGACTGGGCGCCGATGCCGGCTCTGACGGGGAAGGCATCGTCGGGGTCGCAGGACGGCCGATAGCGTCTGGCCGCGGCTATAGGGCCCGCCGTCGTCGGGCTCCATCGTTCGCCCTGGGCACTGATGCGGAACTCAGCTGGCGATGCCGGGATCGAGCATGCCGAGAGTCCGCCGGCCGAGCGCCGTGCGGCACGCCATGCCCCTTGGCGGCGCACCGGGCGGTACAATCGCGGTACCGGTCAGGTCGCAGATTCGTATGGGGAAGGTCAAGGATGATTGAGACAGCGCAGGCTTTCGGCGTCGACATCGGAGGTTCGGGAATCAAGGCCGCCCCGGTGAATCTGGAGCAGGGAGGATTCGCCGAGCCCCGGCTCAAGATCGCCACCCCCGCCGAATCCACGCCCCGGGCGGTGGCGGACATCGTCCGTCAGCAGCTCGACCACTTCCAGGTCCCGTCCGAGGCACCCGTGGGCATCGCCTTCCCGGCGCCCATCAGACCAGGCAGAGCCCTCACCTTCATGGCGAACCTCGACAAGTCGTGGATCGGCGTCGACGTGACCGCGGTGTTCTCCGAGGCCTGCGGGCGTCCGGTGACCGTGGTCAACGACGCCGACGCCGCCGGCGTGGCCGAACAGCAGTTCGGCGCGGCCAAGGGACAGGACGGACTGGTCATCGCCACCACCCTGGGAACCGGCATCGGCACGGCTCTGATCTACGACGGGGTGCTCATTCCCAACACCGAGCTCGGTCACATCGAACTGCCGGACGGCAAGGGTGACGCCGAGAAATACGCGGCGTCCTCCATCCGCGATCGTGAGAGCATGAGCTACAAGAAGTGGGCCAGGCGTCTGACGAAGTACTACGGCCTTATGGAGAAGTACTTCAACCCCGACCTGTTCGTCGTGGGCGGCGGCGTGAGCCGCGTCAGCGAGAAGTTCCTGCCGTACGTCGACATCGTCACCCCCATCGTGCCGGCGACGCTGCACAACGATGCGGGCATCATCGGAGCGGCCTACTACGCGGCGACGAAGGCCGGACGCTGACGTCGGCGGGTTCCCCGTCGTCCTCGACCCCCGTGGCCCTTCCGGACCACGGGGGCCCGTGGCCTCCCGTGCGTTTCTCCTCTCGCATGGGACGGGACACGCCCAATGCCATAGCCCGCGCCGAGGCGACTGCCCGCGACCGGGGCGTCCGGCTGCGTCCTCTTAACGACTCGAATCCCACGCGACATGGGCTCGGGCCCTCGGAGCTGCCCGGCGTCTACGAGGCCGACCCCCGCGGATCCCTCGCCGCCCGGCGGGAGCTGGCGCGCTTCCTGACCGATTCCGGTCGCGGCGGCGAGGGGGTCGTCGACCCCGATCATCTGTATCTTCTCGACTCGACCTCCGAGGCCTACGCCTGGCTGTTCATGCTGCTCTGCGATCCGGGCGACGCCGTGCTGGCACCCGTTCCGGGCTATCCTCTCGTGGATTCCCTGGCGAGGCTCGTCGGAGTCGGGGTGCTTGACTACCGCCTGCGCTACGACGGCTCGTGGACGGTCGACATGGCCGATATCCGACGCATCCTCGAATCCCCGGAGGGTGGACGCATCCGCGCTCTGGTGCTCATCAACCCGGACAATCCGACCGGTTCATACGTCCATCCGGAGGAGCGCGCGGCCGTCATCGACCTGTGTCGCCGACATGGTCTGGCCCTGATCGCCGACGAGGTCTTCTTCGGATATCCGCTTGAGCCGCTGCGGGGTCGGCGGCGTCTGGCGGGGGAGGAGGCCGTCCTCACCTTCGCCCTCGACGGGCTGTCGAAAAGCCTGGCCGCTCCGCATGCGAAGGTGGGCTGGATCAGGGTGTCGGGTCCGGAAGACCAGGTCGCCGAGGCCCTGCGCCTGCTCGACCGGATCGCGGACGACTTCCTTCCGGTCTCCGCCTGCGTCGCCGAGGACCTTCCGCGCCTGCTGGCCGCTGTGGAGGGGCGGACGGGCGCGGTCCTCGACCGCATAGGCGACAATCTGCGTCGGCTGGAGGCGATTCTCGCCTCGCGCCCCCGCTGCCCGGTCTCGCTGATGCGTCCCGAGGGCGGATGGAGCGTGGTGCTGCGCATCCCCTCCGTGATCGATGAGGACTCCCTGGTCCTGCGGCTTATCTCGCAGAAGGCGATGACGGACCAGCCGGGATACTTCTTCGACATGCCCGGGAGCGGCTATCTCGTTCTTTCGCTGCTGCCGGAGCCCACGGACTTCGTCGAGGGGGCGACCGCCGTCCTCGACCTCGTCGACGCCATGCTCGAGGGGCGGTAGGGCGGCAGAGGGTTCCGACGCCGTCCGGTCAGGACGGTCGCAGGCCCTGTCGGCGTTCTCGGACAAGCGTCGCATACGCGTCGAGCACCTGCGTCACGGGTCCCTGCGACACGAGGCGTCCCTCGTCGAGAAGCAGCGCCTCCTCCACCGCCGGACCGGAGGCGGAGACCACGTCGAGGTCGTGGGTGGCGAACACCACCCGTGGGCCCGATGCGAGCAGGACCTCGCGCATCCGCCGGGCGTCGGAACCCTCGAGGCCGCGTGTGGGTTCGTCGGCGACGAGCATCCTCGGCGAAGGCGCCAGCGCCACCGCGATGGAGAGCAGATGTCCGTGCAGAGCGTCCAGGGCGTCCACGGGGCGGGCCGCCTGCGTGTTGAGGCGACACAGGGCCAGCAGGTCCGCGCTGCGGGCCTCCCGTTCTCCCCGCGGCCACCCGGCGGCGTCCACAGCCCCCCGGACGACCTCCCCGACGGTTCCGAGCCGACGGAGCCGGGCGGGGAGCCGTTCGGGGTCCATGCCGACGACAAGCCCTGAGAGGCGACGGCGGTCACGTCGTCGAGACGGGTCGAGGACATCGCCACCGGCCTCGACGCGCAGCGAGCCGGAGAAGGGCGACAGCGAGCCGTCCAGAACACCCAGAAGAGTGGATTTCCCCGATCCGTTCAGGCCGATGACGGCCGTCGACCTCGCGGCGAGGATGCAGCTGACGTCACGGAGACCGACGGATCCGTCGCCATAGGCGTATCCGAGATGGTCGAGCACGAGCCGGATGCCCTGGTCCCCGTGGACGGGTGCGGGTGCGAACGGAGCTCCGTGGAACAGTCCCATGCATCCCATTCTAGGTGTCGTGCGGTTGCGCCCTATGACCACGCGAGGAACCACGAGGACACCGTGTGATAGGCCTCCGGGGACATGGTGATCAGCGGGTTCTCCCTTCCGATGACGAACAGCGAGGCCACGGCGATGGCGAGGGTGACGAGCATGGCGGCGAGCGCGACAAGACGGGTCGCGACGACCACCGGATGCCTGTCCTTCCGGGCCGATGTCAGCAGCGAGGCCATGGCGGTGACCGCGGGGATCATGACCAGCCAGGAGAAGTCCGAGGCGTATCGCCAGGCGAGTCCCCCCTCGGCGGCGTCCACGGCCATGATCGCCAGGGACAGCAGCGCGCAGGAGACGAGGAAGGGATGCAGACCGCCCCGTCCCAGACGGCGGCGCATGAAGGGGGCGACCAGGGCCAGCGCGGCCGGCGGACAGGTCGGCAGGAGTCCGCCGACGACCGGCGAGGAGTAGCCCCAGCGAGGGAAGGAGGTCGCGGCGACGGATATCCACGGGAAGGCGTCCGTGACATGGGGTCGGAGGAGAAGATAGTAGCCCAGGATCGGCACGAAGTTGGCGAGCGGCATCCGGTAGGCGGTCATGTCGGTGACCGTCAGCTGGTAGCCGACGCCGAAATCCAGAGGGGACCCGAAGCGGACCATGTTGTAGGCGAGCAGCGGGACGACCACGAGGGTCGCCGGTCCGAGAACCGTCCCGCACAGAGCCGCCACGGTGCGTCCCCGCAGGGTGTGGCGTCGGGCCCCGACAGCCAGGGCCTTGAGCTGGGGCAGGAAGATGGGGAAGGCCGTCAGCGCCGCGAGGGCGAAAGGCGGCCGGCACCCCAGATTCGCCGCCAGGCACAGCGACCCCGCAGCCAGGTGGGGGATGCTCACCGCCGGGGCGCCCTCGATGGCGAGCAGATGCCGTCGGCGGCGCCCGTCGGCGGCGCCCAGCCACAGCCAAAGGCCCAGACAGCTGAACATCAGCGAGGCGACGAAGGGCACGGTGTAGAAGTTGCGCTGATACCACAGATACGACAGGCCGGAGCCCAGAACCATCGCGGCCAGCGCCATCGTGGCGGCCGCAAGGCTGACGCGGGGCACCGTGCGACGCAGAACCCGCAGCACCAGCAGCGAGGCGACGATGAGGAACCCGCCCAGCAGCAGAGCCACGGCGGACGCCGTGGGCAGAGCAAGTCCTCCCGGTGTCCACAGGCTCGTGACCGCGCGGTAGGGCAGGAAGAGAAGCACGGCGGGAACGACCCCGAAGTAGGAGTACCAGCGACCTGAGTGGAACGCGTAGTCCCAGTAGACGGGGGTCACCCCCCGCGAAAGCAGCGCCTGCCGCAGGGCCGGATCATAGGGGTCGGAGGCGGAGGACAGGGCGTCGGGAACGGGCAGATCGAGCCAGGCGTGCCCGTGCAGCAGTGCGGAGGCGACGTGGTCGTACTGCCCGAAGTCATACGTGTATCCGCCGGAGTCATGGAAGACCGTCGGATAGTCGTACGCGATCTGCAGGGCGGCGTCGCCGACCGCCAGGGCGGCGACGGCGAGGATCAGACCGATTCCTAGTGCCTTCCGGCGCCCCTCGGAGGGGTCCAGACGAATCCTCCACCATGACGATCCGGGCCTCCAGGCCGCCAGCAGCAGCGCCAGCGCACAGATGACCGCCACGCGGATCCAGGAGACCTCGAAGGGCACCCTGACGTTCGCCCGTATCGCGGTAATGGGGACGAGGGAGCCCTTGGGCTCCTGAATCCACAGACGGACGACCGCGGTCGCATCCGTGCGCAGATACATCGACCGGGCCACCGACGTCGTCACCGATGTCGCGCGTCCCGTTCGGCCGTCCGAATCCAGACGCACGTTCACCACGGTCAGTGCGTCGTCGACGTCCCTTCGAGGGATCGAGGCCGCGTCGATGCGGGCGTATCCGGATGTTCCGTCGGCGCTGACGTCAAGATAGGCTTCGGTGGGGTCCGTCACGCGCAGCAGACCGTCCTTCGTTCGCTCCAGCCCCTCGCCGAGCGTGTTCGACGCGGATGCCGAGTCCGTGCTGGCCGACAGCGTGGTCCAGAAGGGGAGGTTGAAGACCACGATCTCGAGAAGCATGACGATCGCCGCGATCGGCGCGACGACGCGCGCTAGGCGTCGTACGCGCCCGGGCATGAGGGAGTCCACGGCCATTATTCTATAAGCGTCATGTCGTCACGACCCGAAAGGATTGCTGCCATGTCCCCATATACGAAGCCCTCCGGTTCCGCGGGCGGGTCCTGGGACGTCGGCGCCGCGTCCGGGAGGGTCCGGGCCCTGGGCCGCCGTCTTCTGATGGCTCTTGTCTCCGGCGGTCATGGGAAGGGCGGGAATCAGGCCGGTCTGCCGGCCGACGCGAAGGCGCTGGAGGAGCTTCGCGACAGGGCGCTGCGGCTGTCGCCCGTGACGAAAAGGCACGCCTTCACCGGATTGTCGGGAGTGCCCGAGGGGATGACGATGGGATGGGCTCAGCTGGAGTCCACGGTCGGACGCGGATTCTCCATAGGAGTCTTCATCGGCCGTGGACGTTTCGCCCCCATAGCGTTCGCCGATGACCGTGGCCGGGTGTTCGCGGGGATGGACGTCCGCATGGACGTCCACGGCGTCGAGCCCGAGTTCATGTTCACCCGGGAGAACGACGGACTGGCGCGGGACGGCTCGGGGTTCGGCGGTCGTGACGACGATGGCCGGAACGGAATCGACGCGGCGGGCGTGCCCGTCGTGCAGGGCGGCATGGTCGGGCGCGACTCTGCCGGCGTCATGATCTGGTTGGCCTCCTGGATGAAACGCCACGGCAGATACGAGCTCGGTCAGCTCCGCATGCCGCTGCCCCCGGCAAGGCGGCGTGACCTGGGCTACCGGGATGCCCTCACTCTGGGATTCCTCGCCGCCTATCTTCTTCCGCGCTTCGCCGGGCTGCTTCTGGGATTCGGGTCGGGGAACGTCTTCCGCCGCCTCAACAGGGAGGCGCCCATAGGCGCGATTCGTCGCAGCGTGGCGGACGCACGCCGGGCGCGGGCCCATGGCCTGCGCGTGTCCGGGCTGGAGGAGCATTTCATCGATCTCATGGACGAGGCCGGGGTCCTGGGGCCGCTGCCGGGTCTGGAGCCGGTGCACGGGGCCGAGCCCCTGCATCTGTACACCTCGAGCTATTCGGGAGGCTTCGTCTTCGGGTGGGGGGACTCCCTCGCCTTTCCCGCGATCCTCAGAAGCCTGCGCATCGAGGGGAACCTCAATCGCTTCGCCGCGGTGAGCGCATGCCTTGAGCGCGGCATGCGCCTGGGGTCGTCGCTCACCGAGGACACGGTCACCAGGCGTCAGGCCGCGAGGATGGATCTCGCGCTGCTCGCGGATCCCGCCATCATCGCCCTTTCGCACGAGGATTCCGTCAGCGTCGACCCATTGAACGACAACGGGATCGACCCGGTGATGCGTCTTGTGGATGTCGCCCGCGCCACCGCGGAACGTCTCGCCGGCGAGGATGCGTCGGCGTCAGGCCGCGCCCGTTCCTCCGAATGGACGTATCGCCAGACCCTGGCCCTGCTCGTGCGCAGCCTGCGCCTCCCCTACCGATTCGACACCGAGTTCCGGTCGGACCTCGCGAGCGGATCGGTCGCCATGGCCTTCACCACGGCCGGGCTCTCGATGATGCCCGCGCATCGCTATGACGCCGCCACCGGGCGGTGGCTGGACGTCGACGAGGCGGAACGCGCCGCCATGAGCGCCGACTACAACCTCCGCGTCGGCATCATGATGGCCGCCATCGGCTTCGGAGCCGATCCCCGGGTCTCGAGCGTGTCCCTGCACGTCGACTCGATCGGTCTCGAGGAGGCGGTCGCGGAGCAGGACGGCGCGATCGCACGTCTGATGAGCCAGGCGCTGAACGCCTTCGAAAGCATGCGCACGGCCGACAGCGGCATGCGTGGGTCCAAGGCCGATCCCAAGGACGGCGACGTCCATGGGAACAGCGGGCTGACCTCCCGTGTCCAGCCGTTCGGCGACGGTCGCGGACAGGCGCCGGCCGTCGGTCCGGCGAAGGATTCCCCCGAATCGGGTCCCGAAGGCCCGACGCTCGCCGGGTCGGTGGGCACGGGGCCGATGGACACGGCGCCGCAGCCCGCTTCGACCTCCGCGGATTCTCCCGCGGCGTCGTCACGGTCCACGTCGTCCGTCTCGTCCGAGGCCGGCTCCTCCGACCCGTCCGGGCAGGATGGCGCCGATGACGGGGCTCTGGACAACCGTTTCGAGGACCTTATGCGGAACGGTGACATCGACGAGGTGGCCTTCAGCATGCCCGGGGACAACCGAGCGGACGCCGACGACGGAGCGTCCGGTTCGGATGCCGCTTCCGGCGGATCCCCCGATGCCAAGGCCCATGGCTCCGGCGACGACGATTCGCCGGACGCCGACGACGGCACCGATTCGCCGGAGGATCCTCTTGCCGCCCTGCATCGCAATCCCACGGTGCGCAGCCTGGTGACGGTGACCTTCACCCGCGACCGCTTCCTCACGCTGCTGCGCCGCCATGGCCTCAACGATCCGCGTCTTGTCTACCGTTGCTTCGACGCGGCCATGGACGTCGATGGCCAGGCCGGTCTGCGTCCCATCGACGCCGGATTCGACCTGCGCGATTCGCGTTTCTCGCCTCCCGGATCACAGGAGGAGCCGGAGCTCTCCGACGCGCCTCTGCCTCGTCGCGCCCGTCGGATTCTGGGGACGTCGGACGTCACCGGGCTGTCCATCCAGCGGGAGGACCTTCTGCAGCGCGCCGTGACGGATTTCCATCACCTGGCGGCGGATGGCGCCACCGACAGCGTCGTCCGCGCGCAGAGGTCCATGGCCATCGTCGACGCCCTGGGCGACCCCGAGCTCAGAGGCATCGCCTCGGACGTCGGCGCCGCCATCATCGACGGAAGGGACACGCCGGACCCCGACTTCGCGCTGTCCCGGCAGCTCGACGCCCAGAGGGTCAAGGCGCGCGACCTGCTGTTCTCGGGACGGACCGACCAGGCCTTCGATCTTCTCGGCAAGGCCGCGGCCGAGGTCGACGCCCGATTCGCCTCGGGGTCGGGCGTGCCCCGCTACTTCAACTCCTATGCCGAACGGGTGGTGTACAACCGCCTGTTCGCCACGCCGGGGGAGCGCACCGTGCTCATCCCCGACAACCTCTTCTACACGCATCTCGAACTGGCGGACGCCCTGGCGCAGATCCGCGGCGTGGATGCGGCGCTTCCCCATCTCAACGCCATGGTCTCGTATGCCCCGGCCTATGCGCTGTCGCATATGAAGCTCGCCATCCAGCTCGCCCGCAGCGAGGACTGGGACTCGGCGAGGGCCGCCTGTCTCAACGCGCTTCGCGTCGCCCTCGACCGTGACGACGCCGCCTTCGCCTACTACCGCTTCGCGTACGCCTCGTGGATGCGCGACGAGTTCGACGTGGCCATGGCCTCCTATGTGCTCAGCGCCCATATCGCCCCGGGGCATATCGCCGCGCTGGATGGGGAGATGAGCGAGCTGTCGGCCAGGGCCCGCTCCCAGTGCATCCCCGTTCCCCAGGACGTCGACGCCGCCAAGCGGGTGCTGCAGGATCACGGTCTGCCGGTGTGGCCGCACACCGAGGTCGGCTCCATCGTCCGCGAGGCCGCCCGCGTCTGCGTGGACGAGGGTCTTTTCGTTCCCGCCCGTACGCTTGCCCTGGCGGCCGCGCGCATGAACGACACCGACGTCGACGGAGTGGATCTCGTCCAGGTGCAGTTCCTGCGCTCCCTCAACGCCTGACGCAGGTCCCCGGATCCGCTCCTGGGCGCATCCGGGCGCGGGCTCGATTATGGTCCGAGGGCGCATGAGCCCGTCGCCTAGAATGACAGGGGTGCCCCGATGAGGTGAGGATCGTCATGCAGGGCGGTCATGACCCACGGAACGAGGGAGCGAGGACATGGCGGTTGCAGAGAGAGGCGATCTCCCCGAGAGTCCCACGGTCCTGGTGGGGTCGGCGGTGAAGCCCGGAGAACCTCAGGCGACGGGAACGACCGAATGGGTGGCGGCGCTGCGCCCCACCGACGCGGACGCGCTCCCGCTGGACTCTCTGGACGTCGCGAGGCTGTCGCCCGAGGTCGCCCAGAGACTGTGGACCCGGCTTGCGGCCTGGGTGGAGTCCGACCAGATCGCCTACTACGTCAACGATGCGCCGGTGTCCTCGGACGCCGCCTACGACGCGCGCATGCGCTGTCTGCAGCGGCTTGAGGCGGCCTTCCCGGAGCTGGACTCCGAGCAGTCCCCCACGCGCCGGGTCGGGGGGGCCATCTCCAACGACTTTGCCTCGGTGCGCCATCCGTCCCGCATGCTCAGCCTTGACGACGTCTTCTCCCTTGGGGAGCTGCGCGACTGGTACGACGGCGTGCGCTCCGACCTCGACCTGCCGGCGGACGAACCCCTTCCCATGACCTGCGAGGTGAAGATCGACGGTCTGGCGCTTAACCTTCTCTACCGCAACGGTGTGCTCGACCAGGGGCTGACGCGCGGTGACGGCGTCGTCGGCGAGGACATCACCCTCAACGTGCGGACCATCGGCACCATTCCGCAGAACCTGTCCGGTCCGGCCGGGGACGTCCCCGAATTCGTCGAGATCCGCGGCGAGGTGTTCATGCGCTGGGACGACTTCCGCGTGCTGAACGAGGCCAGCGAGGACGCGGGGCATCCGCCCTTCGCCAATCCGCGCAACGCGGCCGCCGGATCGCTGCGTCAGAAGGACCCGCGCATCACGGCGCGTCGGCGGCTGAGCTTCTACGCCCATGGCATCGGCCGGCTCGAATGGGGGACCTCCTTCGCGCATTCCGGTCATGACGTGGTCGCCGACCAGTCCGAGGCGTATGCGCTGTATGAGAAGTGGGGCATCCCCGTCTCCCCCCACAACAGACGCGTGACCCGCTTCGCCCAGATCGAGGACATGATCGCCTACTACGGCGAGCATCGGGGCACTATCGAGCACGCCCTCGACGGCATCGTCGTCAAGGTGGACGACCTCGCCCTCCAGAGGCGGCTGGGTGCCACCTCACGTGCCCCCCGCTGGGCCATCGCCTACAAATATCCTCCCGAGGAGGTCAACACCGACCTGCTGGACATCACCGTCCAGGTGGGACGCACCGGGCGCGTGACGCCGGTGGCGGTGCTCCGGCCCGTGTACGTGGCCGGGTCGACGGTCTCCCGGACCACGCTGCACAACCCCTCCGAGGTGAGACGCAAGGGCGTGCTCATCGGCGACGTCGTCACCGTGCGCAAGGCCGGGGACGTCATCCCCGAACTCGTCGGACCCGTCGTTGAGCGTCGCAGGGGACGGGAGGAGGAGCTGCGTGAATTCGTCATGCCCGAGCGCTGTCCCTCCTGCGGGGCGCTTCTGGCTCCGACGAAGGAGGGGGAGAAGGACATCCGCTGCCCCAACGTCGAGTCCTGTCCCGCCCAGCTCACCGAACGCGTCATCAGCCTGGCCGCCCGCAGGGCCCTCGACATCGAGCATCTGGGGGAGCAGAGCGCCATCGCCCTGACGAACCCGGAGGACGACCGCCCCGATTCGCCGGCCACGTACGCGCCCGGCATGCGGGAGATCCGGGTCGCCCCCGGCGAGGAGCCGGAGCCCTACGAGCCGGCGGAAGGTCTGGTCCTTCCCGACCCGCAGACGCCCGTGCTGGACGGTGAGGCCGGACTCTTCGCCCTGGACGTCCGGATGCTGCGCCACGTCATGGTGTGGCGACAGATCCCCATCGTGGAGGTGTCCGAGCAGCGTGACGGGAGAACGGCCCGAATGCGACGCGTGCGCCGGCCCCGCGGAGGTTCGGGACTCTGGATGCAGGTGCCGGCCTTCTGGACGTCCCCCGCGCCGGCCCCCAGGGTTCCCGCCACGGATGGTCAGGCGGTGCAGGGCAGCCTGCCCGGAGCGGAGGAGGACGAGGACGAGGCCGCGTCGACGGACCTCTATCCCGGGTTCCTCGTTCCCTCCGACGCGATCGTCGTCGACGTCAGACGGACAACGGCGCGCGACGGGACGACCGTGCGCCGACCGATCATCGTCCGTCCGCTGGAGACCACTCGCGCGATGCTTGAGGAGATCGACAAGGCTCGGCATGCGGATCTGTGGCGGGTGCTCGTCGCCCTGTCCATCAGGCATCTCGGCCCCCCCACGGCGCGGCTGGTGGCCTCCCGGTTCGGGTCTCTCGACGCCGTCGCGCACGCCACCGCCGAGGAGCTGTCCGACATCGACGGCATCGGGCCTGAGATCGCCGAATCGGTCGTCGGATGGTTCGCCGCGGCGAAGACTCCGGGCGACTGGCGTGGACGCATCCTCCAGGCATGGACGGCCGCCGGACTGGGATCCATCGTCGAGCACAGCGGCCTGCCGCGGACGCTGGAGGGCCGCACCCTCGTCGTCACGGGGTCGCTGGAGGGCTTCACCCGCGACTCGGCCAAGGAGGCCATCATCCGGCGTGGCGGTAGGGCCTCCGGTTCCGTAAGCCGCCGTACGGACTACGTCGTCGTCGGCGCGAATCCGGGTTCCAAGGCGGAGAAGGCCGAGGAGTTGGGCATCCGCATGCTGGACGAGGCGGCGTTCCGTCGTCTGCTGGACACCGGGTCTTCGGATTAGGCCGGCCTTTCGGACATCGGGTCGCCGGTTCCGGCCGGGTGGTCCGTCGAGGCTTCGGCTTCCGGGTGCGCGGTGCACGGCTCTGGCATGGCGCGTCCGAGGCGGATAGGGTGGACCCTGCGCCATCGCGAGGGTGGCCATGCCGCGGACCCGCTTCGCAAAGCATGGCCGCGTCCCGGCGCTGGCGGCGAAGGAGGATCGGATGACGGATGCACGGACGACGGATGACGACCAGGACGGGGATGACCAGGGCGATATGGCGCGGATCGAAAACGACATCCGCGCCAGGCTGGCGAAGGTCATCGATCCGGAGCTGGGCCGCTCCATCGTCGACCTGGGCATGATCGCCGCGATCCACGCCGCGCGGAGAGTCTCCGACGGAGAACCAGGCGAAGCCTGCGATGAGATCCCCGATGAAACGTCCGCCGCCGTCGCGCAACGGGCATCGACATCGGCGTCAGGAGAGTCCCTGTCGCGCCCCGACGACGCGGATGCGTCGGATGATCGCCTGCCGGACGAACGGAGCGTCGTCGACGTCACCGTCCGCGTCGAGCTCACCATCGCCGGCTGCCCGCTGTCGCGCACGATCACCGAACGCATCACCCGGGCCCTGTCCTCGTATCCGGACGCGCTTCTCGTGCCGCACATCGAGGTCACCTCGATGAGCCATGAGAAGCTCGAACGGCTCGTCTCCTCCCTCAAGGCCGAACGGCGACGAAACCCCTTCAGCCGGCCGGGCGTGCGCACGAGGATCTTCGCGATCGCCTCCGGGAAGGGAGGCGTGGGCAAGTCCTCCGTGACGGCTAACCTTGCGGCCACCTTCGCCGCCCTGGGCTACAACACCGCCGCCATCGACGCCGACGTCTATGGTTTCTCGCTGCCGACCCTGTTCGGCGTCCACCGGCAGCCCACGGACGTCAACGGGATGCTCATGCCCGTCGTCTCCTGGGGAGTCAAGCTCATCTCCATCGGCATGTTCGCGGGTTCCGATCGGGCGATTCTGTGGCGCGGTCCCCGTCTGCAGCGCTCTCTGGAGCAGTTCCTCTCGGACGTGTGGTGGGGCGAGCCCGACGTCCTTCTGCTCGACATGGCCCCCGGAACCGGCGATATGGCCATCTCCGTGGCGCAGACGCTTCCCAACGCCGAACTCGTCGTCATCACCACTCCGCAGGAGGGCGCCTCGCAGGTCGCCGTGCGTTCGGGGCTCGTCGCCCTGCAGGTCCCCATGCGCGTGCGCGGCGTCGTCGAGAACATGAGCTGGTTCGAGCATCGCGGCGAGCGTCTGGAGATCTTCGGACGCGGGGGAGGGGAGCGGGTCAGCACGCAGCTGACGCATGACCTGCATCATGACGTTCCGCTGCTGGCAAGGCTCCCGTTCGACCCGGCTCTGCGGGAAACGGACGAGCAGGGACGTCCCGTGGTTCTCGACGAACGCGGGAGTCTTGCCGGCACCCCCCTGTCCGACGCCTTCGTCGGCCTGGCGCAGCGTCTGATGGAGCCCGGCGATCCGGAACGGGGAGAATGAGACGATGCCCGTCGCGGCCCTTCCCGAGGACTGCGACGGACACCTCGCATCCGGTATGAGGAAACGCACAGCGGCATGCAGACCCAAGCCGGAACGTCCTTGATGTGTGTGGGCGGACGGGAGCCGCCACCATGCCGTCGAACACGGCCGTCGCCGCGGTGCGGAATGGGCTGCCGGGAGGCGACGACGATCTCTTGGGGAATATGGAACGACCCCCGGGCCGAAGCCCGCGGGGGTCGTCATGGAACGGAGCGATCCGAACCGACTCAGATGGCGAAGTACAGCTCGTACTCCAACGGGGTCGGGGCCAGACGGGCCTGGTCGATCTCGCCGCGCTTGAGGTCGAGCCACGTTTCGATGAGATCGTCGGTGAACACGTCGCCGGCTCCCAGGAAGTCATGGTCCTCCTCAAGGGCGTTCAGAGCCTCGCTGAGCGAACCCGGCACCTGCTTGATGCCCTCATGCTCCTCGGGGGGAAGCTCGTAGAGGTCCTTGTCCACGGGGGCCGGAGGCTCGATGTGGTTGAGGATGCCGTCCAGACCCGCCATGAGCTGGGCCGAGAAGGCGAGGAACGGATTCGACGAGGGATCCGGTGCGCGGAACTCGATGCGCTTCGCTGCCGGACTCGTGCCGGCCAGCGGGATGCGGATGGCGGCGGAGCGGTTGCGGGCGGAGTACACGAGGTTGACGGGCGCCTCGAAGCCGGGGACCAGACGGTGGTAGGAGTTCAGCGAGGGGTTCGTGAACGCGAGCACCGAGGAGGCATGCTTGATGAGTCCGCCGATGTACCAGCGGGCGATGTCGGACAGCCCGCCGTAGCCCATCTCGTCGTAGAAGAGCGGCTTGCCGTCCTTCCACAGGGACTGGTGGCAGTGCATGCCGGTGCCGTTGTCCCCGGCGATCGGCTTCGGCATGAAGGTCGCGGCCTTGCCGGCGAGAGCGGCCGTCTCATGAACGACGTACTTGTACTTCATGAGATCGTCGCCGGCATGCTGCAGCGTGTTGAAGCGGTAGTTGATCTCCTGCTGTCCTGCGCCGGCCACCTCGTGGTGCGAGCGCTCGAGGATCAGACCGACCTTCTGCAGATTCGCGACCATGTCGTCGCGCAGATCCTGGTTGTGGTCCTGCGGGGGGACGGGGAAGTAGCCGCGCTTGACGCGGTTCTTGTAGCCGATGTTGGGCGTGCCGTCATCCTCGACGTCGACGCCGGAGTTCCACGGCGCCTCGATCGAATCGACCTCGTAGAAGGAGCGACGCATGCTGTTCTCGTAGCGGACCTTGTCGAAGATGAAGAACTCCGCCTCCGGGGCGAAGGAGGCGGTGTCGGCGATGCCGGTGGACTTCAGATAGGCCTCGGCCTTGCCGGCGACCTGACGGGGATCGCGCGAATAGGGCTCATCGGTGAGAGGGTCGACGATCGAGAAGGCCACGTCCAGCGTCTTGTGCTTGCGGAAGGGGTCGATGAAGGCTGTGGACACGTCGGGAACGAGCTTCATGTCGGACTCGTTGATGGCCTGGAAGCCCTGCACAGAGGAGCCGTCGAAGGGCATCCCATCGGTGAAGGCGTCCTTGATGAATTCGCTGGCGGGGACCGTGAAGTGCTGCTGGACACCGATCAGATCGGTGAAGCGCACGGACACGTATTCGACGCCCTCCTCATTGATGAGGGCCTCGGCATCCGCCTTGGTCTTGAGTGCAGTCAATGGACCGCTCCTTTCATATGAACCTACGCAGCCCAGTCTAAAAGGGCGGGTCCCACTGACTCGCCCTGTTGGGTTACGAGAATGTTTCGTCGTCTAGCGACCGCGCATGGCGCGACGGCTGACGCGAGGCGGACGGAGCGGGTCCACGCCTTTGGGGATGCCGTACCCGTGGACGCGACGCAGGGTGCGCAGGCGGTCGTTGAGCGTGGACAGCTCGGTTTTGGTGAGGATGAACCTTCGCCGCGGATGGATCCTCGCCAGCAGGGGATTGGAGTGTGAGGTGGGCTCGTAGCTCTTGCAGCGCATGACGGTGCGGCGAAGGTCGCGCAGACGCACGTCGTGGCTGCCGGTGCCGACGACGATGCGGTACACGGGGATGGACGACCCCGCCGTGACCCCGCGGATGGCACGCTCCTGATGCTCCATGGCTCTGGCCACCCGTTCGTGGTCGCCCTCGCCGAGCAGATAGACGCCGTTGTACCCGGTGCCCCGCCACACGGCGTCCTTCGTCTTGGGATCGATCCACACGGGCTCCTGAGGGAAGGAGAAGCCCGCCTTGCTGATGTTGCCCAGCACGCCGATCGCCGCGCCGGGGCGTCCCTCGAGCTTCGCGTAGCCCACCCTGTCCGCACGTCTGGTGAGGACCATCGTGAACAGAAGCATGCCGAGCATCACCGCGGTGATGAGCACCAGCACCCAGGTGAGGGGCGACCATCGCATGACGAGGCCGAGGATGACGGCGACCGCCACGGGAAGCGCGAACGCCGCCGCGACCACCCAGGGAAGGGACCTGTCCTCGGCATGCGTGTACCGGTAGATCTGCATGATCTGCGCGATCATGCCGGGCTTCCTCCCGGACCCCTTCTTCTCCTTCGCCGCCATTGGCTCGTTCCTCCTCCGTCAGTATGGTTCTTCAGCGGTCGCGCCCGCCGAGCGGGCCTGCCCATGGGCGCATATCAGGCGTCGCTCCGTGGCCACGGTTCGCATTGCGCCACTCTACTCCCTGCCCGGCCTCGCCCGCGGCGTCCTACGAGCGCGTGTGCAGCGGTCTGCCGTCGGCCTTGAGCAGAGCCTCCCCCAGGGTCTCGCTCATGGTGGGATGGGGATGGATGAGCGAGGAGGCCCGGTGCACGGGGACCATGCCTCCGACGAGCTGCTGCGCCTCGGCGATGAGGTCGCCGGCCAGAGGCGCCACCATATGCACGCCGAGCACCACCGGCTCGTCGCCGCAGCCGTCCCGGAGCCCGCTGACCACGCTGAGCGCCCCCGTGGAGCCTGACATCACCATCCTTGCGTTGGACAGCATGGGATAGACGGTCTCGACGGGGTCATGGACGTCCGTTCGGGACCTGGCCGTGTCCAGGGTCATGCCCACGCTCGCGGCCTCGGGTGAGGAGAACACCACCTGCGTGACGGAGTCATCGTCCACCGGGTCGGGATTTTTCCCGGCGATGGCCTCGGCGACGACGATTCCCTGGGCGAAGGCCCTGTTCGCCAGAGCCGGACCCTTGGTCGCGTCGCCGACGGCCCACACACCGATGGCCGTGGTCCTGCCCCAGGCATCCGTCGTGATGCAGCCGGAACCGTCCCTGTCTACGGCGAGGGGGCCCAGCCAGGGGACGTTCGTCGCCGGGTCGCGCCCGATCGCGGCGAGGACGAACTCGCCGTAGGCGGTGACGTCGGTCTCATCCGCGCCGAGACGGTAATGAACGGTGGCTCCCAGATTGACGCCCGTGTCCACGCGGGACACATGCGCATCCGCGACCACCTGCACGCCCTGGCGCCTGAGCTCGCGCGTGAGCGTCGTCGCCGTCCGACGGTCCCAGGCCGACAGCACCCGGGAATGCCGGATAAGCATCGTCACGTCGCATCCCGCCTCGTTCCAGAGGCTGGCGAATTCCACCGCCACGGCGCCCGATCCGATGATGACCACGCTGGAGGGGAAACGGTCGAGGGACAGGGCCTGGGTGGAGCTGATGAGAGCTCCGCCGAAGGGCGATTCGGGAAGAGGACGGGGTGAGGATCCGAGCGCCAGGACGACGGACCCTGCCCGCAGCTCGACGGCCTGGCCCTGAGGCTCGGGTACCCCGGCGCGGACGAAACGCTCGACGGCCTGCGTGCCGGTGACCGCTTCGATGCGCACTCGGCGGTCGGTCCCGGCCGCCGTAGACGCCGCGGCCGATCCCGCCGGATCGGAGGGGGCCGGCGCGTCGCCGGCGGACACGCTCGCCTCGCCGCGAAACACCGTGACTCCGCGATGGGCGAGCAGACCCGCCAGCCCCTTCGTCATGGTGTCGACCACATGAAGGCGATAGGACCGCAGCCGACCGAAGTCGATTCCGTTCAGTGTCGCGTCGATCCCCATCTCGGTCGCCCGCCGGATGGTGCCGATGGCATGCGTGGCGGTGATGATCGCCTTGGAAGGGATGCATCCCCGGTTCAGACAGGTCCCTCCCAGAGCCGCTCCGCGGTCGACGAGCGCGACCGAGAGACCCAGTTCGGCGGCTCGAAGAGCCGCCGAATAGCCTCCGGGACCGGCGCCGATCACGACCACGTCATAGTGCTCCGGTGTTCCGGGATCGGTCGGGACGGTCGGCGTCCCCCCATGGTGGACCTGCCCGTATGCGGCCCGGTTCGGATCGGATGCCGTGGAATCCCCCCGCGAAGCGGGCCCGTCTGACGCCATCCCATGGATGTCGGACATGTTCTCGTCTCTCCTCCCTGCGGCGTCGCTGCCGCGGACCGGAACCGGCGGATGCCGGTCACCGGGGTCGGTCTCACCCCGCCGCGTTCACGATCCCACGGCGTCGTACGATTTTCCGGGTTTTCACGGCGTCTGCCGAAACGTCGCCGCCCTCCCCGCCGGCCGTCCGGCGCGGAACGGCCGGCATCACTCCGGCCAGCGGCCCCGTTTGGGATACCGCGGCTTGGGAAGCCTCCACCGCCTCATCTGGATGGACCGGCTCCATGCGTACGACGCCGATCGCGAACCCTTCGCCACGGCGCGTTCGCCGAATCTCTCGATCAGGCGGCGTTTCAGCCGCCTCCACATGAGGACGACGTCGATGACCACCGCGAGCAGATACACGTACATGAGCAGCAGCAGAGGGACGGTGAGCCGGGGCCAGGTCGAGGTGACCGCCATCGACAGGATGAGGATGCCGAAGGCGACGGGCATGAAGAACTCGCCGACGTTCCATCGGGCGTCCACGTAGTCGCGGATGAACACCCGCCATGGCATGCGCTCCGCAGCAGGCATATGGGCGAGGTCGCCCGTGCGCATGGCCTCGTACTCCGTGTTCTCCTTCTCCTTCAGGCGTTTGCGGGCCTGCTTGGAGCTCGCCTTGCGGTCCTCGGGAACCAGGGGCCGAAGACGCTGGCGCTCCGCCTCCCGTCGGCGAGGGGTGGGACGTCCCTTCCCCGTCGTCTGGGGGTCCCCGCTCCCGTCCGCCGTCGCCGTCTCGTCGCCGTCCGGGCCGCCGTCGGCGGACCCGTCCTTGTCATCGCCTTTGCGCCAGGGGTTCCATGTCATGCTTTGCAGGCTACGGTCACGCCTCGACGCGCGAGGGCCTCTCTTCGCACGGAGGCGGCCCGGTCTGCCCGTCGTCATCGTCACCACGTCGCAAGAGTCCGCGCGATCGGGAACGGGGCGTTCCGGTCCGACGTCCGAGGACGGCACCGCCCCTGCGGCCAGAAGACGTCCGGCGTCCCCCGATGGCGTTCGCGCATCCGCCGCGGACGTAGCATCGGAGAGGAATTCGCCCCGACGATGCGGGCGTCGGCCACGAAGGAAGGGAGACGGATGACGATGAACGAGACGGCTTCGGGAATCGATGCGGGGAGGGTGTCCGCCCTGCGGAATCGGGTGGACGACGACTTCCCTCGGGTGGTGGACGTGCTGTCGCGGAAGATCGCGCTGGCTTCGGTGTCCGCCAAGGGCATCGGCTCGGAGACGATGAGGAGATCGGCCGAGTTCGTGGCCGGGCTGCTGCGCGAGGCCGGCGTGGCCGCCAAGGTCTCCAGGGCCTCGGACGGTCCCGACGCGGCATGGGAGGTCGTGGGGTCCCGGATCGTCGATCCCGACGCCCCCACGGTGCTGCTGTACGCGCATCATGACGTCCAGCCCGTCCCCGACGCCTCGCGATGGGACACCGACCCCTTCGTCGCCACGGAACGCGACGGAAGGCTTTTCGGACGGGGGGCGGCCGACGACGGGGGAGGCATCGCCATGCACTCCGGGGCGCTGCACGCCCTGGATGACGGATTGAACGTCAACGTGCGCGTCTTCATCGAAGGCGAGGAGGAGATGGGCTCACCGGGGTTCATCCCCTTCATCGAGGCGCATCGCGACGAGTTCCGCGCCGACGTCATCATCGTCGCCGACTCGGGGAACTGGTCCGCGGACATCCCCAGCCTCACCACCAGCCTGCGGGGCAACACCTCGGTGGACGTCACGGTGCGGGTGGCCGACCATCCCGTGCATTCGGGGCAGTTCGGCGGTCCCGTTCTGGACGCGGTCACCCTGTCCTCGATGCTCATCTCCTCGCTGTACGACGCGCAGGGGGGGCTTGCGGTGCCCGGTCTCGACTCGCAGGCCCCCGTCGGTGGGCTGCAGCGTGACCTCGCCGAGGCCACGCTGCGGGCCGACGCCGGTCTCGTGCCCGCCTACCGGCTCGCGGGAACCGGCAGCCTGGCCGAAAGGACGTGGACCCGCCCCAGCGCCACGGTCATCGGGTTCGACGCGCATCCGGTGGACGGGTCCTTCAACGTCATCGCCGATTCGGCGCGTTTCCGGCTGTCCGTGCGCACCGCCCCGAGGCAGGATCCCGTCGAGGCGCAGAAGGCGCTGACCCGCTTCCTCGTCTCCCACGCGCCCTTCGGCGCGGAGGTGACGGTGGAGCCGCTCGAGAACGGACGAGGCTGGGCGATGGACCCCGACGCCCTCGCCGTCCGGGACGCCCTGGCAGCCATGGAGGTCGCGTTCGGCGTGCCTCCGATCAACAAGGGCGAGGGAGGGTCGATCCCCTTCATTCCCGAGCTGCAGCGGATCTTTCCCGCGGCCCAGGTGCTCGTCACGGGGCCGGAGGATCCGAAGGCCAACGCGCACAGCCCCAATGAGTCGATCTCCCTGTCCGGACTCAGGAACAACATCCTCGCCGAAGCCCTGATGCTCGACGCTCTCGGGCGCGGCAGGAGGGGCTGAGGCCGCGTCCGGCTCCTCGGCATGGGGCCGTGGGACGCATCGGATTCCCGGAGCGTCGCGACCGTTCCGCAGTCGTCGGAGCGCCGGTCGTTCGACGGCGTCGGTACCGGGTCGGGGGGCCGCTCTAGACTTTCCAGCTGACACGGGGGCTGTGCCGTTCGCGGCATGGCTGAGATGGGGCCGATTGGCCCCGACCGATTGAACGTGAATCCGGACAATGCCGGCGCACGGACGTCGCTTCCCGTGCCTGACCGCGCACGCAGCGTGCGCCCGACGAAAGGCACAGCATATGACATCCTCATCATCATCCGATCCGGTCGTCCCCTCGCGACCCGGCCTGAACTGGCGGGTCGTCGACATCGCCGTGGCGTCCGTGATCGGCGTCGCGAGCGCCCTCATCTACTGGGGCGTGGCCATCGTCACCTATGCGCCGTGGGAGACGCTCGACGCTCTCGTCCCGGGACTGCCCGGCCTGTTCAACGGCCTGTGGCTGTTCGCGGGCCCACTGGCCGCCGTCATCGTGCGCAAACCCGGTGCCGCGCTGTACGCCGAGGTCGTCGCCGGCATCCTCGAGGCGCTGATGGGCAACATGTGGGGAGGCGTCGAGACCTTCCTCATCGCCCTCGTGCAGGGTCTGCTCGCGGAGGTCGTCTTCGCGGCGTTCGCCTACAGGCGCTGGGCGCTTCCCGTCGTGACTCTTTCGGGCGCGCTCTCGGGCGTCGGCTGCTGGGGATACTCCTTCTTCACCCATCTGCAGGGCATCAGCGCCACGGGCAGCTACGGCGTCGTCTACTTCATCACCACGACGCTGTCGGGGGCGGTGATCGCCGGGGTGCTCATGTGGTACCTCTATCTGGCCATCGCGAGGACGGGGGCGCTTGATTCCTTCGCCGCCGGTCGCGCCGTGCGCTCGGAACGGGCCTGACGACGGATCCGCTCGCGACGACGGCCGTCCCGATGCCGGTCGGTGATGGTTCGCCGACCGGCATCGCGGGACTTCCTCTGGTCTTCGACCACTGGGGGTTCCGCCATCCCTCCCGACGGGACTTCGCGGTGAAGGATCTCGACCTGCGGATCGAGGCGGGACGGCACGTGCTTCTGCTGGGCGCCTCCGGAATCGGCAAGTCGACGATCCTTGCGGGGGCGGCCGGGATCCTCGGGACGGATGCGGGGTCGGAGGCGACCGAGGACGTCGACGGGGGCGTGACCGAGGGGCGCATCCTCGTGGGGGGAGTGCCCACCGCGAAGGCCCGCGGTCGCGTGGGGCTGGTGCTGCAGGACCCGGACGCGCAGACGATCTTCCAGAGGCTGGGGGACAACGTCGCCTTCGGCCCCGAGAACATGGACGTGGCCCGAGACCGCATCTGGGAGCGGGTTGACGAATGCCTCCACGCGGTGGGGCTCGACGGCGTCGAGCTTCATCGCCCGGTGATGCATCTGAGCGGCGGGCAGCTGCAGCGCCTCGCGCTGGCCGGGGTGCTCGCCATGCGGCCCGGCGTGCTTCTTCTTGACGAGCCGACGGCCAACCTCGATCCCGACGGCGTGGATCAGGTCGTGGATGCCGTCGGTGGCGTGGTGCGGTCGACCGGGGCGACGATGGTGCTCGTCGAACATCGCGCCGAACCCTGGGTGGACCTGATCGACCGCGTTGTCGTCCTCGGACCTGGCGCGGCCGGGGCGACGGCGACCCGGAGGGAGCCGGAGGGGGACCGCGAGGCGTTCCCCCTCGGGCCCCCGACGGTCGTCGTGGCCGACGGCACGCCCGACGAGGTGTTCCGCGACGGGTCGCTGGACCTCGCCGGGCTGGGGGTGTGGGTGCCCGACCGCTACCGGCGTCCCCGGGACGTCGTCATGCGCATCCGCACCGACGACGAGCCTCCCTATCCACCCGACAAGGGGACGGGGACGCCGGTGCTGCGCGCCGAGGACCTGTCCATCGGACGGGATGGCCGCGCCATATCCGAGCATATCGACCTGACCTTCTGCACGGGTCAGATCACGGCGCTCGTCGGCGCGAACGGGGCGGGGAAGTCGACGCTGTCCCTCACCCTCGCCGGTCTGCTGCCGCCCGTCGCCGGCACCGTGAAGGCCGTCGGCCCTCTCGCCGAAGGCCTGGAGGACCCGGAGCCCCTGGCGTGGAGCTCCAGGCGGCTGGCCTCGCGGATCTCCTATGTGTTCCAGAACCCCGAGCACCAGTTCGCGCGCGGAACGGTGCTCGAGGAGGTCATGCTCGGCCCGGTGCGGACCGGGATGGCCGAAGGAGAGGCTCGGGACAGGGCCACCGGTCTGCTGCGGCGCTTCGGGCTCGAACGCTACGCCGCCGCCAATCCCTACACGCTGTCCGGCGGGGAGAAACGACGCCTCACCGTGGCCGCCGCCCTCGCCGCCACCCCCACCGTGCTCATCCTCGACGAGCCCACCTTCGGTCAGGACCGACGCACCTGGATGCAGATCGTCCGGCTCATCCACGGGCTGCGGGGCGACGGGGTGAGCATCATCGTGGTCACGCACGACCGCGACCTGGTCACGGCTCTTGGCGCCCGCATCGTCGAGCTCGTCCCGAAGGGGTCGACCCGGGAATGGGCGTCCGGCGCGGCCGATGCCGTCGATGGCGCCGGAGAGCGGCCTCGGGAGGATTCACGGATCGCCGTCAGCCGCGTCGAGGAACGGCATGAGGACGTCCGTCCGTCGAGCCGGTCGCGCTTCCTCGCCTCTCTCAACCCCTCCTATCGTCTTATCGGGGCCTTCCTCTCGACGCTGCCGCTGCTGTTCAGCCTCGACGTCGTGTCGGCCTCCGTGGCGCTGGGTCTGGAGGTCGTGGCCCTGGCCATCATGGGATTCACCCCGTGGCGCGTCATCCGGTCCTGCTGGCCAGTCATCATCGGTGCCCCCGGATCGGCCCTGGCCGTGCTCCTGTATGGCAAGATCGGGGGCGACGTGTGGTGGCGGTGGGGGATGATCGTCATCAGCGACAGATCTGCCGACCTGGCCGTCGCCACCGGGATCAGGATCCTCGCCGTGGGCATCCCCGCCATCATCACGGTGCTGGGCATCGACGCCACCGACCTGGCGGACTCCTTCAGCCAGGTGCTTCATCTGCCGGACCGCTTCGTGTACGGCGGGCTTGCGGGGATGAGGCTCTTCTCCGTGCTGCGCGACGACTGGGCCGCTCTGACGGCCTCCCGGCGCAGTCGCGGTCTGGGAGACGACAACGCGGTGCGAGCCTTCCTTCCTCAGGCCTTCGCTCTTCTCGTCCTGTCCATCCGTCGCTCCACCTCGCTGGCCACGGCGATGGAGGCGCGGGGCTTCGGGGGGACGGGTCCGCGCAGCCATGCGCGAGTCAGCCTGGTGAGGACGCGCGACCGCCTGTTCCTCGTCGGGTGCCTGGCCGTCCCCGCCGTCGCCCTGGCCGCCGCTGCCGTGACGGGAAGCTTCGCCTTCCTCGGCGAATAGGGGCGGGACCGGGTCGGACGGAGGATTGCGGGAGTCGGTGAAAGGACGTCGTCCGGAGGATGGCTCCGGAGATTTCGGACGATGACGACGAGGCCCGGATCCCCAGGGGATCCGGGCCTCGTGCGTGACCGCCCGCGACGGGCGGGAATCAGCGTCCGGAGACCGCGGTGTGCCTCGTCACCGGACGGGTGCGTCGCGCGGCGTGATGACGCAGCGGGGCGAGCTGGAAGACGTCGTCGGAGGCCTTCGCCACCTCGGGACTGTGCGTGACGATGATCACGCAGCGGTCCTCGTCATGGGCCAGGGAGTTGAAGATGCCCATGATGTCCTCCTGTGTGGCCATGTCGAGGTTGCCGGTGGGCTCGTCGGCGATGATGATGGACGGATCGTAGCTGAAGGCGCGCGCGATGGCCACCCTCTGCTGCTCGCCGCCGGACAGGTGCAGGATGCGCTCGTTGGCGTACTCCGCGGGAAGATGCACCTGGTCGAGCAGGTCGAGGGCGATCTCCTTTTTCGGCCGGTCGAATTTCTTGCCGGAGGCGTCCATGGACAGAATGATGTTCTCCGAGACCGTCAGCGAGGGCAGCAGGTTGAAGCTTTGGAAGATCACCCCGATGTCGTGGCTGCGGTAGCTGTACCTGTCCTGCTTCGCCAGGTCGTGCCCGCGGTAGAGCACCTTGCCCTCCGTGGGTGTGGCCAGTCCCGAGATGAGGGAGAGCATCGTCGTCTTGCCTGCTCCCGAGGGGCCGGTGATGGCGTGCACCCTCCCCG